>JALHPV010000250.1 GCA_022842285.1 Kofleriaceae bacterium
GGAGACCTTCGGCCGTGGAGCCTCGGATCGTGTGATCGTCGAGTAATGCGATGGCTGGCTCTGGGGTGTCTGGTCGCGCTTGCTGCATGCGGTAACAAGGCTACTGAGGGCGGCGGCGGCGGAGGGAGTGGGAGCGGGAGCGCGGCCGCGTCATATCAGGTCCCCGGGCCCGACGCGCCGATCGGCCTGCAACTCAGGCTGTCGAACGGCACGCAGGGCGCGCCCGCTGTCGATCGCACGACGATCGCACCGGCGACGTCGCTCGACGACGCGGCGGTGCAGGCGCTGCTCGCGCGCGCGCCGGCGCTGATGGGGCCGCCGACGGATCAGACGGCGTTCGCGCTGCGCGACAAGAGCGCCCCGCCGCCGAAGTCGGGGACGATCAGCGCGCAGGCGTTTCCGCCGCCGCCATCGAACCTGACCCCACCCATCGGCGATCCGGCCGCGCCGGTGCATGTCACGCAGCACTCGCCCGACGGTGCGGTCGAGCTCGCGACCACGGTCTCCATCACCTTCGACCGGCCGATGGTGGCCGTGTCCTCCCAGTCCGAGGCCGCGAAGACCGTCCCGGCGACGATCACGCCCGCGGTGCCAGGCGAGTGGCGCTGGGTCGGCACGCGCACGCTCCAGTTCCACGCGAAGGATCGCTTCCGGCAGTCCACGACGTATGTGGTCGACGTGCCGGCGGGGACGAAGAGCGCCACCGGCGGGGGCCTCGTCACGCACGAGAGGTTCAACTTCACGACGCCGACCCTCACCGTGGAGGATGCCTACCCGCGTGGCAACGCGGAGCGCACCGACACGCCGATCCTGCTGGTGTTCGATCAGGCGATCGACGCGCGCTCGCTCGTGACCAAGCTCGCGGTCACGGCCGACGACAAGCGGATCGCCATACGCCCCCTGTCGCCGCAGGAGCTCGCGAAGGACGCGACGCTCTCCGCGCGCATCGAGGACCTGAAGGCGAATGGACAGGACGGCCGGTGGCTCGCCGTGCGCCCGACCGCGACGTTCCCAACGGACGCCACGATCGAAGTGACGCTGGCGGCGGGGGCGCGGTCGGCCGAGGGCCCGAACCCGACCCCGGAAGCGCTGTCCCATTCGTTTCGCACGTTCCCGCCGCTCTCCGTCCGCGAGGCCCGATGCGGCTACGATGATTGCCGTCCCGGCACGAGCTTCGAGCTCGAGCTGACAACGCCTCTCGACGCCAAGCTCGCGCCCGAGCAGCACGTAACGGTGAAGCCGGTCCTCGGCAACCAGAAGATCATCGCGCGCGGGTCGCACATCTCGATCATGGGCCGCCTCGAGCCGACGACCACGTACGAGATCACGCTCGCCGGGACGCTCACCGACGGTTTCGGGCAAGCGCTCGGTCAGCCATCGGTGCACAGATTCACGACGAAGGAGCGCCAGCCCCTCTTCCATGGGCCCGGCGGTGTGGTCGTCGCGGATCCAGGCTCCACGACGCCAGCCGCCACGTTCTACACGGTGGGCTACACCGGGCTCGCCGTGCAGATGTACCGCGTCCAGCCGACCGACCTGCAGGCCTTCCTCGCCTACACCACCGCCGAGTATGGCCCGCGGGGCGCCTCACCGCCGGGTACGAAGGTGTTCGATGGAGTCGTGGCCATCACAAGCGCGACGCCGTCGGCGATCGCGGCTACCGAGGTCGACCTCGCGCCGGGACTTACCAATGGCGTCGGTCATGTCGTGGTCATCGCGACGCCGACGCCCTCGATCGAGAAGAATCGTTGGGCGTCCCCTGCGGTGAGCTGGTTCGAGGTGACGAAGCTCGGCCTCGACGTGATGAAGGACGCCTCCGAGGTGCGGGTCTTCGCGACGGAGCTCGCCGCGGGGACACCCGCGAAAGACGTGGAGGTGATTGTGACGCCGGGCAACCGCGGGACCACCGATGCAACCGGTCTCGTCGTGCTCCCGCTGGTCGAGGACAGCCCGGGGCGGGCGTCGTACATCGTGGCGACGCGTGGCGCCGACAGCGTCGTGATGCCGCCGTTCTCGGAGTCTTGGTCCATCAGAGGCTGGACGAAGGTCGACCCGGGCGTGCAGCTCGCCTGGCACGTCTTCGACGATCGCACCCTGTACAAGCCTGGCGAAACCGTGTCGCTGAAGGGCTGGATTCGCACGGTCGACTACCGCGAGGGCGGCGACATCGGCCTCCTCGCGGGCGCGATGCCGACCAGCGTGACGTACGTCGTTCGAGATCCGGAGCGCAACGAGCTGACACGAGGCTCGGTCCCGGTGACCGCGCTCGGCGGATTCTCGCTGACGTTCGCGCTACCGAAGACAGTGAACCTCGGCGACGCGGATGTCGAGTTCACGCCCGTCGGTACCTCGCGGCCGCAGCTGAACTCCTCGCACGAGTTTCGCATCGAGGAGTTCCGCGCACCCGAGTTCGAGGTGTCGGCGGAGACTCTGCAGGGGCCATTCGTCGTGGGCGGTGGCGGTGATGTCGCGGTGCATGCGAAGTACTTCGCGGGTGGACCGCTCGCCGGAGCGGACGTCAACTGGGTCCTACGGTCCGAGGTGGCGAGCTTTGCACCGCCGAATCGCGACGAGTACCGCTTCGGCGTGTGGACGCCATGGTGGCGCACCTACGACCGTGCTCCGCGGGCTAATCGGCATGAGATGCGCAAGTCGTTCGAGGCGCGCACCGACGGCGCGGGCACGCACACGCTCCACGCCGACTTCGTCTCGGTGAATCCGCCGCGACCGATGACGGTGACAGCGGAGGCGACCGTGTCGGATGTGAACCGGCAGGAGTGGTCCGCGGTCACGACCCTGCTGGTGCATCCGTCCAACGCCTACGTTGGCGTGAAGGCGGCGACGAGCTTCGTGGCCGCCGGCACGCCCTACGAGTATGAGGTCATCGGCGTGGATCCCGAGGGCAAGGCGCTCGCCGGCAACGCGATCACCGTGACGGCGGCGCGGCTCGATTGGGTCGTCGAGAAGGGCGAGGACGTCGAGAAGGAGCTCGATCTCCAGACGTGCAACGTCGTCGCCGCCGCCGCACCGCAGACGTGTACGTTCCTGACGCCGAAGGGCGGCCGCTACCGCGTGATCGCCACGATCAAGGATGCGCAGGGGCGCCCGAACGAGACCCGTACGACGTTCTGGGTGAGTGGCGGTACGCCGAAGCGCTCGCGCGTGCTGAGCGAGGAGTTCGTCGACATCGTGCCCGACAAGCAGACGTACGCTGCCGGTGACACCGCGCAGCTCCTGATCCAGGCGCCGTTCTTCCCCGCCGAGGGCATCGTCACGTGGGCGCGCAGCGGCATCGTGAAGTCCGAGCGCATCACCCTCGCGCAGGCGACTCACGTGGTCTCCGTGCCCATCGAGGAAGCGATGGTGCCGAACCTGACCGTGAACCTGCAGCTCGTCGGCGCGGTACCGAGGCTCGATGCGGAGGGGAACCCCGATCCGACGCAGCCGACCCGACCGGCGTATGCCGCGGGTTCGATCGACCTGTCGATTCCGCCGCTGAGACGGGCACTGAAGGTCTCCGTCACGCCGTCGGCCGAGAAGCTCGCGCCGGGATCGGAGGCCTCGGTGGCGGTGAGGATCGTGGATGCCTCCGGCGCTCCGGTACCTGCGGCCGATGTGGCCGTCGTGGTCGTCGACGAAGCGATCCTCGCGCTCGCCGGCCGCACGTTCGCCGATCCCATTAGCGACTTCTACGAGTTGCGCGGACCCGGCCTACTCCCCACGCGCTCTCGTGCACTCGTGAGCCTCGCGGTGCCGCCGGACGATCCGGGCGTCGATCGTGACTACGACGGTATCGCCGATGAGGAGAACGATTTCGGCGTTGGCCGTTCGGGCTTCGGGCCAGGTGGCGGCGGCACGGGCTGGGGCACGATCGGCACCGGCCGCTACGGCACCATCGGTCACGGCTCGGGCACCGGCAGTGGCTACGGTGTCGGCGGCGCCAAGGCGAAGATGAAGGAGTTGAAGCCGGAGAAGGCCGAAGCGGCGAAGGTCGCGGCGCCTGGCCCGGCGACGACAGCGGTCGCGGTCCGCACGAACTTCAACGCCCTCGCGATCTTCGCGCCCGTGGTGACGACCGATGCGAAGGGCGCGGCGACCGTGGCCTTGAAGCTGCCCGACAACCTCACGCGCTACCGCATCGTGGCCGTCGCCGCCGAGGGCAACCGCTTCGGCAAGGGCGAGAGCACACTGACGGCGCGCTTGCCGTTGATGGTGCGGCCGAGTCCGCCGCGCTTCGCGAACTTCGGCGACTCGTTCCAGCTGCCCGTCGTCGTCCAGAACCAGACCGATGCGCCGATGACGGTGCAGTTCGCGGTGCAGACGTCGAACCTGGCGCTGACCGCGGGGGCAGGGCGCTCGGTGACCGTGCCGGCGAACGATCGTGTCGAGGTGAGGTTCCCCGCGGCGATCGAATCCGCGGGCACGGCGCGCTTTCAGGTGATCGCGGCGGCGGGCGACGTGAGCGACGCGGCGGAGATCTCGATCCCGGTGTGGACGCCGGCGACGACCGAGGCGTTTGCGACGTACGGGACGATCGATGCGGCCGGCTCGATCGCGCAACCGGTGAAGCTGCCGGGGGCCGTCGTGATGCAGTACGGCGGCCTGGACGTCACGACTTCGTCGACGACGCTGCAGTCGCTCACCGACGCCGTGCTCTACCTCGCGCGATATCCGTACGAGTGCAGCGAACAGCGCGCGTCCCGCATCCTGGCGATCGCGGCGCTCCGCGATGTGATGGCGGCCTTCCAGGCGCCGGGCCTGCCCACCGCTCCCGAGATCGCGACGAGCATGGCGACGGACATCCAGTGGCTCGTCGATGCGCAGCGCGGCGACGGCGGCTGGGACTTCTGGGGCACGACCGAGCGCTCCTATCCGTACCTGACGACGTTCATCACCTTCGCGCTCGCCGAGGCCAAGGTGAAGGGATACGCGGTGCCGGCGAGCACCCTCGACGACGCAAAGGAGTACCTCTCCCAGATCGAGGAGGGGCTCGCCGACTACAGCGAGGAGATGCGCGTGGCGATGTCGGCGTTCGCGCTCCGCACCCGCAAGCAGCTCGGCGACCTCGATCTCGAGGCGGCGAAGGCGCTCGCCGCGAGTGACAAGCTCACGGTCGAGGCGGCGTCCTGGCTGCTCGCGACGCTGTCCGGGCAGAAGTCCGCCGCCACCGAGCGTGCGGCGCTGCTCCAGTACCTCGTGAATCGCGCGACGCAGACGGCGGGCACCGCCACGTTCGTCACGAGCTACGGCGACGGCACGCACGTGATGCTCGCGAGCGACGACCGTGCGACGGGCATCGCCCTCGACGCGTTGATCGCCGAGGCCCCGACGCACGACCTCATCCCGAAGGTGACGGCGGGGCTGCTCGCAGCGCGCAAGCGGGGCCGGTGGCTCAACACGCAGGAGAACGTGTTCGCGCTCCTCGCGATGGACCGCTACTTCCAGGCCTACGAGAAGACGTCTCCGAGCTTCGTGGCGCGCGTCTGGCTTGGGGACGACTTCGCCGGCGAGGCGGCGTATCGCGGTCGCTCGACGGTGTCGAACCAGATTTCCATCCCGATGGGCATGGTCGCGACGCACGATCAGCAGGCGCTGACCATCGCCAAGGACGGCGCGGCCGGTCGCCTCTACTACCGCATCGGCATGACCTACGCGCCGGCCTCGCTCGTGATCGAGCCCGCCGACCACGGCTTTGTCGTGGAGCGGCGCTACGAGGCCGTCGATGCGCCGACGGACGTGACGCGGCTTCCCGATGGAACCTGGAAGTTCAAGGCGGGGGCGCGCGTGCGCGTGCAGGTCTCGCTCGTCAACGAGGTCACGCGCTACCACGTGGCGCTCGTCGACCCGCTCCCGGCCGGCCTCGAGCCGTTGAATCCCGAGCTCGCCATGACCGCCACCGTCGATGACGAAGCGGCAGATGACGAGCGCAGCTGGTGGGGAGCGTGGTACGAGCACCAGAACATGCGCGATGACCGGGTCGAGGCGTTCGCCGAGGAGCTCACCGAGGGCGTCCATGATCTCACCTACGTCGCGCGCGCCACGACGCTGGGCACGTTCATGGTTCCGCCGCCGCGGGCCGAGGAGATGTACATGCCCGAGACGTTCGGCCGCGGCGCGGCGACGAAGGTGGTGATCGAATGAGCTTGGTCTTCATCGATGGCAATCCGTTGCGCGGCGCGGAGCTCGGCCGCATCGTCCCCGGGCTCGCGTTCACCGTCGAGCCGCTGCAGAGCGGCTTCAACACGGCCGCGCCCGATCCGGGACAGCGCGCCCGCGACAAGGTGCTCGCGCATCCGACCCCCGGCGGGAGCTTCGCCGAGGCCGTCGACCTGACGACGATGGACGGCAAGTCCCTGCGCCTCGAGCTCGACAGCGAGAACGAGAATCGCTTCTGCAAGTGGTGGCGCGAGACGCCAGCGAAGATGCAGCTCGCGATCGCCTTGCGTCCCACGGCGGGTGCGGACATCACGATCTTCACCGCCACCTGCGAGGGTCGGATCGCCGACAAGCCGGCCGGCCCGCACCTCCTCGGCTGGGATCGCCTGTTCGTTCCCGCGGACGAAGAGCTCACTCTCGCGCAGCTGTGCGAATCGGGAGAAGCGATCGCATTCCGCAGGGATGCCTACGCCCAGCTCGCCGCCGCGCTGCGCTGACTGTCAGACCCAATCCGGACACTGCGCCCATGACGCGCGTGTTCCGATCCTTCGAGGAAGCCCGGCGATCCTTCGAGATGTACGCCCGCCTCGACCCCGAGCTGCGCGCTCTCTGGGACGACTGCGTGCGCGCCGGGCCCCCATCGCTGAGCCGCGCGGAGTCCGACGACCTCGATGATCCGTACGACACCGACGCGTTCCTCGTCGATCCGCTCGCCGACATCGGCTGGTGCGCGGAGGACTTCTTCCTCGAACAGGTGAAGCCGCTCCTCGTCGAGCTCGTCGGTGCGCACCGCAGCACGGGCCCGGCCGAGCTCCAGACCGTCGAGGCATACCTCGCCACGTACCGGGCGCTCCTCGACTGGGCGCTCGCCCGCTCGTGCGCCTGCTGCGCCGAGCGCGCGGCCGCCTAGAGCTTGGCGCGCGCGGCGATCGCGGGATCGGGATCCTGGGCGATCGCGACGGGATCGACGCCGAGCTCCTTGGCCGCGCCGAGGTCGGGTCGGTCGGTCGTCGGGTACAGCGCGATGGCGTCCGCGAGCGTGCCGCAGATGTCGAGCGCAAGCAGGCGGAGCTCGACCCACCGGTCCGCGCGGAGGGCGAGGGCAGACCACTGCGTGCGCCAGGCATCGAGGTCGGCGGGGGCGTAGTCATCCGGCGCGGCGTCGTTCATCACCGCCTGCAGGAGATCGAGCGTGATGCGCTTCGCCGCGCGCGCCGCGGGGAGCGCCGTGCGCCGATCCGGACCGCCGGCGGTGAGCGCGAGCGGCTCGAGGAGCTCGGGGCTCGCCTCCGAGGTCGTCGCCGCCGCGATCGCGGCGAGCTGATCGATCCGGTCCTCGGACGTGAGCGCGGTCGCCACGACGGCCGGGCCCGCGAGGTCGCCCTGTCGCGCCGCCTCGTCGAGGTCGCCGCGCTCGATGGCGGCGTGCATGAGGGCGAGGCTGGCGATCAGGGCCTTCACGGGACTCCATGGTCGGGGGTGAACGGAAATCGTACGAGGGATCGGCGAAAAAATTGACTCCGTGGCTTCCGTGGTGAGAATGCGTTCAGTACGGTATTTCCGTTCAGTACGACACTCGAACCACCAAGGTGGCCATGGCAGACGCGCTCACTCAGCGGCAAAGGGAAATCCTTGATTTTATTTCAGCTTCCATCGTGGAGCGGGGGTTCCCACCGACGTTGCGCGAGATTGGCGAGCAGTTCGCGATCAAGTCGACCAATGGCGTGAACGACCACTTGAAGGCCCTGGAGAAGAAGGGCCACCTGCGCCGGGAGGACCTGAAGTCCCGCGCGATGAGACCCATTCATCCGGACGGGGGCGATGTGGTGCCCCTCCGTCGGGCGCCCATGGGGACCAACGTCGAGATCGTCTCGAGTGACGACGACATGGCCGAGATCCCGATCCTCGGCCGGGTGGCCGCGGGGCAGCCCATCCTGGCCGTCGAGCAGGCCACGGACACCGTGCGCGTGGACCGTGTCCTCGTCGGTAACCACCGGGATGTGTTCGGACTCCGGATCGTCGGGGAATCGATGATCGACGACGGGATCTTCGACGGGGACTACGTGTTCGTGAAGAAGACCCCCTCGGCCCGGACCGGGGAGATCGTCGTGGCCATGATCGAGGGGGAGGCCACGGTCAAGCGCTACTACCCCGAGGGCGACCGGATCCGGTTCCAGCCGGCCAATGCCAACATGGCCCCCATCATCGTCCGCAAGGCCGACTTCAAGTCGGTCGACATCATCGGCATCGTCGTCGGCGTCTACCGCAAGCTCAGCTAAGCCGATCTAGCAGTTGGTGCCGGCCTGGCGGCCTGAGCCATGTCACACTGATCACTCGGTGTCTGGTCGGAGCGATCGACGACGGCGCTATCGCGGCGGGTGGCTCCTGGGCCCCGCGATCGCGGTCTCGTTCTCCACACAAGCCGCGGCGGTCGTTGGCTTCCAGCTCTCGCGGCCGGAGAAGCAGCCGATCCTCAAGGTCGAGCTCGATGGCGAAGGCTTCGGGCAGATCCTGATCTCGCGCGTGGGCGACTCGGTGCCGCTGGAGCGGTGCACGGGGCGCTGTCGCGTGGAGCTGCCGGTCGGCACGCGCGTGCGCATGACCGTGAACATTGGCGACCAGTCCGTGTTCGGCGGATGGACCCAGCTGCCGATGCGGCCGCCGCCCGAGCTGCGCGCGTACCTCTCGGATCCGATGGCGACGTGCTCCGTCGATCAGACGGCGAACCTCATCGATATCGCCAGCTCCGAGACCGACATCCTCGACTGCACGTTCGTGCTGCGCGCTGACACCGAGCTGCTCGCGACCTTCGACAAGGTCCCCGACAAGGTGGACATGCAGCTCCCCGAGGAGCCGCTCGTCGCGGTCGCGGACGTCATCACGCCGCCCGAGGTGAAGATCAAACCGCCCGTCGCCCCCATCGAGGCCGAGAAGCTCGATGCGCCGATGGAGCTCGCGCTCGCGCCGCCGCCGCCCGAGGAGATCAAGCCGCCGCCACCAATCGCGCCCCCGCCGCCCCCGCCGCCGCCCGAGGAGAAGAAGCCGCCGCCGCCCGTCCCGCCGAACATGGTGATGGTCGAGGTGAAGGACGACAAGAACGAGGTCGAGAAGGCTCCCGACGACGCGGCGGCGCTCTCCGACAAGAATCGCGATGTCGCCGAAGAGACCCGCGCGGAGCAGACCAACCTCGAGAAGGAGATGGAAGGCGAGCAGGTCGCGTCGCGCGAGAGCGAGGACACGTCCAGCGAGGAAGTCGGCGGTCCCGACGACAAGATCCGGCAGAACGAGGAGACCGAGGCCACGACGCCCGACCGCGTCGAGGAGACCGACCACAGCGGCAAGGACGACGTCGCGAAGGGCGAGATCGCCGGCGAAGGTGGCGACAGCGGCGAGAACGGCACCGAGGGCGAGCAGGCGCCGGGCAAGCTCTCGATGCGTGGCATCGCGGGCCGCGGCAAGATCACCGAGCAGGGCGACGGCAAGAAGAAGGGCGACAAGGGCACGCCGGGCATCAACAGCCCGCTCGCGTTCGAGGACTACGAGCGCATCATGGGCAAGGAGAAGGTCGATGCCGAGCGGCAGGTCGCCGCACGCAAGGCGTCGAGCAAGAAGGGGCGCTGGGAGAAGAAGCTCCAGGCCGTGAAGAGCTCGCTCGAGAACTTCGTCCCCGACGTGCGCCCCGGCAACCAGACCGCGCTGAAGACGCGCGCGCACCCGTTCGCGCTGTACGTGGCGCGCATGCACCGCCGGATTCACGAGCTATGGGGCTTCGGCTTCCTCGAGGACCTCGACGAGAAGGCGGCCGACTACCACCTGAACAACGTCGATCTGATGGTGAACCTCGAGATCTCGGTCAACACCGATGGCTCGGTTCACAAGGTCACGATCGCGCAGACCTCGGGCGAGACCGAGTTCGATGTCGCGGCCGTCGATACCGTGCTCTCGGCCGCGCCCTACGAGACGACCCCGGAGGCCATTCGGTCCGTGAACGGCCGCGTGTACCTGCGCTGGGCCTTCTACCGGAACTGGCGTCAGTGCGGCACGTTCAACGTCGAGCCTTACATCCTCAGCGAGGTCCCCGACGACGGCGAGGGTTCGCTCGACGACGGCGAGATGGTCAGCAACGTCGGGAAGGTCCCGGGCTCGAAGAAGAAGGGGCCGTCGGGCGACAAGCCCGTCACGCCCGACGACGGCAAGAGCGACGACAAGGTGTCACCCTCCACGTCGGTCACCGACAAGGAAGCGGTGTTCTCCGCGAACCTGCTCGTGTCGGCCTTCGCGACGGCGCAGGTCGACAAGCTCGTGAAGTACTCGCTCGTGCCGTTCTACGCAGGCGGCAAGGTCGCGGCCGAAAACACCGCCGAGCTCGAGGAGATGTACAAGGGGCTCATCGTCGAGTCGGGCCCGATGAAGGAGTGGAAGCTCCTCACGCCGGCCGAGTACGGCGGCCAGCTGCCCGAAGGCAACCTCGTGGTGCAGGTCCGCACGTCGAAGGAGTCCTTCGCGATCGTGTTGACCAAGACCAAGTCCGGTCAGTGGCGCGCGACCCAGCTCGCCCGGTGACCAACGGCCGGGGCGCGCGGTAGAGCCACCCGTTCAGGGCGCGGGCGCGGGCGCAGCGTCCCCTTCGGCGGCCTGGACCTTCGCGGCGAACAAGCCCTTGGGACCATTCACCTCTTCGTACACCACGGCCTGGCCCTGATTCAGGGTCCGGAAGCCCTCGCCGCTGATCGACGAGTAGTGCACGAACACGTCCTTGCCATCATCCGCACGGCTGATGAAGCCGTAGCCCTTGGCATCGTTGAACCACTTGACGGTACCGAGCGCCATTACTGCCCTCCACATAGCCGCCACCACAATTTGGCGACCTGTTCTGTTGGAACATTCGGCGCCCGTCACCTCAACAGGAATTCGCTCGAAAGCGATCCGCACTGGAATTCTCCAGGCATACCGAAATGCCCGGAACTACCGGAGTAATTAACCC
>JALHPV010000251.1 GCA_022842285.1 Kofleriaceae bacterium
CTGCAGCGCGGGCCCCGCCGACTCGCCGCCGCGTCCACCCGGACTGGAGCCACTCCCCGCGCCGCCTGCCCCCGCGCCGCCGTTCGCGTAGATCGCGCCCGTGACGCCGATGGCGGCACCGGTCGTACCCTCGAGATAGATCATGCCGCCCGAGCCGCCGCCGCCGCCGCCATCCGAGAATGGCACCGAGCCGAAGCCGCCGGCGCCCGCCGCGTCGATCCGGCCGTCGATCCGGACGCGCAGACTCGCGATCAGCGCGACCGCCCCGCCCCCATCCCCACCACGGCTGCTCGCGACGTTGTCCGGGCGTCCTCCGGTCCCGCCCGGGCAGCCGCCGCGTAACTCGCTCACCGTCGACGCGGGTGTCGCGGCCACGCCGCCCGGCCCACCCTCGTTGCCAATGGGGTTCGAATCGCCATTGCTGCCGTCACCTCCGCGCCCGCCGAACGAGCCGCCCGCCCCCCCACCACCGGACGTCCCGATGGTCGTGCCGTCGATGCCGGCACGAATACAGTCCGCCGCGTTGGCCCCTGGACCGACGATGCCTGTCCCGTCGCTGAAGTTCGAGCTGTAGGCCTCGACCGACGCGCCGGCATCGATTCCGACCTCGCCCGCCGTCGCGAGCAGCACGAGCGGTCTCGAGCCGCTGGCCCGCACCCGCGTGCCCCCGCCCGTCACCGTGACGAAGGTCCCCGCAACGACGCAGAGCTCGGGGTGGTTGCTCTCGACACACCGAGGCGATGAGTCTGTATCCAGGCTCTCGGTCGCACTGATGGTGACCCCGTCGGTCGGCAACGTGTTCAAGCACACGGTCAACGTGGTGCCGAAGCACGCCTGCGCATCCGGCGGAACCGGCGCGTCCGGTTCGCTGCCCGCACCGTCAGGATCGGGGCTCGCGTCCCGCGCGGCGTCGACGCCTGGCGTCACCATCCCATCGTCGCCACCCGCTCCCTCGAAGCTGCATCCCGTCATGATGATGCCGATACTCAGGCACCGTGCTCCAGAGAACATCCGGACCACTATGCCTCGGATCGGTCGTCACGTTCCACGACGACCGCGTGAGGAACAGACCGGGCGAGCCGCCGCGCCCTACGTGCGGGGAAGCGCTTGGCCGCTGCGCTCGTGGACCCACGCCCATAGCCGTGCCCGCTCCTCGGCCGTATCCGCCGCGCGGGTCCGCGCGAGCCGATGCGGCGACCGCGGCCGGCGATCGAGCCAGAACGCCCCCGAGGTCGCGAGCGGCGCTCCGTCGTCGGCGACGAGCCACGCGAGTGTGTCCGCTCCCTCGTCGGGTGAGCGCAGCAGCGGGCCCACGATCCGCCGGAACCGTGGCAGCGAGCGGGCCACCCCTGGCGTGTCCGCCCACCCCGGGTGCATCGCATGCACCACGATGCCCGCGTCGCGGAGGTGCTCGGCGAGGAGGCCCGCGAGCGTGACCTGGGCCCGCTTGGCGCGAGCGTACGCTTTGACTCCGTCGTACGTGGCAGCCGGCATCTCGAGGGCCGCGACGTCGAGCGGCTCCGTGTACATGCCACCCGACGACACGAAGATCACCCGCGCCGGGGCCGCGGCCTGGAGAACCGGCTGGAGCAGCGTCGTCAGCAGGAACGGCCCCACCACGTGCGTCGCCACCGTCTGCTCGATCCCTTGCGGCGACTCGCTGCGGATGTCGTCGAGCGAGCCCGCGTTGTGGACGAGCGCATGGACGCGGGGATGCCGCTCGCGGATCGCGGCCGCCGCGCGCTGGACCGCCGCCAGATCGCCGAGCTCGGCGATCACGACGTCGAAGCCGGCACGCCCGGTGACGGCCTGCAGCGCGGCTCGCGTTTGCTCCGCGCGCTTCGCATCGCGCGCCACGATGACGATGTCCGCCCCCAGCTCCGCGAGGCGATGAGCCACCGCGTAGCCGAGTCCCGACGTGGCCCCCGTGATCACCACGACGCGGCCCGCGACGGTTCCGAGGTCACGCCAGTGATCGAGTCGCCGTCGCACCGCGAACCCGATCCGCGTGAAGCTCCCGACCACCGAGGCTTCGAGGAAGGAGTCGACCAGGCCGCGGGCTGTCATGCGCTCGCTTGGGTGCTGGCCGGACCGCGACGGTTACGGTCGACCGGTGGCCGGGACGGTCCCGCTCGCCGCGTGCGCCCCCGTCACGGGCAGGCGTCGAAGCTCGCGCCCGTGCCGGGATCGGTGGGGACGGCGATCTCCGGCGTGCTGGCATCGATGGCGAAGAGGAACGCCACGAGGTCGTCGAGCTTGCCGCTCTGCGCGAGGAGCACGCTCGCGTTGGCGTTGCCGGCGTTGGTGTGAAAGGACCACCGCGCGTCGGAGAACAGCTCCGGCAGCGTCGCCGCTTGCCCGTGGTGGAGGTACGGGGCCCCGAGCGAGAGACCGTACAGAGACGGGACGTTGTAGCCGGCGCGGCCCTGGGCGCGGACGAAGGCCCCACTGGCCGGGCGCACCTCGAGCGCGTCGGTGCGCGTCGTGTCACCGGGTAGGCCGAAGGTACCGACGTTGCGAGTCGAGCACGCGCTCTGTGCGATCGGGACTGCGGCCGCTTCGGCCGGGCCGGTCGCATCGCCGGTGAGCGCTGGCTGTGCCGAGATGAGCGTGCGGGGCTCCGTCGCGTTGTCGTACATCCACGTCGCGGGGAAGAACGTGGGGCGCGTGAACGCGGAGGTCGCGAGAGTCTGCAGCGTCGCCGCGGCCGGCGTGAAGAAGCGCCGCGAGACGGTCCAGCCCGAACCGCCGTGGCACTTGGCGCAGCCGGCGTCGGTGAACACCTGACGGCCGCGCGCGACGACGTCGGCCGCGGTGGCCTTGCGCGCCTTGACCGGCTGGATCGTCTTCACGTACGCGTCGATGTCATCCCAGTCACGATGGCCGCACAGCGCGGTTGTCGAGTCGTTCGCGAGCTCGGCGAGCGGGCGGCCGAGACCACCGATGCCGGCGAGCGAGACCGGGGTCTCCTTGTCGAGCTGCCCGCAGTCCGCCAGGGCGGCGGCCGTGGTGATCACGCCGAGACCACCGGAGACGTCGCGCGTGTTGCGCTCGAAGTCGTGGTGCTCGTCGAAGATGCCGGTCCAGTTGAAGATGCGCTGCTTCTGCGCGCCGGGGCCGTGCGAGAAGCTGCCGTCCTGCGACGTCGACTGACGCGGGCCCGAGGCGAACTGCCAGGACACGTTGTCGGTGAGGCCGTCGGGGTGACACGAGCTGCAGGCGGACCAACCCTCGCCGCCGCGGGCGCCATTGGCGACGTTCGCCGACCAGCGGCCCCGGCCCGTGAAGTAGAAGCGCTTGCCGCGCTGGATGGCGGCCTCGGCCGCGTTCGCGGGCGCCGGAGCGGCTTCGAACGTCGACGAGAGCTGCTGCCCGGCCAGATCGACGACGGCGAGGCGCCGCGACACCCAGCAGTTGACGTAGGCGCGCTGGTGCACGCTATCGATCACGACGCCCGTCGGGTTCTGACACGTGCCGATCGCCGCGCTGCCGGCGAGATCGATGAGCGTGTTCTGGGTCGACCCCACGGTGACGGTGGCGCCGAAGGTGACGCGCACCATCACGTCGCCCGCGCGACCGATCGCATAGGCGATATCGGAGCCCTCGACGAAGTCGAGGTCCGCGAGGTCACCAGGGATGAAGCGCGGAGTGGTCGCCGATGGCGTCGGGAGCGCGTCGTAGATCTTGCGCGCGAGGTTGGTGGTTCCGCTCGCTCCGGTGATCTCGGCGCCCGCGCCAAGATCGGCGACGTGAACGACCGGGAACACGTTGTTGTCGAAGCGCGTCGGGCCCTCGGGCGATACGGCCGTGCCGGTGATGAACAGGCGCCCCTTCGAGGTCGCGATCGCGGACAGCAGGTTCGGCGATGCGCTCACGGTGGGGTTGCCGGCGACGCCGCCCCGCGGAAACCCGCTGTCGATCGGAGCGAGCTCGATCGCCTTGCTCGTCGAGAGATCGGCGAGGCCGCGGAGCTGCGCGCGCCCCGTGCGGCCGGTGTCCTTGGCCTCACCCCCGGGTGTCGCCACCCCGAAGTACTGCGTCACGACGAGCGTCTCGTCGGCGTCCTCTTCGTCGAGGTCATTGGTGACAAGCAGCGCACGCGGCCGGTCGACCGCAAACGTCGTCTGGATCTCCATCGTCGCGGTATCGATCACCGAGACGCGGCTCTCCGCGAGCTCGGCGACGAACAGCTGCTTGCCGGTCGGAGAGAGCGCGAGCGCCACCGGCTCGGCGCCCACGTCCACCGTCGCATCCACCGCCGGGGTTCCGCCGTCGATCCCTACGACGCGCACCACCGTGCCGTCCGCGCGATTGGCGACGTACGCGGTTGTCGTGTTCGGCGCGATCACGACGCTCGAGGGGCTGGTGCCGGTCGCCACCTTGGCGATACGTGCGTGATCGGACGTCTGGAACACCGACAGCGAGCCGTCCTCGGGATTCACCATCGCGACCCGCGCGGCCCCGTCGGCGAGCGCGATCGTGCTGCTGCGTGATGCGCGCTGGAGGATGGGCCCCGCCGGGACCTCCGCATCGGGTTGCTCCCCCAGATCCCCATCGCCCCCATCGTCCCCACCACATGCACTCAGGGCGAGTGCTCCCCATACGAACATCTGTAGGCGCTTGTAGTTGTAGTGACTCGTCATTCCACTCTCCTTTGGGACTAGAGGAGGGGTGACGAGCGATGTCGCACGCTCGCGGTAAGCGCCCGCGAGGACTGGTGAATTCCTAGCTGCGGGCCGCGACGGACCGCGCCCGGATCCCCGTGAGGAGCGCGACGGCGAGGGCGGCGAGCGTCCCGAGCGCGAACAGCGTGCGCGAACCGGGAAACAGCTCGAGCATCGGGTCCCGCGCGTGCGTCATCACGAGCGTGCCCGTGACGCGGGTCGCGGCGTAGTCCTCGATGGCCACCGTACGCGTGGCGTTGCCCTCGAGCGTGGGCTGCGCATCGCCGACCTCGGTACCGTCGAGACCACGGATCGACAGCCGCGTGAGGGGGTCGATCCGGATCTGGTCGAGGAGGCTCTCGGCGTCGATGACCTGGAGAAAGTGGACACGCGGTTCGCCCGCGACGGCGACGGTGCGCGTGAAGACGATCGCGAGGCCAGCGGGCGGCCGGTCGCCAACGATGCCGGTCGCCGCCAGGACACGGTCGTCGTAGCGCACGATGTTCATCGAGGACCCACCGCCCGCGCTGATGGCACTGGCGATCCACGGCAGGCGCGTGATGTCGGCGCCCCAGCGCGTGGGCGCGGCGCTGGTGTAGAGCAAGCGTCCCTTGTAGTCGGCGACGGCGATGACCGTGTCCGCGGTGCGGACACCGACCCTGCGCGCGAGATCCCACGTGGTCGAAGCAAGCTTCGCATGCAGCTCTTCGAGGGTGCGGGCGTCGGCTTCGGGAGCACCGAGCCCGAAGTCCGCCTCGTCGTGCCGCGCCGCGACCTCGGTCATGACGGGGAACACATCGACGAAGTTCGACATCACGTCGAACTGGTCGCGATAGAGCGTGATCGTGCGGCGGGCCTGGGCAGCGGTCGCGTCGAACGAGCTCCGGATCTCGTCGGTGACGCGATCGCGCACGACCCAGCTCGCCGCGAAGCCCACGGCCAGCAGCACCGCGAGTGCGGCGAAGACGTACGTCACGCGGCGCCACGGTCGCGCGCGGTCGCGGCCGAGCTCGCCGAGCAACTCGTCCATCGTCGGAAAGCGATCGCCAGGTCGGACGCTGAGCCCGCGGACCACGATCGCGCGAAGGCTGCGCGACACGCGGGCGCCGGGTGGTGGCGGCCTGATGCGCCCGGAGGTCACGGCCTCGGCGAGCTGATCGAAGTCCCCGCCCTCGAAGGGGCGCTGTCCATACAGCGCTTCGTACAGCGCGACGCAGAAGTTGAATTCGTCCGTCCGGGCATCGACGTGGCCGCCCTGGAATTGCTCGGGCGCCATGTACGCGGGTGTTCCGAGCACGCTGCCCGAGACGGTCAGGTCGACGGCAGGCGTCGAAGACGCCACTGCCGAACGTGGGGGCGCGTGCGTGGCCGCGAGTCCGAAGTCCATCACGCGGACGCGGTGATCGCGCCCGACGAGCACGTTGTCGGGCTTGAAGTCACGGTGGACGATGCCCGTCGCATGGGCGGCGGCGAGCCCGCGTCCAGCGGCGATGTACGCCTGCACGATCTCCGCGACCGTGCGCTGCTGCTGCCACGCGAGGAGACTCGTCCCCTCGACGAGCTCCATCGCGATGTACGTGATGTCATCGTCCGTGACGCCGACGTCGTAGACCGCGACGACGTTCGGGTGATTCACCTGCGCCATCGACCGCGCCTCGCGGACCAGACGCTCGGTGAACGCCGGGTCGGGACGCCGGAGCTGCTTGAGTGCGACGTCGCGTCCGAGCTCCGTGTCCCGGGCGCGGTACACGACGCCCATCGCCCCCGCCCCGAGGCGTTCGATGATCGTGAAGCGACCGAACGTACGCCCGATCGGAACGCCCATCCCTGCCGGTTTCAGATCACGCTCGCCGGCGGGCGCCGTCTCGTTCAGCGATACCGGGTTCGGAGCGCCGTCGGGCGGCACGTCGGTCGCCTCGCGCGCCACCGTCGCGACGACCAGCCGGCACTCTTCGCAGTCGTCGAGATGCTCGAGGGCGGCCTGCATGGCCGCCGCAGGCAGCGTGCCGGACATCATGTCCTGTACGACGTTTGCGTCGAGGCACTCCATCGAGTGCCGGCGAGTGTGGCACGCCTCGGTCATGCGATAGTCGCGCGATGGGTCCGGTCGAGCTGCTGGCCACCGCGAGCGGCCTCCCCGCCGGCGCGGGTGTGACCGCGGCGTGGTCCGATGCGGTGAGCGCCGCGCGCGACACGTGGCCGACCATCAAGTTCGACGAGCACCAGCTGGCCCAGTTCCTGGGGGACCGCCTCGCCGACCTCGCCGCAGCGAATGGCGATCTCGCGACGGCGCTCGCCCTCGCCCCGGTTGCGGATCTCGCGATCGCGACCGCGTGCACCGCGCAGGACCCCAACGCGCATGCGGCGTTCGATGCGGTGCTCGTCGAGGTGGACATCATCGGCGCCACGATGCGAGCTCCGGGCGATGTCGTGGACGACGTGAAGCAGGTGCTGCGCCTGCAGCTACTCGTGCCGCACGATGACAAGCCGCCCGGCATCGTCGCGTATCGCGGCCGGGGCCCGCTGCGCGGCTGGCTTCGCATCATCGCGACGCGCGAGCTGCTTCGCCACCTGAAGAAGCGCCAGCGTGAGGAGCCGTTGCCCTCCCTCGAGGAGTCGCTCGGTTCGATCGACACGAACCCGATGCTGTCGCAGCTCAAGTCCGAGTACCGGGGCGAGTTCGCCAGCGCGCTGCGCGAGGCCATCGGCGATCTGAGCGCCAAGGATCGAACCCTGCTGCGCCAGAGCATCGTGTACGACCTCTCGATCGATGCCATCGGCGCCGCCTTCGGCGTACATCGCGCGACCGCTGCGCGCTGGCTCCTGCGTGCTCGCGAGGCGCTCGTCGCGCAGACCCGCGCGCGCCTCGCGTCCCGCCTATCGATGACCGTCACCGAGATCGACAGCGTGATCGAGCTCGTGCAGAGCCGGCTCGACGCGAGCGTGGTGCGCTACTTGCGGCAAGCCGACGAGTAGCGACCGCCTGCCGGGGCGGACTACCTCGTCCTCGCGTACGCCGCCACGATCTCGGCCGCGCTGACGTTGTCGCCGGGTCCCTCCGACGCGCGCTGCCACAGGATCTGGCCCTCGCGAGAGACGAGGACGGCTCCCCCCTGCTGGAGGGCGCTGCCTTGCACGGGCCCCTGCCGGAAGCCCCGGCGGAGCGCGCCGATGCTGCGCGCCACCGTGCCGAGGGTCGCGACGGTCCGGATCCCGGACCGGAGCTCGGCCGCGCGAAAGACCGCGAGGGACGGGTCCGTATAGATCGACCCGTCATAGCCCGTTGTCTCGCGAAACCCCGCGATGAACATCGGCGCCCCGTTGCCGATCACGTGCAGCGCGACGCCCGCACTCCAGAGCAGCTCTCGGTCACGGTGCAACTGCACCACGTGCTCGCGGCAGTGCAGTCAACCAAAGTGCCGGACGAACACCAGCGCGCACGGTCCGCCGGCCCACAGGGCCGCGAGCGGCACGGTGTGGCCCTGCTCGTCGAGGACGGTCAGCCCAGCCAGCGCGGAGGACGACGACATGCGTCCGCCTTGGAGGACCGCCGCGTCGACCAGGTTACGCGCGATCGCGAGGGCCCGCCGCTGCAGGTGGGAGCCTGCACCCGAGGGCAGTGGCCAGCAGAGGGGCGGCCCTGAGGTCCCAACTCCGCGGGTTTGGCGTGGCACCGCCGTTGCGTAGACACCCCGACATGAAGCTCTCCCTGCTCGGTCTTCCCCTCGTCGTCGTGGTCACCGGCTGTGTCGAGTCCGACTCCACGAACAGCGCGAAGGTGAAGGCGCCGGACCGCGCCCAGCAGATCGCGGTCGCCGGATTTGGTGCGGGCCACGACCCCGAGCACGGCCACGACCACCGCGAGGGCTACGACTACGAGCACGGTCGCCTGCACGGTGACAAGCCGGACAAGGACACAGGGTTGCCCGGTCCGTTCCCGATCCAGACGAAGGCCGGCTACTTCCTCGAGGTGAAGGGCATCGCCGAGGAGGTCCCGGAGTGCCATCCGTTTCACGGGAACGACAAGACCTGCGGCAAAGGCACCCACCAGCCGGCCGGCGATATCTGGGAGACCTGTGACGCCAACGGATTTCTGATCGAGACGGGCCCGGCCGTTGGGGCCAAGGACTTCCCCTGTCACGACCACGCCAAGGGCATCGGGCACCCGGTCCGTATCGATTGCACCGCCTACTGCCAGGCCCAGTACGGCGGGCCCACCGGCGACACGTACACCGGCTCGTGCGAGACGCAGAAGGTCCAGTGCGGCGGGGCCAAGCAGGACGTGGGCTACTGCGTCTGCGATCTCGTCAACATCTGCCCGGGTGATGACGACGATCTGGAGTCGCGGCTGAACTGCCAGGCCGATCCGACCGATCCGACCGATCCAACCGATCCGACGGATCCCACCGATCCGACCGACCCGACGGATCCCACCGATCCGACGGATCCCACCGATCCGACCGACCCGACCGATCCCACCGACCCCACGGAGCCGATCGAGACGACCACCCCGACGCCCCCGCGCTAGGCTACTGCTTGCCCTCGAACGCGACGACGCTGTCGCTGGTCAATCCGGCCGCGTTGGCCTCGTCGGTGTCGATGTGCATGTCGAGCGTGTACTGCGGGCTCACCCGGACGATGACGTCCCCCATCGTCATCTCGCGCTCGCCGTCGACCCGGACCTTGATCATGTCCTTGTCGTCGACACCGTAGGCCGCCGCCTGCTCGGGGTTCATGTGGACGTGGCGATGCGCGAGGATGACGCCGCTGCCGATCGCGACCTGCCCTGCCGGTCCGCGCAGCGTTAGCCCCGGCGTTCCCTCGAGCTTGCCGCTCTCGCGGAGCGGCGGCGACACGCCGAGCTGGTAGGCATCCGTCTTGGCGACCTCCACCTGCGTCTGGCCGCGCAGGGGCGCGATGATGGCGACCCCGCGGATCTCCCCCTTGGGCCCGATGAGATCCACGGTCTCGCGGGTGACGAACTGCCCCGGCTGCGTCACGTCGCGCTTGGGTGCGAGCTCGTAACCGGGGCCGAACAGTGCATCCGCATCGGCGCGGCTGAGATGCACGTGACGCACGCTGACGCCGATGGGAATCGGCCGCGCGCGCACGCTGCGTATGGCCGCCGTCGGACCGGCGATGCTACGGGTGACTTCGCGCGCGATCATGCGTTCCTCGTCGGTCACGACCACCAGCACCTTGGTGGGCGAGCGCGGCTGCGAGATCTCGACGAGGCCCCCGTGATCCGCGGCGCGCTGCGTCCGATTGCGCTCCTCGTCGAGGACGACGCCCATGTACGCGAGGTGGCTGCACACCGCCGTGCGCACGCGTGCCGAGTTCTCGCCAATCCCCCCCGTGAACACGATGGCATCCGCTCCCCCGAGGACGGCGGCGTACGCGCCGATGTACTTGCGGACCCGGTGTACGAACACGTCGATCGCGAGGCGCGCCCGTGGCACGCCGCTGTCGGCCGCTCGCTCGATATCGCGAAAGTCGGGACCGAGGCCAGACAACCCGGCGAGCCCCGACGCCTCGTTGAGCAGCTTGTCGATGCTGTCGAAGTCCATGCCGTCTCGCGCGAGCTGAAGCGGAATGGCCGGGTCGAGGTCACCAGAGCGCGTGCCCATCGCCAGACCCTCGAGGGGCGTCATGCCCATCGACGTATCGACCGACACGCCGCCTTCGATCGCGGCCAAGCTGGCTCCCCCTCCGAGATGACAGGTGACGAGCTTCAGCCGCGAGAGATCCGTCTTCAAGTGGTCGGCGGCCGACAGCGCCATGAACTGATGGCTCGGGCCGTGGAAGCCATACCGCCGCACGCCCTTCGCGAGGTACAGCTCGTGAGGAACCGCGTACGTGAACGCCGCAGGCGGCAGCTGCGCGTGGAACGCCGTATCGAACACGGCGACGTGCGGCACCTTCGGAAACACCTCGCGGGCCGCGCGGATGCCGGCGAGGTTCACCGGGTTGTGCAGCGGCGCGAACACCGCGCACTCCTCGATGATCTTCTCCACGCGGTCATCGATCAGCGTGGGCGCGATCAATCGCTCGCCGCCATGCACCACGCGATGACCGACGGCCCCGAGCTGCGCCCCCTGGGCAAGCGGCGCCCCATCGGCGGTGAGCGTCGAGAGGATCGTGCGGAGCGCGTCCGCCGCGCTGCCCTGCCCGGCTCCGACCCGCTCCGCCTTCCCCGAGGCCAGCTTGGCCTCGGTGTCCATGTCGAACAGGTTGTACTTGATCGACGTCGAGCCGACGTTCAGGACCAGGACCTTCATCGTTCGCGCATAGTAGGGCACTTGCGACGATGCGCGCGTTCGGGGGAGTCGGACCTCCGCCGCCGAAATCGGGCCCCCCGCGGGGATTCTGGTTAGAACCAGGGCATGCGTGCAGGTCACTTGCTGTTGCCAGCCCTCGTCGCGTGCGGGGGCTCGGCCACCACGCCACCAGAGG
>JALHPV010000252.1 GCA_022842285.1 Kofleriaceae bacterium
GCGGGGACTCCGCCGGCAGCCGCGCCGGAGGGCGGCGCGCTTCGATCCACCGGCCCCGACGTCACGGGGCGGCGCTGCGGCCCCGAGTGCTCGGGCAGGGGGGCCGCGGGATCCACCTCGAGCCGGAGCGGAGCAAAGACTTCCTTGCCCGCCGGCGGCAGGTTGGCCCAGCGACGCGTGAGGTCGGCGACGGGAACGAAGATCTCCTCGCGGCGATCTTCACCGAGCATACGGCGAAGCACGAGCTCACCCGGGCTGCGCGAGTGCTGTGCGATCTTGTGCACCATCGGCGCGACCGATCCGATCAGACGCTCGGCGACGACGCCCGTACGGGGCAGCTCGTTGAACGGCTTGCCATCGACGGAGAGGCTCACGGTTCCGGTGCGGTGATCGCCGAGCGCGCGCGCCGCGGTATCGAGCTTCTTCAGCATCGCGTCGATGGCCGGCTTGTTCGTGCTGTCGACGGTCAGCTCGCGCACGGGCTCGCCCGTCACGTTCTCGACGGAGATTTCGCCCTTCGGGGTCATCACGAGGTCGAAGCCCCCGCTGGTGGTCTCGGCCGTCGAGCGCAGCCGGACGAGGGTGCTGCCCGTCGCGCCGCCGGTCGTGACGAGCTTGACGATGTGGTAGCGGCCGATCTTGTACGGCACGAGCTTGTCCGACTTCTTCAGCCAGCCGCCGACCTCGAGCGCCGATAGCTCGGCGTGCTCCGCCAGGCGCTCGACCCGCAGGTCCGGCACGAGGTCCGTGCCCGCCGGCAGCTCGAGCCCGACGGTGGCGTCGATGCCATATGGAGTCTTCTGACGGGCGAGGGCCGCGACCTTCGTGCTGGTCCAGGTGACCTCGATGGTCTTCTCCGCGCCCGGCAGCTCGTGGGACTTCAGGAGCTTTTCGACGATCTCCATCCCGCGCGAGCGCAGACCGAGGTCCTCCTTCTCCACGCGCGCCACATCAGCCGCGAGCGCTTCACGCACTCCGGCGCTCTCCTTCTCCACGGCCTCGCGCGTCTGCTTGACGATGGTCTCCGCGCAGCGCCCGATCGCGTTATCAGCCTGCTCCGTGGCCACGACCTCGGCAAGCTCGGTCGTACGCCGCGACAATTCGTCCAGGGCGGCCAGGACAACGTTCGCGTCCTTCTCCAGCGACCGGCGCTTGTCGCCCGCCGAGGTGAGGGTGCTCTCGTGCTCGAGGAGGACGACGGAGCAGTCAATGACTTCCTTCAAGAAGGCGAGATAATTGAACTCGAGCCCGGCCTCCGACGAGTCACCCAGGAGATAACGCACACGTCATCTTACTCCGGAACGGCGTGCGTCCGCCCACCGTATCTGGCAGGGTTCGACCGTGCCTGGGCCTCGCCTGTTGATCGCGTTGCTCGTGATCTTCGTCGCTGCGGTCGTGCCCGCGGTGATCGGACCTACGCTGCTCTGCCGCAAGGAAGACCCGGTCCTCGAACGCTACGGTGCGGTGCCGCCGTTCAAGCTCGTCGACGAATCGGGGACCGAGGTCACCGAGGACGCACTGCGCGGCCATCCGACCATCGTCGACTTCATCTTCACGCGCTGCGATTCCATCTGCCCGACGCTCTCGCTCCGCATGCAGCGCATCGCCGAGCGCACTTCGGATAAGCGTGGGTTACCCATCAAGCTCCTCTCCATCTCCGTCGACCCGCAGTACGACACCCCCGCTCGCCTCGCGACCTACGCCGAGCACTTCAACGCCGACCCCCGGCGCTGGAAGTTCCTGACGGGCGACGCCGCGCAGATCAAGGCGCTCGTGGAGGGTCCGTTCATGAACTCCATGGTGCTCGAGGGCGTCACGCAGTCTGGCGCGCCGAACATCTCGCACAGCGGCTACTTCATGCTCGTCGATAGCCAGCTCGAGATTCGCGGCATCTACGACTCGAACGTCGAGCAGGAGCTCGATCGCATGCTCCACGATGCCCGGTTCCTCGCGCGCACGGCGACCAAGGGCTACAAGTTCGGAGGCGGCGACTAGCCGTGGGCCTCGTTCTCGACATCGGCTCCGTCGTGGTCGGCATCCTCATCCTGTACTGGGGTGCGGAGTGGCTCATCCGCGGTTCGGCAGCCGTCGCACGTGCGTTCGGTGTCAAGCCGCTCGTCGTGGGCCTCACCGTCGTCGCCTACGGGGCGTCGGCGCCCGAGCTCGCGGTGGCGACGAAGACCGTCGCGCTGCATCCCCCGATCGCCCTCGGCACCGTGATCGGCTCGTGCGCGGCGAACATCAGTCTCATCCTCGGCATGACCGCGCTCATCGCGCCGCCGACCGTGGACGGCCGCATCATCCGTCGCGAGGTCCCCATCCTCCTCGGTTCCGCGATCGCCGTCCCCATCTTCCTGTGGAACGGCGTTCTGTCGCGCTTCGAGGGGATGATTCTCATCGGGTGCGCGGCGCTGTTCACGATCGTCACGCTGACCGTGTCGGCCGGCCTCGAGCCTGACGACGAGCTCGACCCCGAGCACAAGCGCGCCAGCGAGAGCGGCGGAGACCTCGGCGGCAAGGCCCGGCCGAAGACCTCGCGCGGACTCGCCGCGATCATGACGGCGCTCGGGCTCGTCCTGCTCGTGCTCGGTTCGAACCTCTTCGTGCGGGGAGGACGCGCGATCGCGGAACACGTCGAGATGTCCGAGCGCATGCTCGGCCTGACCGTGATCTCGATCGGCTGCGCGCTTCCCGAGTTGATCGGCTCGATGGTGGCCGCCTGGCGCGGTCACGCGGCCCTCGCCGTGGGCTCGGTGATCGGTTCGAACCTCTTGAACGTCTTCCTCGTGCTCGGCGTGAGCGCTTACCTGCATCCGATCCGGCTCGGCGAGCGCATGCACACGGCCGAGGGCATCGCGCTGGTGCTCATCACCCTGCTCGGCATCGTCACCCTCCGCGGATCCAGAAAGATTTCGCGCGCGGAGGGCGCGGTGCTCGTGCTGGCCTACGTCGCGTTCATCGTGACCTCGGCGCTCCTGTGACCTCCGCCCGCGCCTACGCGCTCGGCATCGTCACGGGGGACACGCTCGCCGCCAAGCTCGTCTCGCCGCCGGCTGACCTGGTCCTCGAGGACGCCGAGCCGCCGCTCCGCCTGCCCGGCCCCACACGTCCGCCCGAGCTCGTGATGGTCCCTGGTCGCGAAGCGCGCGTACCGCCCCTCGCCGGCTTCCGCGATCCGAACCAGCGGGCCCGCATCATCCACGCGCTCGCGAACCACGAGCTCCAGGCGATCGAGCTCTTCGCATGGGCCCTGCTCGCCTACCCCGACGCGCCGCTCGCCTTTCGCCGCGGCCTCGTCGCCATCCTCGCCGACGAGCAGCGCCACCTCGAGCTCTACCGCGGCCGCCTCGCGGCCCTGAAGACGCAGTTCGGCGACCATCCGGTCACCGGACACTTCTGGAACAAGCTCGATGACTTCGTCGGTCCGCTCGAGCTCGTCTGCGCCATGGGGCTCACCTTCGAGAACGCCAACCTCGACTTTGCCGGCGACTACGCCGAGGCCGCCCGGGCGTGTGGCGACACCGAGACCGCCGCCGTCCTCGAACGCGTCCACGCCGACGAGATCAGCCACGTGCACTTCGCCTGGGTCTGGCTCGGCAAGCTCGCCCCCGACCAATCCCCCTGGTCCGCGTACCTCGCCCACGTACGTCCGCCTCTCGGACCCTCGCGCGCCCGTGGGGCCCGCATGGATATCGACGCCCGCCGCCGGGCCGGGCTCGACGACGAGTTCATCGCGAACCTCGCCGCTGCCTCCGCGAAGCGCCCCTCCGGCGAACCGCGATGACCTTCATCATCGACGCGAACCTCGATGTCGAGGCGCGCTGGGCCGGTGGCTCCCTGCCCGGTGGCGTCGCCCGCCGCGTGTCGTTGTATGGCGCGCTGGTCGCGGCGCTCGCGGACGGCGCTGATCACGAGGTGTGGACGCCGGCCGCGATCGATCCGCGTCGGATCGTCGGCCTGCCGCCCGCGACCTACTGTGTGGGGCGCCCGCCTCGGTCCGACCTCGCCTGGGCGAAGGACACCCCCGCCGCCCAGGCGGCGAACGACCGTCGCCTCGTCCACGCCCTCGGACTCGCCCTGCCCGGCGCGTTCGTCGCGTCGGAGCTCTCGGACATCGAGCGCGCAGGCTCCGCCGATTCATCCACCTTCGTGGCGAAGGCGCCGTGGACGGCGGCAGGACGCGATCGGATGCGGTGGACGGGGGCCCTCGCGTCCGACCAGCGGACCTACGTGCGGCGCCTCATCGCGCGCCAGGGAGCGGTCGTGGTCGAGCCATGGTGTGACCGGCTACTCGACGTCGGGGTGTGCGCGCGAGTGGATGCGGAGGGACGCGTCGCCATGGAGGCGCCGCATGGCATCGTCGTCGATGCGCGCGGCGGCTTCGTGGGCATCGATCTGACGCCGCCGGCGCTGGAGGCCGGGGAGCACGAGGCGCTGCGGGCCGCGGTCGTCGCCGCGGGCCTGGGCATCGCGGGCGTGGGGTACCGCGGGCCCTTCGGCGTCGATGCCTTCGCCTACCGCGTGGCTGGTGAGCGGCGGCTACACGCCGTGTGCGAGATCAACGCGCGTCACACGTTTGGCTTCGTCGCGCGGGCGCTCGGCGCGACGCGGCTCATGCTCGCCGGCACGCCCCCCCCCGGAGCGCGCGTGCTGATCACGCCCGGCGACGATGGGGTCTCCGCGTGGGTAGAGTAGCGAGCATGGACGCAGTGCTCGCGGCGGTTCGGGACGGACGGGCGCGGACGGGGCGGATCGTCGTGCTCACCGGCGCGGGCGTATCGGCGGAGTCGGGCATCCCGACGTTTCGCGGCAAGGAGGGATACTGGACGGTCGGCGCACGCGAGTACCACCCGCAGGAGCTCGCGACGCACGCGGCGTTCGAGCGGATGCCGTGGGACGTGTGGGCCTGGTACCTGTACCGACGCGGCGTGTGTCGCGGCGCGGAGCCGAATGCGGGTCATCGCGCGCTCGTGGCGCTCGCGGCGTCGGAGCGCTTCGCACTCGTCACGCAGAACGTGGACGGGCTGCATATCCGCGCGGGGAGCCCGCGGGCGTCGACCTACGAGATTCACGGGGATATCGAGCTCGCCCGGTGCGCGGACGAGTGCACGCCGACACGGTTCCCGATCCCGGCGGCGGTTCCAGACCTCCAGAAGGGCGAGCCCGTCTCGGCGGAGGCGCGGGCCGCGCTCGTGTGCCCGCAGTGCGGAGCGATGGCGCGGCCGCACGTGCTCTGGTTCGACGAGAGTTACGACGAGGACCGGTTTCATCTCGATACCGTCCGGCGGGTGGCGAGTGAGGCCGCGCTCCTGGTCGTGGCCGGAACCTCCGCCCAGACGAACCTGCCGTGGCAGGTGGTCTCGCTCGCGGGGCGGGCGGGCGCGGTGATCGTGGACGTGAACACCGAGGACAACCCGTTCGGTGATCTCGCCCATGCAGTGGCGCGCACGTCGGCCGCGACAGCGTTGCCGTTGATCGTCGACACGCTCGCCGACATTTGAGAGGGTGCGGCCCGATGTCGCTGCCCACCGAGGACAACGTCCCCGAGCCGGTGTCCGACCGGCCCGCCGAGGGTACGGGCGAGATCAGCATGCTGCCGCCCGAAGAGGCGCAGCAGATCGCCGCGGACATCAAGGCCATCGCCGAGAGCCGTGGCGAGGACTCCGAGGTCGTCGAGCTCGTGGACTTGCCGGTCACGGGCCGGGCCCGGCGCGCCACGATCGCGCCGCCGATGCCGACCGTCGGCCCGCCCCTCGAGCCTGACAAGGACGAGGACCTCACGGTCGACGAGCTCCGCGATGCATGGCCGCTCCTCGACCTCGAGGAGCGCAGCGACGGTCTGCGGGTCCTGCCCCGCGAAGACGCGGAGGAGTTCTTCGTCGCCCTCACGGCGTCCGATCACGCCCAGCTCTTGCTTCACTTCCGCCCGGGCCAGCGGCGTCAGTGGATGCGTCTCCTCGAGCCCGACGACGTCGCCGACGTGGTGCAGGAGGCAGGCGACGAGCACAAGGCGACGCTGCTCGCCCTGCTCGACGCGCCCACCCGCAAGGAGGTCAGCGCGCTCCTCGCCTACGAGGAGGACGAGGCCGGTGGCCTCATGTCGACGCGCTACGCGCGGCTGCGCCCGTCGATGACGGCCGACGAAGCGATCCTGTACCTGCGCAAGCAGGCGCAGGCGCGCATCGAGACCATCTACACCGCCTACGTGCTCGATACCGAACAGCGCCTCGTCGGGGTGGTGTCGTTCCGTGACCTGTTCGCCGCTGATCCGACGAAGACGGTGGCCGAGATCATGGAGGTCGATGTCGTCCGCGTGACGGACGAGATGGACCAGGAGTCGCTGTCGCGCCTGTTCGCCGAGCATGATCTCACCGTCGTCCCCGTTGTCGACATCGACGGCAAGATGAAGGGCATCGTGACGGTCGACGACATCGTCGACGTCGTGCAGGAAGAGGCCACGGAGGACGCGCAGAAGTTCGGTGGTATGGCGGCCCTCGAGGTGCCCTACCTCCAGTCGAGCCGGCGCGAGATGCTCTGGAAGCGCGGCGTGTGGCTCGTGCTCCTGCTCATCGGCTCGACCCTGACCGCGAGCGCCCTGGGAGCGTTCGCGACGCAGATCGAGAAGGAGCACCTGCTCGCGCTCTTCATCCCGATGATCATCTCGACGGGAGGCAACTCCGGCTCGCAGGCCTCGACGCTCATGATCCGCGCGATGGCCCTCGGCGAGGTGCGCTCGGCCGACTGGTGGCGCGTGCTGCGTCGCGAGCTGGGGCTGGGCCTCCTCCTCGGCGCCGTGCTCGGGACGGTGGCGATCCTGCGCGTGCTGATCTGGGGGTACTTCGGGTCCTACGGCGACCACTTCATCTTGCTCGCCACCACGTGCGGCATCTCGGTGGTGGGCTGCGTGCTCGCGGGCACGCTCGCGGGCGCGATGCTGCCCTTCGGTCTGCGTCGCCTCGGGCTCGATCCCGCGGCCTCCTCGGCGCCGTTCGTCGCGACTCTCGTCGACGTGAGCGGCATCTTGATCTACTTCGGGATCGCGAACGTGATCCTGCGAGGAGTGCTGCTGTGATCCCGACCCGCGTCTACCACTACCGTGATCCTGCGGCCGTCATCCTGGGGCTGAAGGAGCTCCGCAAGCAGGGCCTGACGCCGCGTGGGCTCCTGTTCGTCGCGCTCGATCCCCGCGGGGAGACCTCGATCGCGGTGCCCGCTGACTTCGACGCCGTCGAGAGCATCCGCGTCGGCGACAAGCTGTCGCTCGTCCCGCCGTGGGAGGGGCGCTACTTCCACTTCGATGCCGTCCACCGCCTGCCCGGCGACAGCGTGCTCTGGAATGGTGACCGCCGCCTCGGTGACACCGGTAGCGCGCCCGAGGTGGCGTGCGCCATCTCCGAGTGGATGAAGGGCAGCTCGGCCAAGAACGTCTTCCTCGGCTGTGGCCCCCACGTGCCGGGCGCCTGGTGGACCGTCGATCACCTGTCGGAGGTCACCGAGCTCCACTCGCTCGGCTTCCTCGATTGCGTCGTCACGACCACCGGCATCCTCGCGCGCAAGATCGATGACGCGCGGCTGTGGCTCCTCCCCTTCTCGGCCCTGCGGGAGCATGGCAAGCCGACGACCGGCTGGGTGCACGTCTTCGAGACCGGCGACTTCGGCAACATCCTCCTGCTCGAGCGCCGCGTGCTGCAGTACCGCCTCGTGCTCACGTGCGAGCGCGGCCTCGTCGAGGTCGACCTGTCGCACCTCCCCGAGCGCGCCCGCGAGACCGCGCGCGTCCCCATGCGGTCGGGCTTCGGCGTCGTGGGCCGGATCGCGAGCAAGCGGACGCTTGTGAGCAGCGGCGCCGAAGGGCGGCGCGGTGAGATCGACGGCGGCGCCTTCGCGGTGACCGCGGGCAAGATCGAGCCGTGGGGGCTCACCGAGATGCGCCCCGCCATCCTCGTGGGGTCGCCGACCGGCGAGCTCCTCGATCTACCGCGCACGCTCCGCTCCATGCGCCTCGATACCGACGAGGTCGAGAAGCAGGACGAGACGTAACTACGGCGAGCCGAAACGGCCGACCAGCACGAACAGGCCGACCATCAAGAGCAGCGCCGCTGTCAGTGGCCACAGCCCGAGCGCCAGCGCCAGCGCCCCTCGCAGCTGCTGCGCGAGCATGCCCGGCTCCGGTGGCGGAGCGGGTGGCGGCGTCAGGTACTGCCCGTGACTGCGAACGACACGAGCCTGAGGGAGCTGGTCATACGTCGCCATGAGACCAGTATATCGTGCGATGCGATGACGACCAGGCTCGTTGATTGTTCGCAGGGCTTCCGGAGCAAGTACCTCGATCACGCGGCGCTGACGCACCAGCTCCGGGTCTGGACGGAGGCCTACCCCGCTCTCTGCCGCATGACGTCGATCGCCCGGACGCCGGAAGGTCGGGACGTGTGGTTGCTCACGGTGGGGCGCGATCTCGACGAGGCCAGGCCGGCCGTGATCGTCGACGGAAACCTACATGCCGCCGAGCTCGCCGGTTCGAGCGTGGCCCTCGCCATCGCCGAGGAGGTCCTGCGCCTCCACCTCGAGCCAACCACGTTGGATCTGCCATCCACGATCATCGAGCGGCTGCGGCACGTGAAGTTCTTCATCGTGCCGCGGATCACACCGGATGGCGCGGAGTGCGTGCTGACCAGCGGGCGCACGGTGCGATCGCTCCCGCGCGACCACCGCGTCGAGCGAGGCAGCCCGCGCTGGATCCCGCAGGACATGGACGGCGACGGTCGGGCCCTCGCGATGCGTGTCCTCGACCCGAGTGGCGAGCTCGTCGAAGCCAAGGAGCTCGCGGGACTTCTCGTCGAGCGCACGCTCGAGGACGAGGGCCCCTTCTACAAGCTGTACCCCGAGGGCCTCATCGAGAACTTCGACGGCAAGCGCGTGCCGTCGCCGTACTTTCTCGGCGACAACCCGATCGACCTGAACCGGAACTTCCCGTGGTCGTGGGCCCCCGGTCACGAGCAGATCGGCGCGGGCCCGTACCCCGCCAGCGAGCCCGAGTCGCGCGGCATCCTCGAGCTGGCGACCGCGCATCCCGAGATCTTTGCCTGGCTCGATCTCCATACCTTCGGTGGGGTGTTGATCCGCCCGCTGGGTCACGCCGCCGACTCGAAGATGAACCAGGAGGACCTCGCCGTCTTCCGGCAGCTCGAGGCGTGGATGCTCGATCACACCGGCTATCCCACCGTGTCCGGGCACGACGAGTTCCTCTACGAGCCCGACAAGCCCTTGCGCGGTGACCTCACCGACTACGCGTACAACCAGCGCGGCGCGCTCGGTTACGTCGTCGAGCTGTGGGACCTCTTCGCGCGTCTCGGCATGCCGCGGCCTCCGAAGTTCGTGCAGTACTACGAGCGCGTCACCCGGGAGGACCTCGTCAAGCTCGCGTGGTGGGACCGCGACGAGAACGGCGGCCAGTGCTTCCCTCCGTGGCAGCCCTTCGACCATCCGCAGCTCGGGCGCGTCGAGATCGGGGGCGTCGATCCGCGCATCGGCATCTGGAACCCGCCCCTGCACGAGCTCGCCGACGTCTGCCGCACGCAGGCCCAGGTCTTCCTCCGCGTCGCCGCCCTCGCCCCGCGCGTCCGCGTGGTCGGCGTGGAGCGCGTGGCCCTCGCCGACGGTCTCACGCGCGTCAGCGTGACGATCCAGAACGACGGGTACCTCGGCACCTACGGCCTGCCCTCGGCGAAGGCCCTCGACTTCAACGAGCCCCTCTACGCCACCGCCACCGCGCACGACTGCGCCTTCGTCGATCCCGGCGCGGCCCACCAGATCCTCGGTCACCTCGACGGCTGGGGCCGCGGCCTGCACAGCGGCGCGAACCTGCCCGCGTATCCGGGCACGCGCGGCACGACGAGCACGGCGTGGGCAACCTACCTCGTCAAGGGGAAGGGGCACCTCGAGCTCAAGATCGGATCGGCCCGCGCGGGCTTCTTCACGACGACGATCTCGGTCTGAGAGCGTGCTACCAACGCTGCGTGGCTCGCTACGCCGTCGGCGACATTCAGGGCTGCATGACCTCGTTCGAGCGTCTGCTCGCCGTGATCGAGTTCCAGCCCGGCCGTGACGACCTCTGGCTCGTCGGGGACCTCGTCAATCGCGGCCCCCGGTCCCTGGACGTCCTGAAGTGGGCGAAGGAGCACGATAGCTGCGTGACGGTCGTCCTCGGCAATCACGACCTCCACCTCCTCGCTCGCGCCGCCGGCATCGCTCCCGAGAAGAAGCGAGACACGCTCGGCGATGTCCTCGGCGCGCCCGATGCGGGACCACTCCTCGCGTGGCTGCGGCGTCGCTCCTTCTTTCATGTCGTCGGCGACCAGGCGCTCGTGCATGCGGGGCTGCACCCGGGATGGACGGTCGCGATGGCTCGCAGCTATGCCGCCGAGCTCGAGGACGTGCTGCGGAGCGCGCAGTACCTCGAGCTTCTCACCGCCGCCGCCACCGCCCAGCCCGTGCGCTGGGACAATTCACTGACTGGCCCCGACCGCTGGCGCTCGCTGCTCGCGTACTTCGTGCGGGTGCGCATGCTGAAGAGCGATGGTCGCGTCGATCCGGACTACGACGGCCACCCGTCCACGGCCCCGGCGAATACCGTCGCGTGGTTCGCGTATCCCGACCCGGCGTGGCACACGCACACGATCACCTTCGGGCACTGGGCCGCCCTCGGACTCGACCTCGGACCGCGCCACCAGGGCCTCGATACGGGGTGCGTGTGGGGCCGGCAGCTCACCGCGCTGCGCCTCGACGACAAGCAGGTGTTCCAGGTCAAAGGCGTGGAAGCCGCGAGCTGACGGCCACGGACCCGAGGGCCGGGCGCTGACCGGCTGCTCGCTCCGCGACCTACTTCTTCTTGTCGCCGGGCGGCGGGACAGGCGGCGGCGTGGCGCGGCGGACCGTGTGG
>JALHPV010000253.1 GCA_022842285.1 Kofleriaceae bacterium
GCGAGCAGGTCGGTCGCGCACAAGGCAAGGAGCGTGGCGGCCGCATCGGCGCCATGATCGGTGCACGCGTCGGGGCCCGCAAAGGTGGCGACGCGGGCGAGCAGCACGGTCCCGCCGCCGGCGCCGTTCTCGGTGCGCTCGGCGGACTCCTGACCCCCGGCCCCTAATCGCGGCGTCGCGCGAAGTTACCCCGCATCATCTCCGAGTCCGTTCGCCGCGGTGCGACCGACCGCCGCCAGCAGATCAAGCGCGACCGGATCCATCGGCTCCACGAGCCGCGCCGGCTCGAAGTACGCCGTGATGATCAACGGAGGCCGACCGGCCGGCCCGCCGAACGCGAGATCGACGTACGTGTGTCGCGTCTTGCCAATGCCCGTTCCCGTCTTGTCTCCCGACACCCAGCGAGGCGGCAACCCCGCCCGGATCCGTCGCTCTCCCGTGCGCACCGCCGTCATCCACGCTCGCAGCTTCGTCCGGCTCTCCGGCGTCAACACATCGCCATGCACCAGCGCCGCGGTGGTCCGGGCCATGGCCCGCGGCGTCGTCGTATCGAGCGTCGTCCCCGGCGGCACGTCGTTGAGCTCCGGCTCCAGGCGATCGAGCTGACTGACGTCGTCACCGAGCGACCGCCAGAACGCCGTCAGCGCTGCCGGCCCACCGAACCGCTGCAACAACACGTTCGCGGCGGTATTGTCGCTCGTGACCAGCGTCCCCTCGGCGAGCGCCTCGACGCTGAGCCCTTGCTCGAGGTGCGCCTCCGTCACCGGGCTGACCGGCAGCATCGCCTCCGGCCCCCACCGCAACACCTCGCCGAGATCCGCCTCGCCCCGATCGCCCAGGCGCAGCACCATCGCCGCGAGCGACAGCTTGAACGAGCTGCAATGCGCGAAGCGCTCGTCCTCGCGCCAGCCCACGCCCGTCTGCGTCTGCGTGTCGAAGATGTACGCGCCGAGCCGGCCCTGTGCCGTCGCCTCGAGCTCGCGCAGCCGGGCCCGGCGCGCATCCTCGACGGCGGGCACCACCCGAGGCGGTCGCCCCGCCCCGCACCCGGCCAGCAGCGTCAGCATCAGGCCCGAGAGGATCGTCCTCCGGTCGGGATCAGGCTCGGAGCGGTCGTGCTTCGGCATGGGCGAGCAGCCTGCACGGCTACGAATACCGTCGCAAGAATTGCAGTGCAGCGTCCGCATCGCGGTCGCGCCAGGCGATGACAGGCGATCGTCTGCATCCTTTCGGTCCATGCCGGCGAATCCTTTGGGGTGAAGCACATGGCGAGGTGGAGCTGGCTGTTTGCGATGACAGCCCTGATGGCCTGCGGCGAGTCCATGCAGGTGGGCTCGGATGACGTCGGTAGCGACGGCGTGATGCCCGACGCCAGCCCGCCGCCTCCCGATGCGGACTGTCCGCTCCCGTGTGATGACGCTGCGCTCCCCGACGCGAGCACTCCGGACGCGCCATCGCCAGATGCGGCACCGCCAGATGCCGCGCCCGATGCCCCGCCACCGGACGCGCCCGCCATCACCGGCAGCGCCCTCCAGCTGAACGATGTCTCGATCGTCCTGCCGTTGCCGACCTCGAACGAGGATCGCGACACGCACATGCTCGCCGCGACCGCGGCCGGTCCGCGCGGCGCGCTCTTCCCTCAGCCGGTCTACGCCGCGATCGACACGGATCTCGGCGGCTTCTCGTTCGAGATGCCGTACTCCGCGCTGCGGGTGATCGCGGTGCGAATCGACCCGTGCTTCGGCCCCGTCCTGCCTCCGGCCGATGAGAGCACCTGCGAGGCCCAGCTGCGACTCGTGCTCCAGCCGATCGTCGGCGCCAGCTCGGCGCTCGAGACCCGCGACGCGGCCATCCACACGTTCTATCGCCTGACGCGCGAGCAGCTCTATGCCGCGAAGGACACGATCGTGGCGCTCCGCCTCGCGAGCTCGGGTGGCGAGGCCCTCGGCCCCCTCGCGCCGCATCCGATCATCGTGCAGCAAGGCCTCGGCGGCACCTTCCACGCGGGCCTGCGCGCGCTGATCCTCGAGGTCGCCGGCGCCGACAACCTCACGCGCGTCGCGACCATGCACAAGACCGCCTCGCAGACGTGGTCCTTCACGATCTTCGACATCGCGAGCACCTCGCCGGTCGAGATCGCCCGCCGCACGATCGCCGCCGTCGCCGCCGGCACCACCACCCAGAGTGGCAACGCCTTCAACCTGCCATCCCTCGACGCTGCCTTCCAGCCACCGCCCATCGGCCCCGACGCCTTCAACGATCTCGCCAGCGCACTCATCGCCGTCAACCTCACCCCGGAGGTCCGCCGCGCCCAGTTCGACGGCCTGATCCGCGTCGAGAACCCCCACGTCAACACCCCCGACACCGTGTCATGCGTGACCTGTCACTTCGCGATGATCGTGAAGAAGCGCATCGCGGAGCCTCGCTTCGGCCTGTTCGACAGCTCGAGCCCCGACGTGTACACGCCCATCGCCGACCTGCTCGCCCCCGGCGAGCTCCGCCCCACGTTCTCGACCACGACCTTCGACTTCAACATCCACGCCTTCAGCTACCTCGGCACCGACCTCGCCATCGCGCAGCGCACGGTGAACGAGAGCGCGGCCGTGCTCGAGTACTTCGCGGCGTCACCGACGCCCTGAGCGACTTCAAACCGAAGCGGCAAGCTACAACGCACTGGTCAGCGTGACGCGAAACAGCCGCGACGAAGCCATGCTGGCGTCGGCCACGTCGCTGAAGAATACGTTGGGCGCCGAACTCTCGATGCCGCCGACGATGAAGCCAAGCTCGAGGCCAGCCGTCGGCAACGGCTGCGTTGGCAAGGCCAGGATGCCGCGCATGGGCCCCGCCAGCGCCGGGTCAGGCACGAACTCGGCGCTCGTGCCCAGCAGCGCCGGCATCTCGCCAATCGCGTACTCGCGCAGGGTGCCGTCGGCGCCACGCGTGACCATGCTGATGGTCTTGACGAACGGTACGGAGCGATCTTCGGTGAGCACGCCGGCGGCGTTGATGGAATATTGCGCCAGGCCGCCAAAGAAGATGGTGTGCATCTCGCCCCGTTTCGCGTCGTAGAGCGGCACGTGGGCGCTGTGGTACTGGCTGAGCAATTGCTCGAAGCCCGGGACCACGCGATACCCTTTGGAGTCGAAGTCGACCGCCGTCAGCCAGGGCACGTCGCGATCGTATTGAAAGACACCTGAGAACATCGTGAAGCCGCGGCTGCCGTCGGCGAAGATCTGCGGCGTCATGTTGTAGTCGCGGCGATGCAACGCCGCTTCGTCACGCCACGCCGCATAGTCAGTGATGGCGAGCGTGGTCCCGTCATCAGTGATGCGAAAGTGGCGGATCTCGTTGGTGTAGACCTGCGTGAAGCCTGGGCCGTGATCCGGGCCCATGGGGTTGTAGCGGCCCGTGAAGCGCTGGCCACCGGCGAGATAGAAGGTGCCATCCAGCTCTCCGAGGTACCCACCGGTCACCGCCATGCGTTCATCCGCGAGCTGCCGCACGTGAGGCGCCAGCGGAGTACCGGCGATGATGGCGGCGATCGCCTCGCGCACATCGATCGCCGTGAGGTAGCCATGCGTGACGTGGTCGCCAACGCCAGCGTCGTAGCCATAGCCGCCCACGATGTAGAGCGTGTTGTCGCGCTGGACGAACTCCATGTTCGTTGATTGCAGTTGTGCAGCGAGCGATGGCGCCAGCGAAGCGATCGACTGAGACGCTACAGTCTGGGCGACCGGATCGACGACGTACGCCATGGTGTTGTTGTCGCTCGCGAGAAAGGCCTCGAAGGGGCGCCGCTTGTGCAGCCCGTCTTTGCGTCCGCCGATGAGCAACCACTTGCCGTTGGCCTCGCCGATCACATAGGACTGCAGCGCCGGTAGGCCGGCGACGGCAACGGGCGTCAGCGTCACCGCGAACGCTGCGTTGCCGGGTGGCGGAAGAGAGGGTGCGTGGCTGGTCGATGGTGTCGTGCACGCGGCGAGTGGCACCGCCAGGAGAGTGATGACGCGCGCCAGGGTGATACGCCGGGCCGAGAGTTCTGGAGCAGGCATGGTGTTGGATGGAGCCAGCCTGCCGTCCAAAGGGTTCGCACGATCGTCCTGACCCCGATGGCGGCACGTGGCCGAGGACCCCGTACCCGGCCCAGGTGGGCGCGTAGGGCCATCCACGGCGCCGAGGGTTCGCAGAACCTACCGCGGTGGGTAGACTGCGACATAATGGACCGCTCCGACGCCGATCTCGTGGCGGCCGTTCGCAGCGGAGACCGTGCCGCCGTCGAAGAGCTGCTCGCTCGCTACGAGCCGAGCATCTATCGGTTCGGCCTCCGCATGTGCGGCAACGAGGATGCTGCGCGCGAGGTGCTCCAGGAGACGCTGCTCGCCGCCTTCCGGTATCTGCCGGGGTTCCGCGGTGATGCGGCGCTATCGACGTGGCTTTATCGGATCGCTCGGAGCTTCTGCATCAAGGGGCGCCGAGGGCGGCGCCCGACCCGTCCGCTCGACGAAGACGGTGCGACCGAGCTCGTCGATCCGATGCCGCAACCCGATGCGCGCGTACACGCCCGCGAGATCGGCGAGGCGCTATCGCGCGCGATCGCGGCGCTCCCTCCCGAGCAGCGTGAGGTCCTGATCCTTCGCGACGTCGAGGGCCTCAGCGCCGAGGAAGCATCAGAGGTCGTCGGTATCGAGATCGGGGCGTTGAAGAGCCGGCTACACCGCGCACGTATGGCGCTGCGCACCGAGCTCGCGGGAACCCTCGGGACCAACGACAGCGCCGAGCCGTGCCCGGAGCTGGCGCACGAGCTCACGGCCTACGTCGGCGCCGAGATCGATCAGGCGACGTGCGTGCAGATCGAGAAGCACCTCGCGACGTGTGTGCGGTGCGCCGGCGCATGTGCCGCGCTCAAGCGGACGGTCTCGCTGTGTCGTCAGCTGCCCGGGAATGTCGTGCCGGCCACGGTGCGCACGGCCGTTCGTGACGCGATCAGGACCGCGATCTCAGCGTCACCGACCCACGGCCGGTGACACGTTCGGCGGACCACCAGCGGCGGCGGCGGCCTCGCTGGCCTTCGGCGAGGCGCTTGTGCTGGCGAGGGCCCCCCTCTACCAATGCGCAACTTCGTGCCGGTCCTGATGGTGCTGTCCATCGCGAGCTGCGATGGCGCTACCGGCGAGGCGGACGATGACGTCGCGGCCGACGACGCGATCGCTGATGACACGCCCACTGATGATGGCCTCGATAGCCCCGACGCGCCGATGATGGATGGGGCTCCGGCCGAGCCAAGTACCGGCTGTGGACGTGCGCCTGGCGCAGCCGACCAGGTCGTCGAGGTCGACCACGATGGCCGCACTCGCACTGCCAACGTGCACCTCCCCACCGGCTACGCGTCATCAACGCCGGCGCCCGTCGTCATCAACTTTCACGGTCGCAACTCGACCGCCAGCCAGCAGCAGGCCCTCTCGGGCATGAACGCCAAGGCCAACGCGGAGTCGTTTATCGCCGTGCATCCGCAGGGAGTGGGCAATACCTGGAACGCGGGCCGATGCTGCGGCGACGCCATGACCGGCAACGTCGACGATGTGGGGTTCATCTCCGCCCTCATCGACACGCTCGAGAAGACCTACTGCATCGATACCAGCCGGATCTACGCGACCGGCCTCTCCAACGGCGGATTCATGGCGCACCGCCTCGCCTGCGACCGCGCCGACCTCGTCGCCGCCATCGCCCCCGTCGCCGGTGGAGACATGACAACCGCGTGCGCCCCCTCGCGGCCCGTGCCCGTCTTGCACTTTCACGGCACCTCCGACAACGTCGTGCCGTTCGAGGGCTTCGGCGGCTTCGCCTCGATCCCGCAGACGATGGATGCCTGGAGTCGGCGCAATAGCTGTACGCCCGGCCGAGCGACCTATCTCCAAACAGGCGACGTCACCTGCGAGGACTGGGCATCGTCGTGCGCACAGGGCTCGCAGGTTCGCCTGTGCAGGGTCGACGGCGGCGGTCATCAGTGGCCGGGAGGTCTCACCATCCCCGGCCTGGGCCACAACACCTCGGCGATCTCCGCTACCGACGAGATGTGGTCCTTCTTCGCGCAGTGACGCTGTAGGCCGCCCGTCTGTTCGTGGGACGATCGTCCCGCGTGCGCGAGATCCACAACCTCGATGACCTGCTCCCGCTCCTCGCGAGCGGCGCTCCCCTGCTCGACACGGTCCTCCGCGGACTCGACCTGCGCGCCGATGGGGCCGCGCTGGCGGGGCGCGATCTACAGGGGCTCGTGCTGCTCGGCTGCAGCCTCACGCCGACCGATATCGTGGCCGTGATCAACGCGGGCGCGCTCGTGTTCCCGCCGATCACCGGCCTGCCCTACGAGCCCTGGCGAACCTCGCTGTACTCGCCGGAGGAGCTGTTCGACGGCTTCGTCGCCGACGATCCGTGCACCTACTGCGACACGCTCGACGCGCGCGTGTATCGCCACTTCCGCGCCACGGGTGGCGCCGACGAGCCGCCGATGCTCGAGGCCTTCACGCGGCGCCTCCACGACCACGGCATCTCGCAAGCGCTCGAGGCCATGCTGCGCAGTCACGACCGCGTGGTCGCGATCATGGGAGGCCACGGCATGAGCCGCGCCACCGACGTCTACCTCGACGTCGCCCGCCTGGCCGGCGAGTTCGCAGCCCGCGGGTTCCTCGTCGCCACCGGTGGCGGCCCCGGCGCGATGGAGGCCGCCAACCTCGGCGCGCGCCTCGCGGGTCGCGACGACGCGGCCCTGCGCGACGCCGTGCGCACCCTCGCCGCCGCACCGACCTACACCGATCACGCCTGGCTCGCGCAGGCGTTCCGGGTCCGCGCCGACCACGCCGCCCTGCTCGCGAGCGCCCCCGTGCCGACCCTTGGCGTACCGACCTTCTTCTACGGCCACGAGCCGCCGAACGCGTTCGCCACCCACCACGCCAAGTACTTCGCGAACTGCCTGCGCGAAGAGGGCCTCGTGAGCCTCGCGACCCACGGCATCGTCTTCGCGCCGGGCAGCGCCGGCACCGTCCAGGAGATCTTCCAGGACGCCTGCCAGAACCACTACGGCACCGTGCGCGGCCTCGTGTCGCCGATGGCGCTGCTCGGGACCTCCTACTGGACCGACACCTTGCCGGCGGTGCCACTCCTGCGCGCGCTCGCGGGCGACCGCTGGGGCGATCGCGTGCTCGTCACCGACGACCGCGCCGAGATCCTCGCCTTCCTCGTCGACCACGGGCCACGGCGGCTCGACCGCGCGGCGTGGTCCTTCTGCGGAGCGCACTGCGCCTGACGGGCTGTCCCACCGGCGGAACCTGCATCGACTGCCGACGCACGCCATCAGCTACCATCGGCGTGCATGCCGTCCCCGCCCGACGACGAGACGACCACCGCAGATCCGCCGATCGACACCGAGGACGAAGGCAAGACCGTCAAGGACCGCCCCCGCTCCGATTCTCTCGACGGCAGTCGCGCGATGCCCAGCTCACGCTACCGAGCAACGACCGAGCTCGGGCGTGGCGGCATGGGCGAGGTCGTCGGCGCCCGCGACACCGTGCTGGGCCGCGAGATCGCGATCAAGCGGATCCACCCGAAGAGCCGGCTCCCGCTCTCCATCCTGCACCGACGGTTCTTCCGCGAGGCGCGGATCCAGGCCGCCCTCGACCACCCCGCGATACCGCCAGTGCACGACCTCGGGACCGACGCGAAGGGACAGCCGTACTTCGTGATGAAGAAGCTCGTCGGGATCACCTTGTTGCAGATCCTGCAGAGCATGAACGACCAGGGCCCCGCAGCGGGGAAGAAGTTCTCGCGCGAGCGCATGCTGCGCGCGTTCGCCGAGGTGTGTCTGGCCGTCGAGCTCGCACACACGCGCGGCGTCGTGCATCGGGACCTCAAGCCGAGCAACATCATGCTCGGCGACTTCGGCGAGGTGTACGTCCTCGACTGGGGCGTGGCGAAGCTCGTGGGCAAGCTCGAGGAAGAGCTCGCGGAGTTTCGGGATGCCGATGGCGGCGAGGCAACGCGCGCCGGCGCGATCGTCGGGACGCGCGCGTACATGGCCCCAGAGCAGGCTCGCGGTGAGGACGTCGACGCGCGCGCCGATGTATTCGCGCTGGGCAACGTGCTCCGCGACATCCTCGCCGTCACGGGCGAATCACCGCCCGAGCTGGACTTGCTCCGTGATCACGCGATCGCGCCTGATCGCGAGGAACGAATCGCGACGGCCCGCGAGCTCGGTGAACGCGTCCTCAGCTACCTCGACGGTGATCGCGACCACGCCCTTCGCAGCCGCTTGGCCGAGGAGCACCTGACCCGCGCCCGCGCGACCACCGACGCTCGCGCGGCGATGCAGGAGGTGACGCGCGCGCTCGCGCTCGATCCACACCTCCCCGGAGCCTCCGAGCTCCTCGTGCATCTCGTGGCCTCCCCTCCCCCCGACGAGTCGGCGCCCGAGGTCGAGCTCGCAGTCGCCGAGTCGAGCGCCGAGCTCACTCGCCACCACGCCCGGCTGTCCCTGCGCCCCTACCTTGGCTACCTGGCGATGGTTCCGGGCGCGCTCCTGCTCGGAGTTCATGCCGTGGTGCCCCTCGTCACGGTGGCGGCGATCGTCGTGGTGCTCTTGTGGTGTGCGTGGCGCATGATGCAACGCACCCCCGTGCCACCCCTCGTGGTCTGGATTCCGATCGTGGGCAACGCGGTGCTGCTCGCCGCCACCGGCCTGCTGTTCTCGCCGATCACCATCGTCCCGGGCATGGCCGCCGTGACGACGATGATCTTCCTCGCGAGCCCGATCTTCCGCACGCGGCGCCGCATGATCAGCGTCCTGTTACTCGTCACGGCCGGCGCCCTCCTGCCATGGGCGCTCGAGATGCTCGACCTCATCGACCCATCAGTCACGTTCGCGGATGGCTTCCTGCGCATCCGTCCGACGGTGGCCCATGTGATGGTCGAAGCGCCCTTGCGGATCGGCCTCATCCTGATCGTGCCGATCCTCGTGATGATCATGGTGACAACCGCCCTGCCGCTGGCCCGCTCCGAGGAGGCCGCGCGTCGCAAGCTGCACGCTCAGTCGTGGTGGTTGTCCCAGCTGATCGCGCCCCGCGGCATGACGGCCACGATCGCCGCCGTCGCACCTCGGAGCCACCCCTGACGGCCGCGACGAGCGCAAGTCGTGGCGAGTCCTGAATCAACGAGCCGGTCGGTGTACGGTGGAGATGTGACTGGCAGCCCGTGTGTTCGCTATGCGGCGAAGACGGACGTTGGAATGCGGCGCGGTCACAACGAGGACTGCTTCGGGATCCTCGAGGCCGAGCAGCTCGCGCTCGTCGCCGACGGCATGGGCGGTCACGATGCCGGCGAGGTCGCATCGCGGCTCGCCACCATCGAGGTCGCCACGTTCTACGGCAGCACCATCACCACCGCACCGTCACGGTGGCCCTTCGACCCCAGCCCCGACCTGACCGACCTCGAGAACCGCCTCGTCTGCGCGTTCAAGGTCGCGAATCGCCGCATCCACGCGGCCGCCGAGGGGCGTGGGATGGGCACGACGCTCGTTGCCGCGGCGATTCACGACAGCCACATCTGCATTGCGCACGTCGGAGATTCGCGCATCTACCGCATCCAGCGCGGCGCGATCACCTGCCTCACGCGCGATCACTCGCTGCTCGAGCAGTTCAAGGACATCAACCCGGACATGACGCGCGAGGAGGAAGCGAACTTCCCCTACAAGAACGTCATCACCCGCGCCCTCGGCCTCGCCGACACCGTCGAGGTCGACGTCAAGCAGCTCGAGATCGAGACCGGCGATGTCTACCTGATGTGCAGCGATGGTCTCTCCGGCCACCTCAGCGACGCCGAGATGCTCCAGGTGCTCGTCGACTGCGGGGCAGACATCACCGGCGCCGCGAATCAGCTCGTGGACCGCGCGAATCGGGCCGGCGGCAACGACAACATCACGGTCGTGATCCTGCGGTGTTCGTGAGGCCCCAACACGGGCCCCCCGCAGTCCGGGCGTGACGCCCACCGACGCCGTGCAACAGCTGACGGGCAAGCCTCCTCGCGACGTACGCGAACGACTTCGCCTCCGCGTGGAAGCGCTGAGCGGAGCGCTGGATCGCCTCTCATTTCAGTCGATCGACGAGCCGGTCGTGAGCCGGGCCAGCTTTCGCTGGAAGCCGAGGCCGATCTCGCCGAACAGCATCGACTCCTCGATCATGGCCTCCTCCTCCTCGGGGTTCGCCATCGACGCGCGAAGCAGAGTTCGCCGCGCGAGCACGCACGCGAAGAACGCGCCGCGAAGGTTTGCTTCGGTGGGCGACGCCTCCGCGGTTCGACACGCCGCACGAGCCTCGCGAACGGCCCTGGTCGCGACGGCGCGAAGCACGACGGGGTTGGCATTGATCATGGTCGCTCCACGGCGCGCGTCAGGATCACCTGCATGCAGTCCGCTTGCACGCACTCGCGGTGCGTCCCGCCGAGGCACTGCACGCCGCGATCGCAGAGGACGTCGACCAGGTCAGCGTGCATCCATCCACGCTACGCGGTCACCGCGCCAACATGCGAGGTGGTCGAAGCGGGCGCTTCCATCGCCATCCTGCCCTGGTCGCTCCCGGGTGCTAGCGTGAGGGATGGCGACCGACGACTGGCTGGCCCGTGCCCGTGACTCGTGGACCTGGCGCGGGGAGCAACGCCCGGCGTTCGCGGTGGCGCCGGGGCCCGGTCAGGTGTCGGTCTGGGATTTTCCGCGCCCGCCCGCGATCGTGGCCGATGCCCGCGAGGTGATCGTCCGGCGCGGGGGACTCGAGATCGCGCGCTCGCGCTCGACGCAGCGGTTGCTCGAGACC
>JALHPV010000254.1 GCA_022842285.1 Kofleriaceae bacterium
GGCGCCTTGATCCCGACGCGGCGCCAGAACACGACGATCATGAAGATGGCGCCGACCCAGCTCGCGATGCTCGTCGAGAGCGCCGCTCCCTGCACGCCCATCGCCGGGAAGCCCCAGTAGCCGTAGATGAGGACGATGTTCAGGACGAGGTCGACGATCATCTGCACGAAGCTGCCGACCATCGACATCCACGTGTTACCGAGCCCCCCGTAGTAGTTGTTGATGGCCTCCGCCGCGACGACGGCCGCCACGGACGTGAGCCGGATGTGCATGTACGTCGTCATGTCGGCGCGCACCTCGGGCGAGTAGTCGCTGAGGTCGAGCAGCGGACCGACGGCCGGGATGGCGAGGAGACCGAGCAGACCAGCCACGCCGGCGATGATGAGGCCATACCAGGCGAAGCGGCTCGTGCCCTCGAGGTCGCCCTTGCCGACGAGCTGCGCCACGAAGCTCTGCACGATGAAGACCGTGCACATCGGCAGGATGATGATCGCGAACGTGTTCATGCCCCCGGTCGCGGAGGCGGCGATGGCGCCGGGCCCGAGGTGCTCGACGAGGAGCGCATCGGCGAACGTCATCACCGCCTGGGTCGCGCGCGCGATCACCATGGGGAACGCGAGCACGAGGAGGGCTCTGACCGCTGCCCGCGTCGTCATGGCGGGGATGTAGGCGGTCGCGGCCGATCGTGCAAGGATCTGGGGGTGCCAAAGGTCGAGCAGCAGATGCTCTCGCTCGACGGGATCGAGGTCCCGGTCACGAACCCGCGCAAGATGTTCTGGCCGAAGCTCGGGATCACGAAGCTGGACCTCGTCCGCTACTACCTGAGCGTGGCCGAGGGGGCCCTCCGCGGCGTGGCGCGCCGGCCGATGATCCTGAAGCGCTACGTGAACGGTGTCGAGGGCGAGCCCTTCTATCAGAAGCGAGCCGCCGAGAAGCGGCCGCCGTGGGTGGAGACGGTGACGTTCACGTTTCCGTCGGGGCGCACGGCCGACGAGGTCGTCGTCACGAACCGCGCGCAGCTTGCGTACATCGTGAACCTGGGCTGCGTGGATCTGAATCCGCACGCGATCCGGCGCGAGGACATGGACCGCCCCGACGAGCTCCGCATCGATCTCGATCCGGTGCCGGGCGTACCGTGGTCCCAGATCCTCGAGGTCGCGGCCGTCGTGCGCGAGGTGCTCTCCGAGGTAGGGCTGGTGGGCTGGCCGAAGACGAGCGGCTCGCGCGGAGCGCACATCTGGGCCCGTATCGAGCCGGCCTGGCCGTTCACGGTGGTGCGGCGCGCCGCGGTCGCACTCGCCCGCGAGGTGGAGCGGCGAGCGCCTCGCATCGCGACGGCGAAGTGGTGGAAGGAGGAGCGCCACGGGGTGTTCCTCGACTTCAACCAGAACGCCCGCGACCGCACGACGTGCAGCGTGTACTCGGTGCGCCCCGTGCCCGACGCCCGCGTGTCGTATCCGCTGACCTGGGACGAGTTTCTGCGGTGCAATCCCGCCGACTACACGCTCGCGACGGTGCCAGCGCTGTACGCCGCGCACGGCGACGCGCATGCACGGATCGACGAGGCCGTCGGCACGCTCTCGCCGTTGCTCGCGCTCGCGGATCGCCAGGAGGCCGACGGGCAGAGCGATGCGCCGTGGCCACCGCACTTCGGGAAGGGCGACGCCGAAGCACCGCGGGTGGCTCCATCACGTGCGAAGCAGGCAGCGCCGCCGAAGCCGAAGCTGCCGGTGATCACCATCGCGAACGCGAAGCTGAAGGTCGACGCGCTCGCCGGGCTGGAGCGCTGGAAGGAGCGGCATCCGGACCTCGCGGCGAGGTTGCCGCCCGAGGCCTACCTCGTCGACAGCAATCGTGGTCGCTCGTCGATGTGGTACCGCGTGCGCGTGAACCTCAAGACGATCCCTGCCTCCGACCACCCACCGCCGGCAGATCCGGATCCGAACTACGACTGGAAGTCCGAGTACGCCGGCTCAGGCGCGGCGGCGGCGGCGACGCAGGGTGATCGCTCCGAGAGCAACGAGTAGCCCGGGGCCTCCGCCCGCCGAGCAGCCACCCTCGTCATCGGGGTCCGTGGAGCCGTCACTGGCCGTGTCGTCGCCGTCGTCCGTGGTGTCGCTGCCGTCGCCATCGCCGGGCGCATCGCAGTCGAGCTCGACGGTCACGGTGCGCGACACGAGGGCGACGCTCGTGCCGGGCAACGTGGCCTCGATGCGCACGACGTGAGGGCCGGCGCTGACGCCCGCGCCGATGCCCGAGTCCTCGGTGCTACATACGCGGTAGATACGGTCCGCGCCGCGCCCGACCGAGCTGGCACCCGGATCCGGAGACGCGATGGCGCTCGTGCTGCGCGACCAGAGCTGATCGTCGACGTACGTCGTGTAGTGCAGGACGTGGCGCCACGGCTCCGCGCTCGCATCGAACGTCAGCGAGACGATCGTGCTCACGACGTCGGCGTCGGACGAGCACGTCCCGCTCGAGCTGGCGAGGTTCAGCGTGCTGCGGGCGGGCGCAGTGGCTTCGAGGGAGCCAAGCGCCGCGGGGAGCGCGACGGCCGCGGTGGCGGTGAAGGTCGCCTGTGGACCATCAGCCACGCCCGACTCGGCGCACTCGGTCGGATCTTCGAGGCGGTACTCGGTGCCCGCGACGAGCGGGACCGCGGGCACGATCAGATAGTCGCCGCCGGGAAGCGGGGTCGTCGTGAACGCGATGGCCTCGGAGGAGCCCGTGGCCACCAGCCGCAGCGACGCTGGAGCGACCTCGACCTGCCCGAACATCGGCCGCCAGTACAGGGCGGCGGCGCTCGCGGGCACCGTGGCTCCCTGGCTCGGCACGAAGGCGCCCGGCTGGCACAACGCGGGGCTGCATGCGTCTGCGGGGCGGGCCGACAGCAGGAGGGGGAGGGCGACCAGGGCGAGCTTGACGGGCTTCACGCCCCAGACCTTCAGCAATGGCGGTGCCGTTCCGGACGTGTGGGATCGCGCGCAGTTGGCGCGCCCCCCCCTCGAAAATCCGTCGAAACCGGGCATCCCTGTCACGGAGAAGGCGACAGGCCGGCCGTGGTGATCCAGGGAGTCATCCGGACCTCGCCATCGAGATAGAAGAGCTCGAGGCGCATCGTGAACACGCCCGGCTCCATCAGCGGGTAGCGGCCCGACAGGTGCGCGCCTTCGATCTTGCAGTCAGCGACGCCGGGCAGGCAGTGGTACTCGCTGCGATACCCGCTGGGCGTACGGACATGCATCAAGCCCCGCGCGAGCGGCTTCTCGGCCTCGATGGAGATGGGCCAGTACCCGAACGTCGGGGTGAGCCGTTCGATGGCGTGGCTCGTGGGGGTGACCGCGGTCGGCGTGTGCGTGTAGGGGGCGAGCGAGACCGCGAGCGCGGCGCGCGATCGCTCGAGGAAGCCCGTCCGTTCGCAGTTGCGCGGCGTCTCCATCAGGTCCCCACAGTCCTGCGTGTGATCGAGACCCACGAGGTGGCCGATCTCGTGGGCGAGCGTCTGGCACAGGTCCGCGCGCTGCGTGGGACCGTGATCCTGCGAGAACACGAAGCCCATCCCCCGCACGACCACGGCCTTGTCTCCCATCGAGGCCCAGCCCCACATGTTCGTCTGACCCATGTGCGCGGCCTGACCGCCGACCACCACCGTGACGTAGTCGCCGGTCGTCGGCGCCGTATCGACGAGCTGGATCGGGAAGCCCGCGAAGTGATTCTGCGCGCACGTGATCATGAACTGCCACTCGGCCGCCGTGCCCTCGAAGGCGGGGATGTCGGCGTACGAGTAGCCCGCGTTGTAGAGCGCGCGGGAGATCCACTGCGGGCCGTTGTCGGCCTCGCCCGCGGTGACGCGGCCCCCGGTGCCGGTGACGTGGACCTGGAGGGGGGCCGCGAACCCGGAGGCTGTCGGCGGGGGCTCCCCGTACGGGTCCTCGGGCGCGGGCAGCGGAGGCGCCTCTGGCGTCGGCGCGAACCCGGTCCAGCCCCACGTGCCAGCCCCCATCCACGAACCCGGCGGAACGCACCCCGCGAGCGACGCGACCACCAGCCAGCACGCGAGTGACCAGCGACGCTGCGCGCGGAGCACTTCTGCGGTTCTTGCAGCGACGACTGCAGGAACCGCAGGTCTCCACGACGCTAGATCCGAGCGCTTCATCAGCCACCTTCCTCGACGGACGATCAGCAGCCCTGACTGCACGTTCGGCGCCGACAGCACGGGCGGTTCACATCGGCCCGCTTTGGTGGTCTATATGCGCCCGTGATTCGCGAGCTCCTCGCCTCGTCACCCGTCTGGCTGGCGCCAATGGAAGACGTGACCGACGCGCCCTTTCGCCGGGTGTGCCGGAGCGTGGGGGCCCGCGTCTGCGTGACCGAGTTCGTGCGCGCCGAGCAGCTGGTCGTGGGGGCGCGCCCGGCGCAGCGCAAGATCACCCTGGTGCCAGATGACCAGCCGACGGCCATCCAGATCTACGGCGCCGACCCGGCGATGCTGCTGGATGCGGCGCGGATCTCGGAGCGCGCGGCGCCCACGTTCATCGACATCAACTGCGGCTGCTGGGTGCCGAAGATCGTCCGCGGGGGCGCCGGTGCGGCCTGGCTGCGAAACCCCGACGCGATGATCGCGATGGCGCGCGAGGTGGTGCGGGCCGTCGCGCTGCCGGTGACGGTGAAGACGCGCATCGGCTGGGGCCCCGAGTCGGAGATGCCGATCGTCGATCTGGCGCGCCGCCTCGAGGACGTGGGCGTCTCGGCGCTGACGATTCACTGCCGCACGGCGCAGATGGGTCACTCCGGTGCCGCCGACTGGTCGTGGGCGGCGAAGGCGCGGGCGGCGGTCTCGATGCCGGTGATCGTGAACGGCGATATCCGGTCCGCCGCCGACGTGATGCGCGCCTTCGCCGAGACGGGCTGCGCGGGCACGATGATCGGCCGCGGCGCGATCGATCACCCGTGGATCTTCCGCGAGGCCCACGCCGCCCTGGCGGGCGCGCCCATCCCCGGCCCGACGCCGGATGAGCGCATCGCGATGTACCGCTTGCTCGTCGAGACCAACGTCGCCGAGCGCGGCGAGTGGCGCGGCATCCCCATGACCCGCCGGCATCTCCACGTCCTCGGCGAGCGCGCCCTGGCACTGCGTCCGACGCTGTTCAAGGCGACGACCCTCGCCGAGGTGAACGCGATCCTCGACGGCGCGGCCATGGCGGCCTGATTCGCGTTCCTGGCGGCGTGGTCAGAGGTCGAACGCCAAGCCGCCCCAGACGCCAAGTCTGCATGTGCGCGCTCCCACGGCCGTCGCGGGAGGGTGTCGCAGGGGTCGGACCCCTGCGACACGTCGTTCGCGGGAGGGTGTCGCAGGGGTCGGACCCCTGCGACACTGCCTAGTTCAGCAGTAGCTTCGTATCGGCGGGCAGCGGCGGGAGGTGCAGCGCCTCGCGGATCACGTTCACGCGGTCGGGCTTGATCTCGAAGGTGATCGCGAAGAGGCCGAGGATCGCCTTCTCCTGGTTGGCGAGCTCGCCATCGGAGTGGAAGAGCGTGGCCATCGTGAAGATGAGCTTCTCGCGGAGCATCTGATCGGGGAGGAGCTTGGCGAGCTTCCCGACGTACTCCAGCACCTCGGGCTGGGTCTTGAGCGCGACGAGGCGGTCGCGCGCGCTGCGGACCATCGCGCCGAGGACCTCGCGCTCCACGCCCCACGGCAGGCCAAGGACGATCTCGTCGAAGCGGCGGATCTCGGATGGAGTGACCTTGGTGTCGGCGATGAGCGCGACGACCATGGTTTCGAGGACGGCGATGCGCTGGGGCTCGTCGAGGGCAGCGAAGTCAGAGGCGTCGAGGTGCATGGTCATTCGGCGGTGACGTTACTGTACGGCTGATAGGTGCGGCACTGCTGGCCGCGCATGGAAGGACACGCCGGGTAGGGCGTGGACGAGGTCTGACCAGTGATGACGGGGAGCGCGATGCTCGTCGGGTGCGCCATGTCGTGACCGATCTCGTAGGTGACGGGGTTGAGCGTGAAGGTCTTCAGGTCGAAGTACCACTCGGAGCGGCTGCCGCCGGGGGTGTCGACGCTGACGCGGATGCGCGAGCCGGCGCGGAAGACGTGCTGGAAGCCGGCGGTGCCGACGCGCACCTGCGTCCACTCGCCCGGGACGAGCGGCGCGGCGTCCGCTTCGGTGAGAGAGTAGGAGGGCCACAGGGCCGTGCCGTCGGCGCCGGGCGCGCGGAGGCTGGCGCGGATCCAGCCGGCCTGCACGAAGACCTCCTGGCCATCGGGACGGATCTCGGTGAGGTTCACTTCGAGGTCGGCTTCATCGACGGGTGAGCGCACCCACAGGTCGACGCTGGCGGACCCGAACATCACGAGGTCGCTCGTGAGCGCGGGGCCCTCGAAGACGACGGCGGAGCCGGCGGCGGGCTGCTTCCAGTCGTAGCGGGGCAGGAGGTCCCAGACGTTGCCGCCCGGCGCGAGGATGGTGACGTCGCCGGCCGCGGGATCGTGGGCGAAGGTGTAGGGAGCCGCGGTCGTCGTCGGGGCGGTGGGGGCGAGGGAGCCATCTGTCGTCGCGAAGAGGCGGAGCGGCGTCGCGGTGGCGTAGCGATCGAACTCGCGGATGTGCGTCGGGATGGGCGCGCCCACCTCCGCCGGCATGCCCGCACCGCTCTCGAAGAGGGCGCGGATGGGCTTCTCGGAGTTCCACTGTGCGAGGGCAGCCTCGTAAGACGGCTGCGAGTGGAGCCGGCTCTCCTGGATGGTGAGCTGGTCCGTCTTGAACACCTCTTCGTAGAGGACGGGCGCCATCATGATGGCGAGCTCCGCATCACCGGGGACGCGCTTGGCGACGAAGAGCTCGAGGAAGTTGAACCACTCCTGGAGGACCTCGGGCTGGAAGGCATCGATGTGGACGCCGTTGTAGACGTGCACGCGCAGGCTCGGCGAGCCCGAGAAGTGATCGAGCATCGTGAAGAAGAACGGGCCGGTCTGCTCGTCCTGCCAGGCGCTCGCGAGGAAGACCGGGACGTTGATCGTGTCGGTGAACGTCTGGAGGTTGAAGCGGTCGTGTTCCGCGGGGACGTAGAAGTTGGCCTCGCGCGCCTGCTGGACGTTGTCGATGTACTGGCCGTGCAAGAGCTGGTTCTCCGCGCACTGCATGTCACCCGCGTCGACCTGGGCCTGCTCCCAGCCCTGGCCATACGGCTGCGCGCGCGAGATGACGCGCTCGATCCACGCGGTGGCGAAGCCGTCGTTCAGGATGCCGCCCGGGCGCATGGTCGTGATGGCGCTGCCGATCACCGAGAGCGGCGTGATGGCCGCGAGGTGCGGCGGCTTCGACTTCGCGACGAAGAGCTGCGTGATGCCGGGATACGACAGGCCGACCATGCCGACCTTGCCGTGCATGACCCACGGCTGGGCCGCCACCGTCTCGATGATGTCGTAGCCGTCGAGGACCTGCATCGTCTCGAAGAAGTCGAACGCGCCGCCCGAGCAGCCCGTGCCGCGGATGTTCACGCTGACGGTCGCGTAGCCGAACATGGCCGCGATGAGTGCGGACGGATCCGCCGGCGCATCGCAGATGACGGGCAGGAGCCCGCACAGGTGCGCGAGCGACGGATCGAGCGGCTGGCCCGGACGCGACGGGTCGTACCCCGAGTAGTTCACGACCGTCGGATACGGCCCCTCGCCGGCGGGGAACGTGGTGTAGATCGACAGCGTCGTGCCGTCACGCGTCTTGATGTAGCCGCTGCCCGGCTGGATCGTCTGCTCCGAGTAGAATGTTGGCGGCGGGAGGCTCGCCGCTTCCGTGAGCACGTCGATGGGCCCGGCCTCGAGCAGGCCGTCGGCCGTCTTCACCATGTAGCCGGTGCCGGGCGCGATCTTGCGGAACATGTAGCTGCCGAGCGCATCGGTCGTCGCGCTTGCGATCTCGACCCCTGTCGCATCGGTCAGCACCACCTCGGTGGCCGCGGGGGCACTCCACACGTGCACTTGCTCGACACTGCCGCGCACCTTGAAGTCGGGCTCCGGCAGCGGCGCATCCATGCCCGGCGTCATGTCATCGGTGGTCGAATCGTCACCGCAGGCAGCGAGCACCACGGCAATTCCAAGCCAGGCGGACATCCTCATCCCGGCCAGTCTCTCGCCCCGCCAGTCCCGCGTAAAGGCCTATGTTTCCAGGTACCGCGCGCGTAGGTGCTTCTGGAAGTGGCTCGCCGTCAGGGGCGCGCCCGTGGCCCGCTCGATGAGCGCGGGCGTCTCCCACCGCGATGCCTGGCTCCAGATGTTCGCATCGAGCCACGTGAAGATGGGCGCGAGGTTGCCGCCCGCGATCTGCGCATCCAGGTCCGGGTGCTGCGCGCGGATGGCCGCGAACCACTGGGCGGCATACATCGCGCCCAGCGTGTAGCTCGGGAAATATCCGAACGAGCCATCGGTCCAGTGGATGTCCTGCAGACAGCCGTTGGTGAAGTCGCCGCGGGTGTCGCGCCCGAGATACGCGGCCATCTTCTCGTCCCACAGCGCGGGCACATCCGCCGGCTCGATCTGGCCCTCGATCAGCGCGCGCTCGATCTCGAATCGCAGGATCACGTGCATCGGATACGTGAGCTCGTCGGCGTCGACGCGAATCAGGCCCGGCTCCACACGCGTGTACAGCTTCACGAGGTTCGCCACCGCGAACGCCGGCTGGTCGCCCAGGTGCTTCTGCACCAGCGGGGCGATCAGCGCGAGGAACGGCGCGCTGCGTCCGAGCTGCATCTCGAACGCCAGCGACTGGCTCTCGTGGATCCCCATCGAGCGCGCCACGCCGAGTGGCAGATGCACCCACGCCCGGGGGAGCCGCTGCTCGTACCGGGCGTGCCCCGTCTCGTGCACGATCCCCATGAGCGCCTGCACGAAGTCGTCCTCGCGATACCGCGTCGTGATGCGCACGTCCTCGGCGACGCCGCCGCAGAACGGATGCGTCGACACATCGAGTCGTCCGCCCTCGAAGTCGAAGCCCAGGATCGCCATGATCTCCTGGCCCAGCGCGCGCTGCCGCTCGATCGGAAACGGGCCCACCGGCGCGATGACGGCCTCGGCCTGCTGCTTCGCCACGACCTCCTGGATCAGCCCCGGCAACCACGCCTTGAGATCATCGAAGATCGGCTCGATCCGCGCCGACGTCATGCCCGGCTCGTAGCGGTCCACCAGGGCGTCGTACTTCGACAGCCCCGTCGCCTCGGCGAGCAGGGTCGCCTCCTGCCGCGCGCACTCCACCACCGGCTGCCAGTTCACGAGGAACCCGGCCCAATCGTTCGCCCGACGCTGCGTGCGCCACGCGTGCTCGCACCTGGTCCCCGCGAGGCTCTTCGCCTCCACCAGCTTCCCCGGCAACAGCGCGGCCGCCCGCCACTGCCGCTCCATCTCGCGAACACTGGCCTGCTGTTCCGCGTCGTCCGTGTCCTTCGCGGCATGGATGGCCGCGCCCACATGCGCCGCCGTCAGCGTGTCGTGCATCAGCACCGCGAGCTCCGCCATCGCCGCGCTCCGCGCCTCGTTCCCTTTGCTTGGCATCATGGCCGCCTGGTCCCACCCGACGATGCTCGCCAGGTGCTGGTACCGATACAGCTTCGTGAAGCTCTCGACGAGCGTCGCGTACGGGTCAGACATGCCCCGAACTTCACACATGCAGGCGGTGGCCGTCGCGTGCTCCACGCGCCCACGATCTGTCCGGCCGTCAGTCAGCTGTCGCCGTCGAGCACGAGGCAGAGGTCGAGCTTCTCGGCGTGCGCCGCATCCAGCCAGTCGAGCAATCGCAGCAGGTCCGGGGCCCGGCCACCGCATGCGGCGATCCAGGCCGCTCCGCCTCCCGGTCCGGACAGCTGATCCAGCTCGGCGCGCATGGCCTTGCTCTCGGGAGCAAGCTTCGCCAGGACCTTCGGGGGCAGCGTGATGATCGACGGGCGATCGGCGAGCGATGGGTAGCTCTCGATCTTCAACGCGTACGCGTTCTCGTCGTAAGCCATCAGCGACCAGAACAACGTGCTCAGGCGCGGATACAGCTTGGCATCGTCCAGCTCGACAGCAACGTCGTCCAGCGGCACGAAGGGGCGCGCGATCGACGGGGCCGCGGGCCGCTTCGAGGCGAGCGCTGCGATGATGGGCCAGAGCGCCAGCGTCGTGTTGTAGCCAAACTCGAAGAAGTCTCCCATCTCGCCGCGGAACACTTCGTCGATGGCGACGGTCAACGGCTTGTCGTCGTAGCGCGCCGCGTGGGTCTTGATGAGGCCCGACGAATCGGCGAGCACGCGCTCGTGCAGTGCGCGGTCTCGGCTCCCGACCACGCTGGCGATCGCTTCGTTCGAGAGGTAGTAGGCCTCTACGAGATACCCGTCCACGCCCCGAGGATAACTCGCGCGCCACGCGTCACGGAACCTCGGGGGCTTCCGCACCGGCTATCCTCCAGGCGTGAGGATCGTGATCGTGGTGGCCATGGTCTTCGTGGCCTTCGTCGCGGTGCTCGTCGGCGTCGCCCGTCCGCGAGCCACGCCGCCCGACGTGCCGGTCCCCGTTCGGGATGCGGCCGTGGATGGCCCGGCCAGCGTGGTGATCGCCGATGCTCCGCGCGTCGACGCGCCCCCCGCCACCACGCCAGTTCGCAAGAAGCCGCGGCGCCGCGGTGCGCCGGAGTCGCCCCCCGATCCCGTGCCGGTGGTGCCCGCGCCGATCGACGCGCAGCCGGCGGCGCCCCCGCTGCCCACGCCCACTCCCGTTGCGCCCGGACGCTG
>JALHPV010000255.1 GCA_022842285.1 Kofleriaceae bacterium
GCGACACCTCCACGTCCGTGACGTGTCGCAGGGGTCGGACCCCTGCGACACCCCTACGTCGACTGATGGCGCTGCGTGAGGACGCCGCGGTAGAGCCGGCGGGCCTCGCGCGGGCGCGGGATGCCGGTCGCGACGTGGACGTCGTCGTGGAGAGGCGCGGTGAGCTCGCGTTCCATGCGCGTAGCGGCGTCGCGGCGATGCCGCTCCACGCGGGCGCGGTCGCGAGGAGAGAGCCGCGAGGCGAAGTACTCGTGCAGCGCCCACGACAGGGCCGCGTGCTGGGTCTCCTCGCGGGCGATCGTCGCGAAGTCCGCACGGAGCGAGCGGTCCGCGGCGGTGCGCGCGGAGAGGTGGGCGCTGGCGGCGCCGAAGGTCTCGCGCACGCAGCCTTCCACCGCGTTGTCGAGGGCGATGTCGACGAGGGCGCGGGGCGGTGGGGCGGTCACGACCGGGGCCTTGGGGCGGCCGCCGTAGCGCCGGGCGTGGCGCGTCATCGTCCGCGCGTGGCGGACCTCGTCGCCCGCCGCGGTGAGGGCCGCGCGAATCAGGGACCGAGGCGCGCGGTGCAGCGCGAGCTCGTGCGCGAGCTGCGTGAAGGCGTGGACCGACGCGGCCTCGAGCTCGGCGACCTGCGCGAGGAAGGTCCCGACCGGCGAAGCGGCGCGCGCTCGGGGCCGGCGGCACAGACCGGCCGGCAGGCGACCGATCGTGCAAGCTGGGTCGCCCTCCTCGACGAAGGCCTCCTCGATGACCTCCGTGCTGCCGTCGGCGCGCACGAGGACGACCTGGTCGTAGACGTCGTCGCCCTCGCCGCATCCACCACCTCGGCGAGTGAAGACCACGTACCCCTCGGGGTGCGGACCCACGTTCCGGGGGGCATCGCATCGGAGCGCATATCGGCTCATGACGGCGATCAACGCGGCATCGCCAGGGGTATCGATGTCACCGAGATAGGCTGCGAGCTCGTCGAAGGAGCGGACGCCGCCCACGAGATCGCCGCGCGTGTAGAGCAGCGAGAGGGCGAGCAGTCCCTCATCCGACGACGTGAGGAACTCCGAGGCGTACGGTGCGTTCGCCACGGCATCCAGACAGGCCGTCATGTCCACCGCCGTGGCGCACGGCTGGCCCACCTCGTCGAAGTTCATGGCCCCGGAGACCTGCTCCGGCTCCCCTGCGCGGCTCACCAGGGTCGCCTGACGCATCGCGACGTAGTCCACGGGCACCGCCGGGGACGTGGATGCGAGGACCTTCGCCGCACCGTCGACACACACGTTCTGCGTGAACTGGGCCTCGTCGACGGACTGACCACATGCGGGCAGCAACGCGGCGAAGAGTTTCGTCAGATGGCGGAGGTGATGTCCAACGCGCTGGTGGCTCATGGAAGTTGGTCTTTGCGATTTGAGTGCCACCCAGCGGCCGGTCCAAGCTCGCGGAGGCCTTCGTGGTTTTTGGGGACCCGCCCGCCCCGTACGCCGAGGGCGGCGCTGGAACCGCGACGTTCGTGTCGCGGTTCGTGCCTCGGACCGCTACGTGGAAACGGCGAGGACCTTGGAGGCGAGCATCGCTCCGTCGGACATGCGGGCCACGTTGCAGATGAGGCGGTCGCGCTGGTTCGAAGGGATGCCGTTGAAGACTCCGTCGTTGGCGAACGTCGTGTTCGGCTGGCCGAACGCGGCGTAGTCGGGGTGCGAGGCGAAGATCCCCCGCGTGACGTCCTCGGGGAAGAAGAGCTGGGAGATCCTGGTCCGCGCGCCGCCGACGGTGACGAGGAAGTGGATGTGGATCGCGCGCCCCGGATACCAGCCGGGGTAACAGGTGTCGAAGGCGACGACGCCGTTCGCGTCGGTGACCTGGACGCCGCGCATGGCGTCGGTGGCGATGGCGGCCTGGTTGTTCTCGCTGCAGAAGGCCTGGTTGGGCGTCTCGCCCGTGTACACGCCGTCGGGGCGGGTCGACCAGATCTTCACCGACGCGTTCGCGATCGGGTTGCAGGCCGTATCGACGATCTTCAGAGCGAGGCGGACCGGGAGGCCGGTGAGGCCCTCGGAGATGTCCCGGCGGACGAGGTCCGTCGGGGTGTTGCAAGGTCCCTCGGTCGTGGACGCGACGAGGAGGCACGCCGCGCCGGCGCCGCCCGCGAACGGATCGGGGTAGGTGTCCTTGTCCGTCATCGCGATGGTGCCGCCGCTCGCCCAGTCCGTGCCGGCAGGGGCATCCGCGGTCGCGGCATCGATGGCGCCGTCGTCGGTCGGGGCATCGATCGTGCCGTCGTCGGTCGGGAGGTCGTCCGTCGAGCCGTCGCTGTTCGAACCGCCGCAAGCCACCAGCGGGACGGCCGCGAGACCGAGACCGAGCCGGGACAGCACCTGACGCCGCGTGAGGACCATGGAGCGCATCCTACGCATCTCCACGCGCGGACGGGCAACCTGAAAATTCGTGCAACACAACGCCAAGGGCGAGCCAGCTCGGGTGTCGCATCGCCGTGACGCAAGGACGGACGCTCATCATCGTCCTCGTGGCCGCATCGTGCGGAGGCTCGACTGCCCCGGCACCTTCGACGGCCGGGCGGTCTGCGCCTGCACCTGCATCTGGTGCCGGGCCGCCGCCGCAGCCCCGGAGCAGCGAGCCGTGTGACGAGACGAGCTGCGTGCTCGGTACGGGAGCGACGACGTGCTGCGCGAAGTACGCGCGGGAGCCTCCTCGCTAGCGAATCGTCGTCTGGAACCCGACGACGCCGCGCTCTTTCCAGGCGGCGAGGATGGCGCCCTCGGCCTCGCGCGGCGCGATGGCGATGATGGCGCCACCACCACCGGCGCCGGTGAGCTTCGCGCCGTGGGCGCCGGCCGTGCGGGCCGCATCGCAGAGGATGTCGAGCTTGGGGGTGGAGACGCCGAGGCCGGCGAGCACGGCGTGCGCGCGGTTCATCGCCGCGCCGAGGCCCGCGAGATCGCCGCCGAGGAGCGCGGTGGTCCCCGTATCGGTGAGCGAGCCGAGCTCGGCGAGGCGGGGGTCTTCCTTCTTGCCGTTCGTCGCGTCGGTGACGCGCTGGATCATGTCGGCCGTGTTGCGGGGCTCGGTGGTGGCGGCGACGAGGATGCGGAGCGGTGTGCTGAGGGCCAGCTTGCGCAGGCCACTCGCCTTGCGGAACACGCCGATGCCACCGGCGAGGGCGAGCGCGACGTCGACGCCACTCGCGCGACCGTGCACGATGCCTTCGCTCGCGCCCGCGGCCTCGGCGATGACGGCGGGGTCTTCCTTGCGCTTGGCCCAGACGAGGAGCGCGCGCGTCACCGCGACGGCCATCGCGGCGGAGGAGCCGAGGCCCGCCCCGACGGGGATCTGGGACTCGCCGACGAGCGAGAGGGCGGGGCGGCCGAGACCGAGGTGGTCGGCGATGGCGCCGAGCGCGCGACCGATGGGGTGGTGATCGTCGAGCGCGCCGGCGGTGACGGCGAGGTCCCAGACGGGGACGTCGAGGCGCAGGGGGCCGCCGGCAGGCGTGGGGACGGCCTGCATCGTGACGCCGCGATCGAGGGCGGCCGCGAGGGCGGGGTAGCCGTACACGACCGCGTGTTCGCCGAGCAGGATCACCTTGCCCCAGCCGATGGAGACTCCACTCATCGTGCGCCTCCGGGCGCGGGGCCGAGGCCCAGGTCGTCGAGATAACTCCGCAGCGGAGCGCCGAGGTGGCGCGGGGCGCGGGCGAGATCGGCGGGTGTCCGGCAACCGGACAGCAGGCAGATGCTGCGCAGGGATTCGATCACCCGCTCGAGGGCGGCGCGGGCTCCGTCGTAGCCCCCCGCGCGCTGCGCACGCAGGATCGGCGCGGCCATTCCCGCGGCGCGAGCCCCGAGAGCGAGAGCGCGGGCGGCGTCGTATCCGGTCCGCAGGCCGCCCGAGGCGATCGTCGTGAGGCCGGCCCGGGCGCACGCGACGATCGAGACCGCCGTCGGCACACCCCAGTCCCAGAGCTCCTGGCCCAGCGCGGCGGCGCCCGCCGAGGCTTCGGCTTCGGCCCGGATCGCCTCGACCGCGATCCAGCTCGTGCCGCCGGCGCCGGCCGTGTCGACGGTGGTGACGCCGGCGGAGATGAGCGCCCGGGCCGCTTCGCGTGAGAGGCCGCAGCCGGTCTCCTTCACGACGACGGGGACCTTCGCGTCGGACACGATCCGGCGGATGGCGTCGACGATGCCGCGGAAGTCACGATCGCCGCCCGGCTGGATCAGCTCCTGGCCGGGGTTCAGGTGGATGGCGAGGGCATCGGCGCCGATGCGCGTGGCGAGCTCGATGACAGCCGCCGGCCCCATCGTGAGCGCCTGCACGGCGCCGACATTGCCGATCAGCACCACGTCGGGCGCGACGTCGCGGACCTGGTAGCTCGCCGCGAGCTCGGGGTGCTCGGCCATCGCTCGCTGCGAGCCGACCCCGAAGGCCACCCCGGCGGCCTGGGCGGCCCGCGCGAGATCGCGGTTCACCGCGGCCGCATCACCCGTACCGCCAGTCATGCCGGTGATCACGAGCGGCGCGGCGAGCCGTTTGCCCAGCAGCTCCGTCGACAGATCGATATCGGCGAGGGCCAGCTCGGGCAGCGCCTGGTGCACCAGGTGCACGTGCTCGAGCAGGGTGGAGCGGGCGAAATCGGCCCGACCCGATGCGGCCACCTCGAGGTGGTCGGCTTTTCTACGTGCGATCGCTGGCTCGTCACTCACGTGGTCACCCGGCGGATGGGGATGCGCTCAGCGCATCGGTGAAGAGGACGACGCGGTTACGCCCCGCGCGCTTGGCGGCGTAGAGCGCCGTGTCCGCTGCCCGGACGAGGCCCTCCGCGTCGGTGCCGTCGTCGGGGAAGGTCGCGACGCCGATCGACGTCGTGAGGGTGCCAGACTTCGGCGCGGCATCCGAGAAGTCATGGGCGCTGATGCGCTCGCGCACGCGCTCGGCGACCTTGGCCGCCGTGAACTTGCCGGTGTCGACGAGGATGACCGCGAACTCCTCGCCGCCATAGCGCGCCACCACGTCGTTCGCGCGCCGCGCATCGGCGAGCACGCGGGCGAGCTGGCGCAGGACCTCGTCGCCGGCTGGGTGGCCGAACGTGTCGTTGAATTGCTTGAAGTTGTCGACGTCGAGCATGAGGAGCGATAGCGGCAGGCCGCTCCGCTGCGAGCGCTCGACCTCGAGCGTCAACCGCTCGTGGAAGTGGCGGTGGTTGTAAAGGCCGGTGAGCCCGTCGGTGACGGCGAGCTGCGCGAGGCGCGTGTTGGCCTCGGCGAGCTCGTGCGTGCGCTCGTGGATCTTGGCCTCGAGCTCGCGGTTCATCTCGAGCAGCGCCTGATTCTTCGCCGACAGCGACGCGATGAGCTGCTGGTTCTCGTGCACGAGGCGGTACTGGCGCAGGAGGTTCTCGACGGAGAGCAGCAGCGCCTGCTCGTCCCAGGGCTTCGCGATGTACTGGTGCAGGTGCGCGCGGTTGATGCCCTCGACGACGGCATCGAGGCCGGCCTGGCCCGTGAGCAGGATCTTCGTCGTCGAGGGGAGGCGGCGGTCGACGATCTCGAGCAGCTCGACGCCCTTCATGCCGGGCATGATCTGGTCGGCGATCACGACGGCGATCGGCTCGCCCTCGCGCGACAGCTCGTCGAACAGTGCCACCGCCTCGTCCCCGGACTTCGCGGTCATGATCTGGCACTCGTGACCGAAGCGCGCGCCGAGCTGGGCCCGCAGCACGCGCAGCACGCCCTCTTCGTCATCGACGCACACGATGACCTCACGCCGGCTCATGCGGCCGCCTCGAGCGTGGTGGGCAAGCGCACCTCGAACACCGTGCGGCCGGGCCGCGAGTCACAGCGCAGCTTGCCGCCGTGCTTGTCGACGATGCGCTTCGCGATGCCGAGGCCCAGGCCCGTGCCTTCGCCCTTGGGCTTCGTCGTGAAGAACGGCTCGAAGATCTGCGACAGCGCCTCGGCAGGCACGCCGGGACCGTCGTCGATCACGCGCACGAAGACGTAGGAGGCCTCGGCACCGGTCTCGATCGCGATCGTGCCTTTGCCTCCGAGCGCTTGCTGCGCATTCGAGATCAGGTTCGTCCATACCTGATTCAGCTCGTCGACGTACACGGGCACCAAGGGAAGCTCGCCGTAGTGGCGTTCGACGACGATATCACGCAGCGCGTGGTGCATGAGCACGAGCGTGGTCTCGAGTCCTTCGTGCAGATCCGCCTCGACGCGGGTCGCCTGCTGATCCAGGTGCGAGTACGACTTCAGCGCCCCGACGATGCGCTGGATCTGGCCGACCGCGTGTCGCACCGTCGAGGCTGTCCGGTGCAGGTAGACGTGGTCGGTGAGGGCCGCGACCACCGCGTGGGCGAGCGCGTGATCCGTCCCCAGGGCCGCCACGAGCGTCCCGGCGTCGGCGGGCGTCATGCCGAGGTCAGCCAGGTCGGCCGACAGGAGCTGGGCATCGGCGATGCCTGCCTTCTCGAGGACGGCCGAGACCTCGCGCGCGAGCTTGCGGGCCGCGATGCCGGTGGCGAGGGGGCGCTCGGCCAGGGACGGCGCGGTGGCCTCCAGGTAGCTCGTGATCGAGGCGCGCTGGGCGGTGGAGGCCCGCTCGGCAAGCTCGCTGCCGTGCCGGGTGACGCGGGTCAGCGCGGGGGCGAGGCCGTCGATCGAACCGCGGATGGCGGCCGACGGCGAGTTGATCTCGTGGGCCACGCCGGCCACGAGCAGGCCCAGGCCGGCCATGCGCTCGGAGAGGACGAGTTGCGCCTGGGTATCGCGGAGGTCGGCGAAGGCCCTCCCGAGCTCGCTGTTGATCGCGGTGAGCTCGGCCGTGCGCAGGCGGACCTTGCGCTCGAGCTCTTCGCTGGCCCCGCGGACCTCCTGGTAGAGCACCGCGTTCTCGACGGCGGCGCCGGCCTGATCGGCGAACGTCGTCAGCAAGTTCAGGTCGGCCTCGGAGAACTCGCGCGCATCCTCGGAGCGGGCCACCACCAGCACGCCGACGACGCGCGCCTTGCGGTCGAGGGGGAGCGCGACGAACGGCCCCAGCGTCCCCGCCGCCCTCATCGCCTCACCGTGGGTCGGGTCGTCGGAGGCCCGCTCGAGCCGGATCGTCTGACGCGACGCCTTCACCTTTTCCGCCACCTCCTTGAGGGCGCTCACCGAGGCGAGCGCCTCGTCGGTGGCGAGGGCGCTCGAGACGCCGGGCCGCTTCGCGCGCGCGGCCGATGCGCGCAGGCCCGGCTGGGCGCCGCCCTCGACGAGCCAGAGCGCGACGAGCTGCACGTCGAAGGTACGCGCGACGGCATCGACGATCTTGCGTGACACGGAATCGAGATCGATGACCGACGACACCGCGCGGCCGGCGTCGTGCAGCGCGACGATCTCGCGCATGCGGGCCGCGAGACGCGCCTGGTTGTCCTTCAACGTCGACGTCATCTGGTTGAACGCGGTCGCGAGGTCGGTCAGCTCGTCGTCGCCGGTCATCTCGATCCGGTGATCGAGGTCGCCACGCGACACCGCGCTCGCGCCTCGATGCAGCTCCGCGATGGGCGCCCCGAGGCGCCGCGACCACAAGAGCGCCAGCACCAGCGCGAACAGGAGGGCGAGGCCACCACCGGCGATGAGCGAGCGGAGGGCGAGGCGCTTCGTCGCGGCGAGCGGTTCGCGATCGACGGCCACCCCGATGATGCCGATCGGCTCCTCGGTGGAGTCGACGATCGCCGTCGCGGCGACCTTGTACCGCCCACTCGGGAGATCGAGATCGCGGATGCGCCGTCCTTGTTTCAGGATCGCATCGCGCTCGCCGGGGGCGAGCTGCATCAGCTCCGAGCGCCGCCCGACGCTCGAGCGGAACGTCGTGTACATATCGCCCGAGAGCCCGCCGATCATGACGTCGGCCGCGAGTGCGCCCTTGATGCCGTCGGCGAAGTCGCCGTCGAGGGGCGTCGAGAGCACGATGACGCCCTTCAGCGCGAGGCTCGAGTCGATCACGGGCGAGACCGCCCGCATGACCACGCGATCGCCGACCCGCTCGAGCGACACCCCACGCGCCCAGCGCCGGCCGGCCGCGACGAGGGGATCGGTGGGCTTCACGTCCACATCGGTGAAGCGGGCCGTCGCGCCTCCGAGGGTGCGGTCGTACACGGCCTGCCCCTGCGCATCGAAGAGCTGCAGGCGCGCCGACGGTACGTGCACCTGCGCGTCGGCGAGCCACGCGTCGAGCTCCGCCGCCCCGCCACTCATTGCATCCGCGAGGATCGCGGACGCCGAGACCTGGTTGCACTCGTCACCGAGGCGCTCGACGGAGCGCAGGACCAGATTCAACCCGACCGTGAGCTGCCGGTCGGCGTCCTCGCGGAGCCCGGACTCGAGGCTCGACAGGATCACGCTCGTCGCGAGCACGGCCACGATGAGCACCGGCACGAGGGCCGCGAACAGCATCGCGATCACGAGGCGCGTGCGCAGGCGAGGTCGGAGCGCGGGCGCGATCGGGGCCGCCCGCGGGATGCGGGGCGAGCCCGGCACTGGCGTCAGCTTGCGGGTGCGCTCCCACGACGAGCTCGTGTCGACGGCGAGCGGTCGCTTGCTGTCGGTGGCTGGCGCGGCGGTGCGATCGCTCATCGCGCCGGGCCTCGCCGGATGCGGGCGTACCCCGGCTGACCGAAGGGCGAGAGCACCACGCCCTGGAGCTCGTGGCGCGTGGCCACGACGAGCTCGGAGTGGGCGATCGGCACCCACGGCATGTCCTCGGCCACCCGCTCCTGCACCGCCGCGTAGAGCCCGGTGCGCGTGCTCTGGTCGGTGGATTGCTGCGCGTCGACGAGCAGCTTGTCGACGCCGGGATCACGATAAAAGGCGATGTTGGTCGCGCTGCCGAGGACCGCGTTCGCCGAGTGCAGGAGCACGTAGAGGATCGAGTCGGGATCGCCGGTGTCCCCGATCCAGCCGAACAGCGCGAGGTCGTGCTCACCCTGCTGGAGCGACTTGCGGTGCACGGGATGCGGCTGCAACACGAGGTCCGTCTGCACTCCGATCTGCGACAGCGCCTCCTGGAGGAACCGCGCCACGCGCTCGGGCTGCGGACTGTACGGCCGCGGCGTCGAGGACGCGTACAGCTTGTACCGGACCGATGGATCCCACGTGCCCGCGACCGCCAGCTTCGCGAGCTCGTCGCGGGCCCGCTTCACGTCGTAGCCGAGCTTGGCCTTGGGCTCGTGATACGCCCATTGAGAGGGGGGCAGGGCGCCATTTGCGGGGAGGGCGCGGGCCTGGAAGGCGAGCTGGACGATCGGCTCCTTGTTGATGCCGCGGGCCATCGCGCGCCGGACCGCGGGGTGGTCGAAGGGCGGCTTCTGCGTGTTGAATGCGAGGTAACTGACGTCATTGCCGGGGACGTGATGCAGGTCCAGGTCGGGATGCAGCTCCACGAACGACTGCTCGTCCGGCAGGATGGCCGTCGCGATGTCGACCGCGCCCGACTCGAGGTCCACGAGGCGCTGGCGGGCATCGACGACGACGCGGAACACGATCCGCTCGAGCAGCGGCGGCGTCCCCCAGTAGCGCTGGAACCGCCGCACCACGACGGATTCCCCCGGCGACCACGCCTCGAGCTCGTACGGCCCGGTGCCGACCGGATGCGTGCGCAGCTCCTCGCCCCACGTCTCGACCGCGGCGGGCGAGACGATGGGGTAGAGCGCCAGGTTGCCGAGGAGGGGCGCGAACGGCCGGCCCATCTCGATCTGCACCCGCAGCGGGGTCAGCGCCGTGACCTTGGTGATCTCCTTGAACAGCGAGCGCCAGAACACCCCCCGCTCGCCCAGGTAGTGTGGATGCTTGGGATCGAGGAGCCGCTCGAACGAGTAGACGACTGCGGTCGCATCGAGGGGCGAACCGTCGTGGAACACGATCCCGGGGCGCAGCTCGAACGTCCACTGCTTGCCGTCGGGGGAGGTCGACCAGGACGCGGCCAGACCCGGCTCCACGTCGGTCGTCCCCGGCTTCCATCGCGCGAGTCCCTCGTAGAGCAGGCCACCCACCTCGATCGACTCGGCGTCAGTGATGATGGCGGGGTCGAGCCCCTGCACGTCCGAGGGCTTCGCGACGACAAGCGCCCCCGGATCCCGCCGCAGACCACGGGTCGTCGTCGCGGCGTCACAAGCCGCCAGCATGGCGATGGCGGCGACCACGACGCGGCGCATCGGTGGCCAGTCTACCACCCTGGCCCTTTGACTCTCGGCTTTCGCTGACTTAGCGTCGCGCGAGCATCTGAATTCGGGCAGTCCGACTCCGTCGAAGGGATCCGTTCGTTCATGCGCCTAGCATCCATCTGCGCTGCCACCGCCCTCGCATTCACTGCGAGCTGCGACATTGGCAAGATTACGGTCAACACGACCTCCAAGGTGCTGATCCGCGCCCAGCCCAGCCTCAAGCAGGAGGCCGACTACGAGCTCGCCCGCAACGCCATCCCCGGAACCCTGAAGACCGTCGAGGGCTTCTGGATCGTCGATCCCGAGAACGAGCGCCTCATCAAGATTCTCACCGAGGGCTACTGCCAGTACGGCACGGGCTTCGTCGAGGACGACTGGGAGGCGGCGAAGTTCAAGAAGAACATCGATGAGATCGAGTATCACAATGAGCGCTCGACGAAGATCTTCACCCGCTGCCTGAACTACGCGCTGGTCACCCTGGG
>JALHPV010000256.1 GCA_022842285.1 Kofleriaceae bacterium
GTTCAGGTCGTGCGCGATCCCGCCCGCCAGGAGGCCGAGCGACTCGAGCTTCTGTGCCTGGCGGAGCGTGGCCTCGAGCTTGTCGCGCTGCTCGGCGGCGACGCGCATGACGGTCACGTCCGTGGCAACCCCGAGGACCATGTTCGCCTGGCCATCGGGCTCGACGATGGGCCGCGTGACCGTGTGAAAGTGTCGGCGCTCGCCGGTCGGCATGACGGCCACTGTTTCGACGACCCGTTCACGCAACGACGCGAAGACGTCCTCGCGCACCTGGCGCGACTCGAGCCAGGCCTCGCGCTGGGGGCAGATCTCGCTCGCTGCGCGCCCCAGCAGATCCGCGACGGCGACATCGAAGAGCTCCGCCGTCGCGTCGTTGGCCATCGTGAAGCGGCCCGCGCGATCCTTCGCGTAGATGAGGTTGGGGACGAGGTCGATCACCTGGCGCAAGAACGACCGCTGGTGATCGAGCATCGTCTGGACCTCGCGCCGGCGATCCGACTCGAACACTGTGGCCATGACGTCGGCGCACGAGCCCGCGAACGCGATCTCGTCATCGGTCCAGCGGCGCGGCGTGCCGGTGTGCTCGATGCAGAGGACGTGACGGAGCGCACCGTCGGCGAACACCCCGGCGTCGAGCATCGACGTGATGCCGAGCGGAGCGAGATAACCATCGGCGAACTCGCGGGTCCGGAGATCGCGGGCCGCATCGTGGGCGGCGATCGAGCGTTCGGCCCTGATCGAGGCGAAGTACTGCGGGTAATCCCGCGCATGGAGCTCGGCGCCCGACGTGTGCAAGCCGTCATCGCGCGTGAACAGATCCAGGCAGCGCATCGAGTCGTGATCGACTTGCCACACGCTCGCGCGCGCGACGCCCAGCACCGCCCCGCAGGTCTCCGTGATGCGCAGCAGGGGCTGGGTCGAACCACTCCCCGCCGCGATATCCACGACGAGATCGTTCAGCCGAGCGAGCTGCGCGTTGCGGCGTGCGAGGCCCACGTTGTGGGCCTCGAGCTCCTCGCACGTGACCCGGATCGAATGGACCAGGCGCTCGGCATGGCGGTCGGCCTCGGTGTAGGCCGCATCCACCGCGGCCAGGAACTCCGGAATCCGGGAGACATCCAGCGCGCCGTCGCCGAAGTAGCGCCGGAGCTGGGTGCGGAGCAACCGGTTCACCGGGCCTCGTACAGCGTCGTGAGGGTCATCGTCTGGTTGTGCAGGTCACAGCCCGCGCCCCGCGACGGCGCGAGCTCGCCGTACGAATAGAAGCCCGCCAGCGGCACCTGCGGCAGCGCGTCGCCGACTGCGTCGAGCTCGTGCTCGGTGCGCTGGCCGAGCACCATGCGCCGACCGACACAGGAGACGACGATCGCGAGCTCCGGGGCCTGGTGCTGCCCCCCGCTTTCGGCGGCGGCCGTGGCCGCGCCCTCGAGCAGGTTCGTCGTGCTCGCCGTCATGAGGCGGGCGAGGTACCCCTCGGGCATGTCGCCGGCGAAGCGCATGGTGCCCGCGACCGGGTCGACACCGAGCAGCGTTCGCACGGTCGGCGTGCCCCCCATCGGTGGACGGATCTCGACGGGGAACATGAGTCCTGACGCCGGCAAGCCGTCGCCCTCGGCCCCGAGGTACCGGCGGTAAAGCTCGAGCGCCGATTCCCCGTCGAGCTCGTGCAGGACGTTGTCCGTCGAGCGCGTGATCGTTCGAACGGGACCGAAGGCGCGCCAGCCGCCCTGGCAACCGAAGCCGCTCCGCATGCGGTCGCCGTAGAACCCGATGCCTACCGCGACCCCGCTCTCCACGCGCTGATCCAGCATCACGAGGGTCTTCTGCATGCGCTCGCCGTCCCCGGCGAGGCCACCACTGACGGTCGTATCGCCGAGAATCTCGCGCAGTCCGGCGACGAGCTGCGTGCCGTTGACGCCGATCCCCTCCGAGAGCACCAGCACGTGAGCGAGATCCGGGGCGCGCAGGGAGCTGGCGAGCGCGATGCCGGCGGCACGCTCCCCCCCGGCTCCGAACGCCGCGATCGCACCGCGAACCCGGCTGTGCTCGAGGCGGACAGTCGTCACGATCGTGTGCCCGTCGTCCGTGTGGGTGCCGCGAATGTTCCCGGCGGTACTGCAACCGGCGATCACCGCCGTCGGGAATGTGGTCCGCAGGAGCGAGCCGGTCGCGAGCTCGGCGATCGCTTCACGGCAGCCAAAGACGAGTACGAGGCTCGCGTCGCGGTCATCGGGGACATCGCGCCAGACCCCGCCACGCGATAGACGATACTGACCTACGCGCACACGTCCTGATCCGGCCGCTTCCGGTTCCTTTCGAGTCCCCATCCGATGTGGGTGCAGGTGCTCACCGGGCGATGGAGAGGCTCAACATGAACGTCCGGCCGGCCTGCGGCATCGTGTTGGCGGCGAAGGGCAGCGCCGGGAGGGCGTATTGCCAGTTGAAGACGTTGTAGGCACCCGCGGCGTACCGAACGCCATGCCGCGCGATCACCCCGGAGAGCACGAGATCGGCCACGACCGCGCGCTGGGACGTGTCCTCGGAGGCCGTGTCGATGCGGCGACGATCCTCGAGAGCCGCCCGGAAGGCCCCGGTGAGCGCACTCGGGACGATCGGGACGATGACCTTCATGGCCGCGTAGTGCGTGGGCGCGTTGGGCAGCTCGCGCGACTGCGGCAACGTCGGGTCCGCATTGGGCGACTCGGAGTAGCGGCCGTTGATGTAGCCGTACGTGAACGACGCCATCATGCCGGCGCGGAAGTCGCGGCGGAGCTCGAGGTCGCCGCCCAGGATGCGCTGATCCACGGTGCTGTTGCGGTAGTAGATCGCCGCCGGATCGGAGCCCGTCGCCGCGCCGCACGTGTCTCCGACGGGCACGGTCTCGATGAAGTCGCGCGCGATCGCGCCGTGCAACGACGCCAGGCCGATCCAGTCGACGTCGAAGCGGTGGCTCCCCTCGAGCTCGGCCGAGTAGATGTTCTCCGGATCCAGGGTCGTGCCGCACGTGTCACTCGCCACCTGCGTCGTTCCTTCGTCGTTGTAGAAGAACTCGTAGGCGCTCGGAGCGCGAAAGGCGCTGCCGGCCATCAGCTTCACGATGTCCTGCTCGGTCGGGCGCGCGATGATCGCGAGCCTCGGCGCGAACGCGGGGAACGAGGTTTCGCCGCGGCCCCCGTCGAGCTTGTTGCCGTCGAGGCTCCAGTAGTCAAAGCGCAGGCCGCCCTGCACGCGCAGCTTCTTCGACGGCCGCCAGTCGACGAGCGTGGAGAGGGCCAGCACGCGGTACGGCGAGCTCGTGTTGAGGCCGAGCTCCCCGACGCCGGCGGTGTCGAACGAGATGCCCTCCATGTTCACGCGCGTGTGGAAGGTCGCGTCACCGCCGACCGTCACGCGGAGCTTGTCGGTCACGTTCAGGGCCGCGCGCACCTCGGCCCCCCCCCACCAGCTCGTGTAGACCTCGCGATAGTTGGTGGAGTCCGGCTCGTCGGGCAGCGGGTTCTCGACGTCGTACCAGTAGTCGAGGCGGTAGTACGCGTAGTTCACGTGCGCGCGGGCGAGGAGCTCCACGTCGCCGAGCTTCTTCTTGTACTTGAGCTCCGTGAGGAACCGCTGGTCCTCGCCGAAGTTACGCGGGTCACCGACGCGCGACGAGTAGCTTCCCGTCGGGATCCGGTTCTCGCGCGCCGTCCAGAAGGTCTGGAGCGTCAGGTCCTTGTACCAACCCTTGGCCGTGGCCGTGTAGCTCTGGAACCTGTCGAAGTTCGCTGTCTCCACGCCTGCCAGCTCGATGGTGCGCCCCTGCGAGCTGGCTCCGGCGAGGCTCGCCCACACGCCGCCCTCGCCGATCCGCTGCTTGAACCCGACGCGGCCTCGCGCCGTCGAGTTGTCGTAGCTCGAGATCTGGGCGTGCACGCCGTCCTGCTCGTCGCGATCCTTCAGCACGAGGTTCACGACGCCCGACACGGCGCCCGTGCCGTAGAGCACGGACGACGGACCACGCACGATCTCGAGGCGCTGCACGTCCCCGAGGTCCGTGCGTCCGTCGTAGTGAATGAACGGCTGGTAGAGGATGTTCTCGTTCAGTACCGCGCCGTCGGAGAGGAGCAACAAGCGGTTCGAGAAGTCGTTGGCTTGCCCGACGCCGCGGACGGCCGCGTTGCCGTAGATGCTGTCGAAGTTGACGGCGAATCCGCGCACGCCGCGAAGCGCCTCGAGGACGGTTGGATACGCGAAGGCGTCGAGCTCCTGCGACGAGATCACGGTGACGGACGCCGGCGCGTCGTCGATCGACTCGGCCTCGCGCGATGCGGCGGAGACGGAGCGTTCGGGGATGAGCTGGAGGTCCCGCAGGTCGGTCTGGGTGTTGGTCCGGATCTCGACGACGCGCTCGAGGGGGAGATAGCCGCGCGCGGTGACGCGCACCTTGCGCTTGCCGATGGGGATGTTGGGGATCACCGCCGGCGTGAAGCCGTAGACCTTGCCGTCGATCTCGATCATCGCGTTCGACTCGTCGGCCGAGACCAGCAGCGAACCGACGACGGCGACCGAGGACGCGTTCACCTGGACGGTCTCGCGGGCCAGCACCGTGACCGGCTGGGCCCCCACCGTGTAGCCCGGACGCTCGAAGTACACGACGTGCGAGCCGGGTGCGACGTCGAGGGTGCACGGCAACACGCACGCGACCGGACCACGCTCGTCGTCGAGGCGCGCCACCGTGCCCTTCTCGCCCAGGAGCTCGACCTTCCCCAGGATGCGCACCAGCGTGACCTGGATCGATTTCGTCTCGTTGAGGCCGACGGCGATGTCGGTCGTCGTCGACACCTCGTAGCCATCCAGCTCGGCGATGATCGTGTAGGTCCCGGGCTTCAAGCCGAGCTCGGCCGGCGACGAACCGACGGAGCCGAGGTCCTTGCGATCGAGGTACACGGTCGCGCCTGCCGGCGACGTGTCGACCTTGATGACGCCGACCTTCGGTCGGATGCGCGCGAGCGCCTCGGCGACGTCCTTGGCCAGGGCCGCGTCCTGACCGCTCGCCCCGCGGCCGGTGTCGACATAGTAGCGGTACGCGTCCGGGTAGCGCTGGAGCTGCTCGTACGCGCGCGCGATGTTGAACATCACGTTGCGATTCGGCACGAGCCGATTCGACGCGAGGAAGTGCTCGAGGGCGGCGAGGAAGTCCCCCGTCTCGTACGCCTTGGCGCCCATCGTGAACTGCAGGTCAGCCTCGTCGGCCACACCATCCGCGAGCGCGCTCTGCGGACAGACGAGGAGCATGGCCACGGCGAGGCTCGCCGCGGCAACAGCGGTGCGGATCATCGACTCTTGACCTCTCTCTGTTCGGTTAACGAGACGTACGAATTCCGAGATCGGCGGGCGGCTTGCGCACTTCCCGCGGTTTGTCACCGCTGCCCTTGCTCGCCGTCGGCTCCTCGCGCGGTGGTGAACGCTTCTTCTTCGCGCGAGCCCCCGACGGTTCGGGATCACGATCGCGATCGTCGTCCGACGCGACCGTGGTCGCGGTCGCCGGCTCTAGCGACTGCAGCTCGACCTTCAGCGAGTCGCCGATCGAGGCGTCCACGAGGCGCGCGATCTCCGCGTACCCTTCGGCGCGAACGACCAGCGAGACGCTGCCGCCGTTGATCGGCACCTCGATGGAGGTGGGGGTCTTTCCCTTCTCCTGTCCGTCGATCTCGACGGTGGCTCCGGCTGGCGTGCTCTCGATCCGGAGACTGTGGGTAGCGGTGGCCGGGGCGTGGTCGCGGCCCACGGTGCGAGCCGCGGGCGGCTTTGGCGCTTCGGTCGGCTGGGTGGGCAGCGTGACCACCGTCGGCGGTTCCACGACCGCCGGCGGCTTCGCAGTAGAGGTGGAGCCACGCGTACCGAAGAACGCGATGGCGATACCGACGAGCGCGATCGCCCCCGCGAGCCCGATCACGAGTCCGCGCCGCGACGGGGGCGCGGCCGCGACGGCCGGCTGGACGACCGGCGCCGGCATCATGACCGCGGGAAGATCCTGGGATGACGGGTTCGAGAGAATCGGGATGGGCTGGCTCGCGCTCGGGAACGGTGTGGCGCGAAAGGCCTTGGTCGTTCCGTACTGCGCTTCGATCAGCAGTCGATCCGCGCCCGGCGGCAACGCGGCCTGAAGATCCTCGAGCACGTCGTCGATGGACTGATACCGCGCGAGAGGCGACTTCTCGAGGGCGCGCTCGAGCACGGCCCCGAGCGCCGGGTCGAGCGCAGGGTTCACATCACACGGCCGCGGCAGCGGCTCGCCAATCTGAGCCTGCAAGACCTTCAGCAGCGACTCGTCCTGGAAGGGTGGATGCCCGCACATCATCTCGTACAGGATGATCCCGAACGAGTACACGTCGGCGCGGTGATCGACATCCTCGCCGCGACAGGCCTCGGGAGCCATGTACATCGGGCTGCCGAGAGTCTGGCCCATCTTCGTGAGCTTCGGATTCATCGGCGTCTTCGCGATCCCGAAGTCGACAACCTTCACGCTCCAGCGGTTCTGGCTGCGCTGGACGAGGAAGATGTTCTCTGGCTTCACGTCACGGTGGACGATGCCCTCATCGTGCGCGTACGAGAGTGCGCGTCCGAGCGGCACCGCCACCGATACGATCTCCTCGAGCGACATCGGACCGGCATCGAGGCGCTGGCCGAGCGTCTGGCCGCGGAGGAGCTCCATCACGAAGAACGGGCGCTGATCGCTCGTCACACCGAAGTCCGAGATCGTCACGATGTTCTCGTGGTCGAGCTGCGACGCGGCGTGCGCCTCCTGGGTGAAGCGAGCGCGCGCTTCGAGGTTCGCGGCGAGCTCGGGTGAGAGCACCTTCGCCGCGAACCGCTTCAACAGCGTCTGATGCTCGACGAGGTAGACGAGCGCCATCCCGCCGACGCCAATCGGCTCGATGACTCGGTAGTCCTTACCAAGTAGCTCGCCGATAAGACTATCCGGCAGCGCTCCCATCGTTGCTCTCGTTGATCACACGGGGCCTCGCGAGCCGCAATCACTTTACGAGGGCATTGCGTATCTGATCCCACGAAAACTTTGCGTGGTGAGACTCGAGCGCACAACCACCCATAGGAATCCCCGAGCCCCCCGCAGGAGCGTTACAACCCTGCCGACCAGGCAGGATCACCGACGAGGATCAGGATCGTTTCGGCCGCGTTGATCTGCTCCATGTCCTTCGCGGCGGCCATCGCTTCTTCCAACGGCGGCAGGTGCTCGGACAGATCGCGGGCGGGCGCCAGGGTTCGAAGCGCCGCGGCGGCGGAGAGGCGGAGCGAGCTCACGCGGAGCAACTCGACGAGCTTTCCGCGCGCCGTCTCCTTGCCGAGATGCGCGAGGGCGATCGCCGCCTGGGTCTGGAACTCGCCGGCCGCGAGCAGCTTGTCGAGCTCGGGCTCCATGTCGCCGCGGCCCGACATGCCGAGAGCGATGGTCGCGCGGGCCTTGTCGTCGGCGGAGGAATCCTTGTCAGCGCGAATCGCATCGAGGATCGCGAGCCCGTCGGGGTCGCGCATGATGGCGAGCTGCTCGGCGGCGCCGATCTTGTATGTCTTGATCGACATGAGCTGCGAGAGCGGCGCGATGGCACGGCGGTCGCCGAGCTTCGCGAGCTGCCGGCCCGCCTCGACGCGGACCTCGCGGCTGTATTGCGTGTTCAACGACTTCACGAGCACGTCGAGTCCGTCACGATCACCAGCGCGGGCGAGGACGCGCGCGAGCTCGAGCTTCTCGAGCTGGTCGGACGAGATCTGATTCTCGTTGGTCGCGACGCGACGCCCAGCGGCATCGAGAAGGCTGCGCACCACCGCGAGGGCACGCGGATCCTTCGTGCGCGCGAGCGCGGCGGCGGCCTCGCGACGAACGCGCGGCGTGGGCGCCTCGAGGTAGCCACGCAACACACCGGTGGCGCGCTCGATGGCTGCGGTGCGGTCGGGCCGCTCCGGGAGCACATCCACGGCCTTGGCCACCTCGGCCCCCTCCGCGCTCCCGACGGTCATGGGCGCGTCAACCGCCGCCGCGGCCCCCTCGTGGCTTGGCTTGTACCAGAGGAAATACCCGAGGACCGCGCCACCAACGATCACCAGCAACAGGACGAGCACGAGCATGCCGCGCTTGCTCGTCTCGGCGGGATTGGTGGTGCCGACGGAGCCGGTCGGGTCTGCGGGCTCGTCGTCGAGCCAGTCCCACGCCGCCTTCGCATCCGTGCTGTCGCGACGGGCCCGCTTCGTCGACGTCGTCGCCTCGCCCGCCTTCACCGCTTTCACTGCCGACGGCGCTGGCGCCGGCGCCACCTCCTTCGGCTTCGTGATCGGCGCCGTCGCGGCAGCCACCGCGGGCGTCGCGACAGGCGTGTCCTTTCGCTTCTTGGCCGCTTCCTTCGCGGCCTTCTTGTCCTTCTTCTTCTCGTCGCGGGCATCGGCTGCGCTCGTCACCACGCCGCTCGCTGGCTCGTGGATGACCTCGATGACGGGCCCGCTGTCGAACGCGGCCTGTGGCTTCGGCACCCCCGCCGGCGCGCGTGTGGGGCGCGTCTCGGCCGCAGCGGCGCACTCGGCGCTGCAATAGCCGACCACCTTGCCGTCACGCACGCCGACGCTGCGGGCGCGCAGCGGGTCGACGACTTTGCCGCACGTAGGGCAGTTGCTCATCATAGGGACAGCACTGCGCTCTCGCCGTACTCGGCGATCATTCGATCGATGTGCTCCACGATCCGGTCACGCCGCATCAGGACTGCGGCCAGCTCCTCATCCGTGAGTAGCATGCTGGGCGAGCCCGCACGCGGCTCCGTGACACGCACTGCGGCCTCGAGCTGCGCCAGCGTCAGCCCCCGGATGCGTGCCACGAGCGCTCGGGAGAACACCTGACACTTCTTCAGCGCGTAGGCGGGCCTGTCGGACCATTCGCGCGAGAACGTGAACGTGTTGTCCATCGTGTAGAGGACCTGGCGGTCCGGCGACATCAGGATGTTGCCGCCGCTCCAGCGATCGTCATTGTCGACGAGCGCATCGAACACGATCATCGCCCCGAGCTGGGTGATGAGGTTGCGGGCCTCGGGTGGCACCTTCGCGTTGACGGACAGGTACTGGCTCCACAGGTGGCGACCCTCGGGCTCGTCGAGGGGCAACCCGTTCAGGCGCGCCGGCACCACCTCGGGGACCCACCACGACATCTCGCCGCGCAGCATCCCCTGCTTGTAGAGCGCCTCGTCGGCGAGGCGCTTCGCGACGAACGGCCGGTACTGCTCCTCGGCGCCGGCCACCACCGACGCCACGGTGACCTCGGCCCAGGTCGCCGGCGGCACGCGCCCGATGCCGAGCAGGCGGTCGATACGATAGGCCGCGATCTCCTTGCGGGGATCCGATTGCGGATAGATCTGGAGCGGCTTGAACGCCGCGCGCGCCCCCGATGCGAAGTCGAGCCGCAACGAAAGCGACGTCCCGCCGTGGTTGATCTTCGTCTTCACCACCGGCGTCGCGCCGAGGGGCGCGAGCAGCTCGAGATCGGGCCCGCCGAAGACACTCGGGGTCGAGGGCGGATGCTCCACGTGCAGCATCGCCTTGGGCAACAGCTCGGTCTCGGGAAGCGGGAGCTCGGCCGCGACGGCGGGCTTCACGAGGTAGCTATCGGCGAGATCGGCGGCGCGCGTGACCCCAAAGGTCACGGCTCCGATCGCGCCTCCCGCGATCAAAAGCTCCAGGGCGATGGCCGTCCCGAGGCGCACGAACCGAAAACTAACATGGCCACCCCGGCGTTCGCCCGATTCGGGCCGATGCGCTACTCGGGCGCGGCCTTCTCTTCGACGACGTACGCCGCCTTGCGATGCCGCGCGGTGGGTACGTGTTTCTCCCAGCACGTGACCGTGCAGAATCGCAGCTTGAGGCGACCGGTGTTGCACGATGCCACGGTGCAGCGGATGGCCGGGGTCCCGAGCGGGATCAGCTTGCGGCACGTGGCGCAGACCAGGCTGGCCATGCGCAGTGAGTACCACGGGTCCTACTTCTGTATGTAGTTCCGGATCTGCACGCCCCGCGTATGCATGAGCTTGTCGACGGCAGCGTGGATGGCCGACGCATTGCCGCGGTAGGTGCCGAGGACGGTGCCATCGGTGTCGACCAGCACGGTGTGGGGAATCTCGCGGACGCCGTAGCGACCGCTGGTCAGCTCGTCATCGGCCAGCAGCGTCATCACGAAGCCACGCTGTGCGAACCAGGTCGCGGCGGCCTCGGGGTCGTCCATGTTGATTGCGAGGACCTCGAGTCCATCGCCCCAGCTGCGCGCCAGGCGATCGAGGCCGGGCAGCGCCTTGAGACAGGGGCCGCACCACGTGGCCCAGAAGTCGAGCACGACGACCTTGCCCGGGGTGGGCGAGGTCACACCACCCAGCGAGCCATCCGGCTCGATCCGGGGCAGCGCGATGGGCATGGCGCGGTCGCCGGTCTCGACGGGCTTCATCCAATCGAGGTGGGTGGCGATCCAGATTCCGTGCGCTCCGACTCCGATCGCCGCCACCGTCACGATCACGAGGCCGACCGCGCGAGGGACGGGCGGCGGCCCGGGGTCGCCGGGGCTGCCGTCCAGGGCCCGGGCCACCGGCACCCCCAGGATCACGAGCAGCGAGGCCCAGGCGAGGCCCACCCCGATGACAGACCAGCGAAGCCAGGTG
>JALHPV010000257.1 GCA_022842285.1 Kofleriaceae bacterium
CGAAGAGTGCGAGCTCGCGCGAAGCCCCTCAGCTCGCGGGTGGTCTCACCGAGCAACTCGAGCGCATCGCCGAGCGCAACGTCGGCGTGCTGATCCATGGTGAGGCCGGCACCGGTAACGAAGTGCTGCCCATACGCTCCACGCCTTGTGAATGCACCCCAGCGTGCTCGCCGGCGACACCGCCGCGCACCTCGTCGATCGGGTCCACCACGTCGATCAGGCGCTCCCCGTGAAACGTCGAGCCGGTGCTCGGCCAGCGGCTCGAGTTCCTTGGGTCTCAGGAAGCGCCCACTGAATGGAGGACCGACTCGACAGCACCCCAACCGAGGCTTCGCGCCAGGTCGAGCGCTGTGCGCCCCGCACGGGTTCTGGCGCTGACCTCTGCTCCGTGGTTCAGCAGTGTCCTCACCACAACCAGGTTGCCGGCGAGCGCTTCACGATGGAGCATCGTGAACCCCCTCGCGTCGGCAGCACGGATTTCGTTCGGGTTCGCCTGTAGGAACTCGGCCAACGAGGCGCCCATGTTCAGCGCCATCGGGTGGTCGTCGTCCGATGGTGGCAACTTCACGCTCTCGGGCGGGCCGAAGTCGAGTTCCCAGGCCGCGTCGTGTTGGGCACGCTCGGCAGGACTCATCCCCGCGCGCATCGCCTGGACGGTGAAGGCACCGAGCGCCGTTGCGTCTCCGATCAGCATCCAGTCACCGACCCGCTCGAAGCTCGCCCGAACCGGGTCGCCAGCATGGATGTTGGTGAGCTCGTTGGGCTCGTTCATCAGTGTTCCGGTCAACGACTCGCCATCGAAGTCCACGTCAGTCACCCACATGTGCTCGACCTTGCCCGCGTCCTCGAAGTCCACCTTGACGCATGCGGCATCGAACGCGGGGATGATCCTTCGTCGCTCCCAGGACAGCTCGCGCCAAAAGTAGCCGAAGGTCTTGCGAGCTTGGGCATGCGCTTCGGCCAGGGTGCTGGCGTCGAAGTAGTAGACCGGGCTTTCCATCAACTGAGTCCAGCAAAGCACGCGCTCAGTTGCAACCAGAAGCCTTGGACCTGGTCATCGGTTCGCGACGTAGAGGTCGTACTCTCCGTCGCGGTTCGAAGCGAAGTACAGCCGCCGCTGGTCCGGCGAGATCCAGGGATCCTGATCGTCGGTCCCGTCAACGGGGATGCCCTCGACGAGGACCGGGGCTCCCCACGGGGCGGTCAGCGCGGCTCGCTGACTCACGTAGAGCTGGAAGGTGCCGCCGCGGTTCGATGAGAAGTGCATCGATAGGCAATCGTCCGAGAGCAACGGGCTGAGGTCCGCCTGCTCCGAAGACAGCTCGACGATCAACGACGGGGGCTGCCCGACGACGCCTTCGAAGAGATCGAGCCCCACACCGCCACGATCAGACACCATCACGTAACGCTCGCCATTCCCACAGACGCCGTACCAGCGATCGCTGGCGGGCGAGTTGACGCCGTCGACCAATGTCGGCGCGGCCCATCGCTGACCGCGCGCGACCCGCGTCGCCACCCAGACATCCTGGGCCGCACCGCCCGCCCGCGACGATCCGAAGTAGAGAGACAGGCCGTCGGCGGACAGCCGAGGCGCCTGGTTGTTCGAGTTGGCGACCTCGAGCTCCGTGATCAGCGTCGGCTCGCCCCAGGGATCGCCGAGCGCGGCCCGCGCCATCGTGAACAGCTGCTTGCCGGTTCCGCCCATGACCACGCCTGCAAAGATCAGCTCCAGCTCATCGGTCGCCAGCGTGAGGTCGTCTTCGGCGACGGCCGGGTTCGCGCCGGTGCCAATGGGGGAGGGCGCGAGCCATGGGCCCAGCGGCGCATCGATCTGGACGTCGGGCACCAGCATGTCCGCGGCGCCATCGAGCAGCATTCCTCCATCGCCGGTCTCGTCGGAGCCACCGAGGCGGGCGTCGCACCCAGCGACCAGCCCCGCCAGCGTTACGACGGAGACGCGCACACTCCACACCATGCCCGGCAGTATACGTCTCGCTCTGCAGGGCGGGTCATGGGATCGGCGACGGACCCGAGATGGAGGCTCGAGACCCAAGGCGCTGCGCGCGACGCAGGGGGTCACAACATGTCGCCGTGGGACTTGTAGCCCTCCTTGTCCAGTCGCTGAAGCGCGTCGAAGCGTTTGACTCCGACAGCGTGGGTCGACAGGAGGTTGACGAGCCTGACGAACCACTCGTCCTTCTCGGCCCGCGCCTGGCGCCCGAGCACATCGTGGTTGACCTCGTCGCTGACCCAGGGGCCGACCATCAGGAGCGAGATCCCCTCGGTGGGTCGAGCACATACCGAATGGGCAAGCCGATCAGCGGAGTACTCTTGGGCCCGCGTCGTGCTGGCCCCCAACATGGGGATCATGCGTGGAATGACGCCGGTGACGAGCCGCCACATCGATACGTGACGTAGCTGGTGATGCGCGAGCTCGTGGGCGATGACAAACTCCACCGCCGCCTGCGATCGAGCCATCATGAGGGCGACCTCGGCGTTCAGGACGACGTAGTTCGCGCGTCGGTTGCACGACAGTGCGTAGGCGTTCACGACCCCGTTGCCGTTCTTGATGTAGAGCCACGGCGGCGACTCGATCCCGAGCCGCGTGGCGACGTCGGTGTAGAGGGCCCAGAGCTCGGGGAACTGGTCGGGCCCGACTCGGACTGCGTTGGCCTTGTCGCGCGCGATCTGGAAGAAGCGCGACACGAAGATAAACATCGGCGCGACGAGCAGGAGCAGGACGTACTTGCTCGCGATCCAGCCCGCCAGGCCGGCGTACAGCCCGAGCAGCGAGACCGCGATCTGCACCCGGACAAGCGGCATCTCCCAGCGATGTCGATAGGATGTGCAGTCCATCCGTCCCTTCGACGGCGAGAGCGACGCCTGCAGCCGATCAGTGACCGTCTTCATCACCAGTAGAGGACGGCAGCGCGGCCGCGATCCCACACGAAATCGTTGCGGTCGCCGCGCGGCACGCAGTTCGGGACGTGGCGACGGCTCGCGGAGGGTGGCCACGATGGACGACGAGCGGCTGAAGCAGCCGGCCGCTGCTCCTTGCCGCGAGCTTCTGTGGAACGCTGCCGGGTGGCGCGATGTGCGACTCCTTCGGCGCAGCGCCCCGCCGCGATTCCACTAGAGTGGCCGCGATGTACGTCGCTGAAGAAGGCCATGGCCCAACAGTCCGGGCCGAATCGACTAGAGTGGGTGCGATGTCTCTCGGCGAGGATGTGCGGCGCATCTGTCAGGCGCTGCTGCGATTCGATACGACGAATCCGCCGGGTAACGAGCGGGCGTCGGCGGAGTACCTCGCGGGGAGCCTGCGAGACGTGGGGCTCGATCCCGTGCTGCTCGAAGGCGCGCCCCTGCGCGCGAACATGGTGGTCCGGTACAAGGGGACGGGGAAGCTGCCCCCCCTCTTGCTGACGGCGCACCTCGACGTGGTCGAGGCGGATGCGGCGCAGTGGCGACGCGGGCCGTTCTCGGGGGACGAGTTCGAGGGCTGCTTGTGGGGCCGCGGTGCGGTCGACATGCGGCACATGGCGGCGATGAGCGCGGCGGTGCTGCGCGAGCTGGCGCGGACGAAGACGAAGCTCGATCGCGACGTGATCTTCGCGGCCGTGGCCGATGAGGAGGCGGGGTGTGACCTCGGCTCGCGATACCTCGTCGAGAATCACCGCTCGCTGGTCGAGGCGGAGTACGCGCTCGGCGAGGTGGGCGGCTTCTCGCTGCACCTCGGCAACTCGACGTTCTATCCGGTGCAGGTCGCGGAGAAGGGCTTCTGCTGGGTGCGCGCCCGCATCAAGGGCACCCCCGGTCACGGCTCGATGCCACGCGCCGACAGCGTGGTCACGAAGCTCGGCGAGGCGCTCTCCGCCCTCGGCAAGACGCACTTGCCTGTGCACGTCACGAGCTACATGAGCGAGTTCATCGGCGCGATCCGCGAGAAGCAGCCGCAGCTCCTGCAGCCGCTCGTGAAGCTGGTGGCGCATCCGCAGCTGCTCGCGCGCGTCGCGCGGCTCGTTCCGAACGCATCGATCGCCCGGAGCTTTTCGGCGCTGCTCGCCAACACGGCCTCGGCGACGGTGGTGCGGGCCGGCTCGAAGACGAACGTCATCCCCGGCGTCGCCGAGTTCGAGATCGACGGGCGCACGCTGCCCGGGCAGACGGATGCGGATCTGATGGCCGAGCTCCGCCACGTGCTCGGCCCCGACGTGGAGCTCGAGATCATCAAGTCGGCGCCGCCGGTCGTGACGGAGCCCGTCGAGTCGTCGGTGTTCGACATCATCGTAGACGAGGTCGAGCGCCGCGAGCCGGGCGCGAAGGTCGTGCCGTATCTCATCCCCGGCTTCACCGACGCGAAGTACTTCAGCCAGGCCGGCGCGCGCTGGTACGGCTTCTGTCCGCTCAAGATCGAGCGCTCGTCGGGCATCAAGTTCGCCGACATGTTCCACGGCAACGACGAGCGCGTGCCCGTCGCCGGGCTTCAGTGGGGCGCCGAGGTGCTCGCCTCCGTCGTGAAGCGCATCGGCACGACCGCGTAGCGGGCGCAGCTAGCGGCCGAGGGCGACGTCGAGCTTCGCGGTCTTCGACTTCGCGACGGTGACCTTCTTCTTGGTCACGGTCGGAGATCCGTACGTGAGCACGCCGTCGACGAGCTTCGGCAGCGGGGCCTGCCAGAACGTGAGCTCGTGCGTCCCGGGGGCGAGCTCGTCGATGCGGAAGTGGCCACGCTCGTCGGTGATCGCGTAGTACGTGGTCCGCAGCCCGACGACGAACGCCGCGGCCAGCGTGCCGTCCTCGGCTTCGATGCGCGCCGTGCCCGACTCGAGGCCGTAGGGGCGGTGTCCGGCGGCTTGCAGCGCGTAGACCGCGGTGTCCGTCCCGACGGTGACCTTGAGCTTCGACGGCCCGGCATCGCTGTAGATCTCGACGGGCGACGGGACCGGCGCCACGACCTGCGTGCTCGGCACGAGGGCGCAGCCACGCTTCGCGACCGTACCGCCCACGATCAGCGGGTGGTCGTAGTCCTCGACGACGCGCCCCGTCTTCACGGACTCGATGTAGACGACCACGCCCGCGAGCCCGCGGTCCTGGTTGACGCGCAGGGGCTCGATGGCACCGCACTTCGTCGTCAGCTTGGCGGGGACCGCGCCGCGCCAGGAGATCGTGCCCTCGACGGCGGCCGAGAGGTTCGACTCCATCGCGTAGTCGGGGGAGCGCCGCGGCGGGGTGACGGGCCACGGCCGTACGACGTAGCCGCCGTACACCGAGCCCCCGTACGCGTCGCCGCCGAACGCTGCGGAGTCTTCGTCCTCGAGACGGTTCTCGTAGTCGTAGTCGTAGTCGTAGGCGCGGGCCTCGCGGAGGCGGCGTTGTTCCTCGGTCTCCTCGATCTCGCTCGACTCGGGGGTGAGGAGCTGGATCGACTGCTGCCCGATGATGCCGTGGCCTTCATCGCCCGCGCTGCCCGCCGGATGCAGCGGAGGCGGCGACGAGCCGCACGCCACCGCGAGCGCACACAACCCCGGCAACACGGCGCGCATCCCCAACAAGGATGCAACGGCGGGGAGCCCGCCGCAACGTCACGTCAGGGCGACTTGGAGCCGAACTGCTGCTCGAGGCTCTGAGCCCCCAGGGCCAGCATCTTGCGCGCCCCGGCGATCGAGATCGAGGTGGAATAGGAGATGCGCGAGCCGCCTCGAGAGAGCTTGAGGTTGGCGATGGTCTTGAGCACCGACTTGTCCGTTGCTCGCTCGACCACGGTCCTCATGAGCATGCTGTCGGTGATGCGCTCCTGCACCGCGAGCACCTGCGCCTCGAACGCCTTCGCGTCCGCCGCCGACGCGAACTTCAGGTTGCCGTGGATGATCCAGCCCGTCTTGACGAGCTCCATCGCGAGGGAGACCCGCGTCGGGATGTTCACGCCTGCGATGCCCAGGCCGAAGTCGCGGCCCTTGAAGTCGATGTACTTCGGCGCCGCCGGCGCCACCGTCACGACCAGGGAAGGCCCGCGGTCCTCACCGGACTCCTGTTCGATCTTGCGGATGCCGGCGACCCACGCCGGAAGCTTCCCCGACGCCTCGACCGTGTCGAGGTCGCCATCGCCGGCGGCGGTGAGCCCACCGAGGTCGCCCGGCTGCGCGAGCAGGAACCAGCCCAGGTACGGCGAGAGGATCACCCGCGTGTCGCCCTTCGGCAGCTTGCCGCTGCGCGCACCCAGCATGCCGCCCTTCGCCGTCGACCACGTGATCGTCGTCGTGGACGACAGGAAGTCACGCAGCGCCGGCCGCGCCATCGCGGTCCGCGCCACCAGGGTCGTGGCCGTCACGTCCTGCGGGCTCGACGACGAGATCACGAGCGTCTCGAACGTATCGGCGAGCTTCGCGGACTGCGAACCGAAGAGCAGCTCGTAGTCGGGCAGAGGCTTCAGCAGGGCTTCGGTCAGTGCCGCCCACTCGGTGCCGCGCAGGCGATCGAAGCGGAGCAGGGCCGTGACCACATGCCCCTTCGGGAAGTACGCGTTCAGGTTCGCCGCCGTGCCGGCGGTCGTGGCGGCGCCAGCCACGGCCTCCTCGTTCGAGGTGCCCGGCGTCCCCGAGCCACTGCCGGCGTCCTCCCCGAGGGCGATGCCCGCGTCCACGGGGCCGGCATCGGGGGTGCCACTGACTGCCACCTCACCGCCGTCGACGGGCCCGGTGCCGTCCGCATCGGCGATCGCCACCGTCATCCCCGCGTCGTCGGGGCCGGGCGCATCCAGGTCCGCATCGTCGGGCGGGCCGCCATCCCCGGGCGGGCCGTCGCTCTCACCCCCATCCCCGGCCAGCATCGGCTCGATGCCCGCATCCAGGTCCACGCCGGCATCGGGCTCGGCGGCGTCCGGGCGCGGGCGGGCGTCGGGCCGGGCATCGGGCGGTGCGTCGGGAGGCGCATCCGGGGGCGCATCGGGGATCCCGGCGTCGGTCGCGTAGCCCTCGGGCAGGGGGTCCTTCGGGGTGGTCGACGCGGTCGTGGGGTCCGGATCGTCGAGGGCGGCCGGGGTGTCGCGCTCCTCCGGCGGGGTCTCGGTCTCCTCGGGGAGGGCCTGGACCTCGGGGGCCTCGGGCGTCACCTCGATGTCGATGACCTCGGTCTCGACGGTCCGGGCCGGATGGAGACCTACCCCCGCCAACCACAGGATGACGTGCAGCACCACCGAGACCGCGATGGGCACCGCGATTCCGCGCCGAAGTGCCGTGCTCTGGATCTCGAACGCCACGCTTGTCGACCGCGACCAATGTTGGCAGTAGCATCCTCGAACAACCGAGTCCAGCGAGGCTGGGGGACCGCATGAAGCTTACGCAGGACCAATGCATGACCGTCGTGACCGAGGCCTCACAGCGGATGGCCAAGGATGCCGACTATTCCGCCACGCTTGTGGGTAACTTCGTGCAGTACCAGGTCCAGACGGTCCAGTTCATCAGCGCGCACGAGTCAGAGCTCGGCGGCGCGGAGTCGATCGTCAGCGTGATCTTTCACTGCGCGCTCGTCGCCGAGTGCTTCCATCGCGCGGGGGCGAAGATCCGCGAGCTCACGTTCGAGGACCTCGACGTGGCCGCGCGGGGCGAGGTCCTGAAAAAGCTCGAGGAAGCGCAACTCCCGCTGCACGAGTTCATCCAGGCGAACGTGGAGCACGAAGAGGCCAAGCGGCTGATCGCGATCGTGGCCCTCGCGATCGACCACATCGTGCCGTAGTTGGGGTAAGCCTCTGGCCATGGCCAATCCGACCGCGACCTTCGACACGACCCTGGGGTCGTTCACTGCCGAGATTTTCCTCGACAAGATGCCCATCACCGCGGGCAACTTCATCAAGCTGGCAAAGCAGGGCTTTTACAACGGGCTCCACTTTCACCGCGTCATCGAGGGCTTCATGATCCAGTTCGGGTGCGAATTCTCGAAGGATCCGAACAGCCCGCGCTGCGGGACCGGCGGATCTCCGCTCGGCCGCGTGCAGGACGAGCACCCGCCGGCCCACAAGCTCTCGAACGAGCCGGGCACGCTCTCGATGGCGAACACGGGCGCCCCGAACTCGGGTGGCGCGCAGTTCTTCATCAACACGGCGAACAACGCGCGCCTCGACTGGTTCACGCCGGGCCCGTCGAAGCACCCGGTGTTCGGCAAGGTCACGGCGGGTCTCGACATCGTGAAGAAGATCGAGAGCACGAAGACCAACCAGAACGACCGCCCGGTGACGCCTGTCATGATGAACAGCGTCACGGTCACCGAATAAGCAAGCTCCTCGTACTCGCCGCGATCCTCGCGGCCTCCGTCCCCGCGGATGCGCAGCCTGCGCCCGCGGAGCCTGTCGTCCCGCTCCGCATCCTGCGGGGCGTGATCACGGCCCAGGACTCGCCGCTCCCGATCGCCAACGCCTCGGTGCTGAGCGACGGCGGCGCCACGGGCGTCTCGGACCTCGACGGCTACTTCACCGTCACGCTTGGTCCCGACGACAAGGACATCACGATCGTCGCCGAGGGCTACGAGGTCCTCACCCTCAAGGTGAAGTCGACCGACGACCTCCTCCGCGTCGAGCTCACCGCCGCCTCGGGCGCCGAGGTGATCCAGGTCAGCGGCAAGACCCCCGAGGAGACGAAGCCGCTCTCCTACAAGCTCACCGTCGACGAGATCCGGTCCATCCCCGGCGCCGGCAACGACATCCTGCGCGCGACCACCGTGCTACCCGGCGTGGCGCGCATTCCCTTCTCGTTCGGCGGCCTCGTCCTGCGCGGATCATCGCCGCGCGATTCGGCCGTCTATCTCGACGGGATCGAGGTGCCCATCGCCTTCCACTTCGGCGGCGTCACCTCGTTCTACCCGAGCGGGATGCTCTCCGACCTGACCCTCACTGCCGGCGCCTTCGACGCGGGCTACGGTCGCGCGCAGGGTGGCATCGTCACGCTGACCACCCGCGAACCGCGCACCGATCGCTGGCGCCTCGGGGGCTCGATCGGGCTCTTCGATTCGTCGATCCAGGCGGAGGGCCCCCTCAAGTCGGGCGGCATCTTGATCGGCGTGCGGCGCTCGTATTTCGACGCGCTCGCGCGGCCCTTCGTCGAGTCGGATATTCCCCTGCCGAGCTACCTGGACTTCCAGGTGCGCACGACCTTCGGCGATCCGCGCAAGCGGGGCCGCTTCACGCCAATGATCTTCGGCTCGATCGACCGCGTCGCCAGCGACGAGATCGGCGTCACCTCGGCCTTCGTGCGCGCGGCCGTCCCGTACCTGCGCAACTGGGGCCAGGTCACGCTGCGCGTGACGCCGTGGCTCGGTACCAATCGCCTGACGCTCTCCCAGGAAGGCGATGACGATTTCAACGAGCCCGACTCCGAGTTCTCGCGTCCGCTGTACCTCGGCGGGGTCCGCAGCGATATCACCCGCGACTCGACGTGGGGCCACCTGCGCGGGGGCCTCGAGCTATCCAGCGGCTACCTCTCGCAGCTGAACTTCGGCAACGAGTTCATGGATGGCCCCGACGACGACGGCGACTCGATCCTCGGCGGCAACTCGACCCTCGCCTGGAGCGACCTCGCCCTGTGGGGCGAGCTCCGCTACAAGCTGTGGGGCGATCGCGCCTCGATCAAGCCGGGCCTGCGCGTCGAGGCGTATGGCCTGTCGGGCGAGCTCGCGATCGACCCGCGCCTCAACATCGCGATGCAGCTCACACCGACGATCGCGCTCCGGCAGTCCATCGGCCGCTTCTCGCAGCCGCCCACGCCCGGCGACGTGGATCCCGACGGCGGCAACCGCGAGCTCGATGGCTCGCACGCCGATCAGCTCACCCTCGGCGTCGACACGCAGTTCCCCCACGAGATCCTCGCCTCGCTCACCGGCTTCTACTCCGACGTGCAAGGCCTCGGCATCAAGACGCGCCGCCCCGGCAGCTTCGACGACGGCGACCCCGAGCTCGGCGGCCTCGGTCCGACCTTCGAGCTCCTCCTCGAGAAGCAGCTCGGCATCTCGCAGTACCGCACCAACGTCGGCCGCGGCCGCAACATGGGCCTCGAGCTCCAGGTGAAGCGCAACGTCGACGGCCTCTTCACGATGCTCTCCTACACCCTCGCCAACGCCCAGCGCGTCGACGATCCGCGCAGCGGCATCGGCCGCCGGCCCTTCGAGCTCGACCAGCGCCACAACCTCCAGCTCGTCGTCGGCAAGCAGTACACGAAGTGGAAGTTCGGGGCGCGCATCCAGCTCGTCAGCGGCAACCCGTACACGCCCACCGTGGGCTACGACCCGAACGTGGGGGATTTCGTCGAAGGCGAGCCGTACTCCGACAACCTGCCGACCTTCTTCACCCTCGATCTGCGCGCCGACCGCCGGTGGCACAAGTGCTGGGGCGACCTCGTCCTCTACTTCGACATCCAGAACGTCACCAACCGCCGCAACATCGAGGGCCGCGAAGGCATCAACTTCGACACCGGCCAGCCCGACGAGATCCCCGGCCTGCCGATCATCCCGTTCATCGGCGTCGAGTTCCTGCCCCTGATCTAGATCGTATCTCGTTCAGTCGCGCTCGAGCCCAGCGCTCGTGCCCCAGAGACGCCAGGGCGCTTCGCGCAGCTGACACTCGTAGTGTCGCAGGGGTCGGACCCCTGCGACACGTGTCGATCTGACAGTCGAGGTGTCGCAGGGGTCGGACCCCTGC
>JALHPV010000258.1 GCA_022842285.1 Kofleriaceae bacterium
CGTCGGCGACCAGCTGACAGGCCACATCGGACCCGCTGCACCCGCCGGTCCAGCCCTCGAAGGTGGCGCCATTGCCCGGTTGTACCGACAGCGTGACCACGGTCCCGGGCTCGACGTTCAGCTCGCACGTGCCCGGGCAGGTGATCCCCGCCGGTTCGGAGACCACCACCCCCGTGCCCGAGCCGCCCGCGGTCACCGTGACCGAGACGAGCCCCGGCTGCTCCTCGCCGTCGGGGTCCGTCATCCCGTCGGCATCGGGCTCGGCATCCGGCTCCTCGGGCGCGTCGGGATTGCGGTTGGAGTTCACCACCTCGCCGCAGCCAGCGACGAGAAGGCAGAGGACGGCCAGGCGAGCTAGGTTCCGCATCAGCGAAGGTATAGATACCGGCCGCGGCGGAATGTGACGGACGGCTAGTAACTGCCGAGAAGTCCTAGCTGAATCATCACGCTGTCGACAAACGCCGTGCCGTAGATGAACTGCGTATCGATGCCCATCGGGTTGTTCTCGAGGCTGTCCGCCGCGAGGTTTCCGATGAGGAAGGCCTCACCACGCAGGTTGAGCGCCAGGCGATCGAATATGCCCCACACGGGCTTGTCCTCGCCGATCGTGATCAGCGTCAGCTTCGCGCCGAGCGATCCGTTGCGGACCGGCGAGAGCTCGCGGTCGCCGGTGAAGTACTCGCCGGCCGTCGATTCCGTCTGGTAGTAGAACGCGTCCTTGAAGAAGGTCGCGGCCGTCTGCTGGTAGGCGCGGACGAAGACGCGGAGCAGCAGGCTCTTGCCCGCGTACTGCGACCACGCCATCTCCAGATTGCCGCTCGAGACGCCCCACGTGTCGTTATAGAAGCGGGCATCGAAGTGCGCAGCGGCGTGCAGCGAGGGGATGTAGCGGTTCAGGCGCGCCGAGACACTCCACCGCGCGCGGGTGTCGGGCATGTTCTCCTGCGGAGCGTTCGGGCCGATGCGCACCCGGCGGTACGGGTTCGACTGGAAGCCCTCGCTGACCTGGCCGAACAGGCTGCCCTGAAGGTTCATCGTGGGCGAGATGTTCTGGGTGATGGAGAGCGCGGCGGTGTCGATGTCGAGGCTCTCCCAGCGCGTCACGCCGGCCGTGTCGGTGCCCTTGATGAAGTCGGGCTTCGCGCACGGCTCGTCGCCGGTGAGCGCACGTGACTCGAGCGGGGTCGCATCGCCGTTGTCGTGGTTGCAGACCGAGTCGAAGCCGTGGGTGTACGCGACGCCGACGGTGGTGTTGCGGCCGGGCAGGTCGATCGACGCGCTCGCGCCGATCTGACGCGAGAGATAGTCGCGCTCCGTACCGAACGTGCCGGTGACGGTCAGGCGCGAGCGTTTGCCGCGGAGGCCGAGCGCGAACGTGCCCTCGTGGCGCAGGTCGGAGAACTTCGTCGCCGCCGAGACGGCATCGACCTGATAGACGGACGCGGTGGCACCGGAGACAACATCGGCGCTGTAGCCGACGTCCAGGGTGACGAACTGGCCGAGATCGATGCCGAACAGCGCCTGCGGGTGGAGCACCGTGAGCCCGCCGGCGGCGCCCGCGCGCTTCTCCGCGAACAAGGTCGTCGAGAACTCGGCGCGATCCTCCGCCAGCGCCGGTGAGGCCAGGAGCGCGACCGCGATCAGCGCCCCGGCGAGCGGCCGGGTCGACAGCTCCGGCGCACGGCGCCGTCGCTGGTCATCGATCCGGCTCAGTTGCATCCACAGCCTCCGCCGCCGGCGCCCTTGCCGCCGGCCGAGCCCTCGCGGTTCGTGCGGATGTGCTCGGTGGAGGACGCCTCGTGCGGATCCTCGTCGAAGACCATGACCGGATCGGCGAGGTACTGCTTCTCGTTCGCGCGCACGGCATGCTTGCCGCAACCGATGGATGCGAGCGCGACGAGGGCAAGGAGGAGCTTCATGGGGCGTACACCTGGTTAGAAGAAGATCGCGAGCCCGCCGGAGTACTCCTGGCCGTTGCTCGCCTTGTTCTCGTCGAAGAGCGTCCAGTTGCGGGCGTCGATGCGCACCGTGATCTGCTTCTTGAACGTGATCTCGATGCCGCCACCGGCCGCGAGCGCCATGATCGTCTCGTTCTTGTCGACGAAGTTGTCGGCCTTGGGCCGCACCCGCACCGCGCCCGTCGAGAGGGAGACGTAGGGTCCGATCACGGCGCCGGGGATCAGCCGCAGCACGAAGCCCAGGCCGCCGACGAAGAGATCCTTCTCGGCGCGGGGGGAGAGGCCGCCGAAGGCTTCGATCGCCCAGTGGGGATCGATCAGCACCGACGGTCGCAGCATGAAGATGCCCTCGGAATCGAGGACGCCCGCCGAGAACGACAGGCCGATGTTGGCGTAGGGAGCGGGGGAGGGGCCGAGGATCGCCTTGCGGATCGCGCGCCCCATCCGCGTGAAGATGCCGGGCTGCTCCTCGTCGCCGACCTCGAACGGGAAGACGAGGTCCCCCAGGATCCACGCGCTCGTGCCGTCCTCGAGCTCGATCTTGAACCAGTAGTCGCGGGTGCCGCGTTCGAGGACCGCGAACACCTGGTCGCGCTCGAGGGTGGCGAGCTCGCGGTAGTTGGCGCCGGGGCCCGAGTACACCGCGGCATCCTGGGAGATGACCCGGACATAGGCATCCGCGGCCGCGTCCTGCGAGGACACGGCGACGATGGCGGCGGCCACAAGCAGGGCTTGCTTCACTCGAACCATCCGAGGAAGACCTGGACGGCGGGATCACTCTCACTCGAGAAGATGTCCATACCGCCGTGCGGCTCGATGCCGGCGAGGGGTTTGGTGAGGAAGTCGCTCGCCCCGGGCGTACCGCAGTTCAGGAAGACCTGGGCCTGGCGGTAGTTGAAGGCGAGGTCGAGTGGGTTCGTCCGGAAGTTGAGGGCGGTGCCACCACCCTCATTATGACAACCCCCGGATCGGGTACAGCCGTTGGCTGTATCCGACGGGCGGACGAACTCGGGCCAGACCATTTCGTCGAAGTACTCGCGCCCCCCTGGCGGGTTGCACAGGTTGATATCCGTCGGCGTGTCGCCGAGGTCGACCGTGGGGCAGCCCGCAAGCCCGGTCAGAAGGCAAGCGAAGCCGAGCGCATGCGCGCGGTGTCCCATCCCAGGGATGACGTTACACCGGTTTGGTAGGGCAGTGAAAACCTCGCGCGGTGCTGACGTGCTCGGATAAGCTTTTGTGCGGTGAGCACAGGACCGCCCCGGCCCCCCGCCAGCCGGTCAGCTGCGACCCAGACCGCCCCCCTGGGGTCAAAGTCTGTCGTAGCCGCGCAGCCGCCGCCGATCCCGGCGGGGGCCAAGGGCACCCCCGTGCCGGTTCCGGCGCGCAATCGCAGCATGGTCGGGATCGATCCGGGGTCGCCTCGGAGCGTCCGCAGTCCGCTCGTGGGCCGGGCCAAGCAGCTCGCCACCCTCGAGGACGTCGTCACGCGTGCGGTCGACTTCCAGGCGCCCCAGCTCGTCACGATCGTCGGCAACCAGGGCACCGGCAAGAGTCGCCTCATCAACGAGCTCATCGCCCGCCTGACCGCCCCCGGCTCGGAGCGGGGCTGTCGCGTCTACCACGGTGCGGCCGCGCGCGAGCCGAGTGGCGCTCCCGTGCCGCTGGCCGCCCTGGCCGCTCTGCTGCGGGATCGCTTCGCACTTCCGCCGGACGGCGACGACATCGTGAAGCTGCGCTTCTCGCACGAGGTGCGCGAGGTCCTCGGCGGCGACGACGGCGCAGAGATGCTCCACGTCCTCGGTAGCTACGTCGGGCTCGACTTCGGACCGACCCCGTTCTTGCGGACGCTCCTCGAGAATCCCGAGCAGCGGCGGCCCATCGGGCGCGCGGCGCTCCGCCACTTCATCGAGCGCGACTCGGCGCACAGTCCACTCGTCCTGGTCTTCGACGACATGCAGTGGGCCGATGGCGAGACGCTGCAGGTGGTGAGCGACCTGGCGGCGACACTGGGCGGCTCGCCCGTCGTGCTGATCGCGGCCGCGCGCCCCGAGATGCTCGTGCACGCGGGCGACTGGGGGCAGGGCGCCGTCGACCACGAACGCGTGGATCTCCGGAACCTCGAGGCCGACGACGCCGAGGTGATGTTCAAGCACCTCCTCACGAAGTGCGGCGACGTCCCCGACGACGTGCTCCAGGCGGCGGTCGAGCAGACCGGCGGCAATCCGGCCTTCCTCGAGCAGCTGGTGAAGCTGTTCCTCGAGAACGGGACGATCACCACCACGCCGACCCAGTGGGTCCTCGATCCCGAGCAGGCGCTCGCGACCGAGCTGCCGATCACCATCGACGAGGCGATCGAAGGGCGCATCGCCGCGCTCGAGCACGAGGAGCGTGACCTGCTCGAGAAGGCAGCCGTGTTCGGCAACGTCTTCTGGGTCTCGGCGGTGATCGCGATGACTCGACTGGAGAAGGCGAACGACCCGCTGCCGCCTGGCCCGCTGGATCTCGAATGGGGGGAGGGCGAGGACGTCCGCCGCCGCGTCAGCGATCTGATCTCGATCCTCGCCGACCAGGACTACGTATTGCCCCTCGACGCCGAGGACTCGAGCATTCCGGGCGAAAACGAGGTCGTCTTCAAGCACAACCTCGAGCGCGAGCTGATCGTGCGCTCGACGGAGCACGGCCGCCTCGCGCGCTACTACCTGTCGGCCGCCCAGTGGCTCGAGGCCAAGACGGCGCAGCGTACCGACGAGCAGCTCGAGTTCCTCGCCAACTTGTACGAGAAGGGCGGCGAGGCCCGGCGTGCGGCGCGGTGCTACCTGCAAGGCGGCGATCGAGCCCGCCTGCGCTACGCCCCCGAGGAGGCCCAGACGCTCTACGGCAAGGGCCTGGCGATGCTCGGCGAGGCTGACGCCCCCGCGCGCATCGATGCTCTCCACAACCTCGGCGATGTCCTCGAGCAGATCGGGCGCACCGAGGAGGCCATGGCCACCTTCCGGCAGATGCTCCAGCTCGCCTGGCGCTACGACAACCTCGCGAAGGCCGGCGCGGCGTACAGCCGGCTCGCGCGTGGCCAGCGCCGCTACGGCAACTACGACGTCGCGATGGAGCACCTCCGCCGCGCCCACGACCTCTTCGAACGCTCGCGCGACGACCGCGGCATCGCCTCGGCTCTCGACGATATGGGCCGCATCCACTGGCTCCGCGGCGCCTACGGCCAGGCCCTCGACTTCCATCGCCAGGCGCTCACCACGCGCCGCGCCCTCGGTGATCGTCGCTCCATCGCGCTGTCGCTGGCCAACATCGGCCGCGTCCACCACGACACGGGCAACTTCAAGGCGGCCATCAACCAGTTCCGCGAGGCCCTCGATCTGCGCCGCGACATCGGCGACCTCGTCGGCATCGTGCAGTCGCTGTCGGACCTCGCGGGAGTCCACGCCGAGGACGGCAACCACGAGACGGCGCTCGAGCTCCTCGCCGAAGCCCGCCACATGGCCACCGAGATCGGCGACAAGCTCGCCCTCGCCGACGTCCTCTCGCGCTCCGGCGAAGTGAAGGCAGCCGCGGGCCGCGGCGCCGAGGCGGTGAAGGACCTCTCCGAGGCCAAGCACCTGGCCGCGGGCCTCGGTGATCGCGTCGCCCTCGTCACCTCGCACCACCGGCTCGCGCAGGTGCACCTGTCCCTCGGCCGCCTCGTCGAGGCGGAGGTCGAAGCGCACGCCGGCGTCGCCGTCGCCGAAGCGGTCGGCCTCCGGGCGCACATCGGCTGCGGCTACCGTGTCATCGGCGAGGTGGAAGCAGCCGCGGGCCGCGACGGCGACGCCGAGGATCACTTCCGCCGCGCCATCGACATCCTCGCGGCCGTGAAGCACGAGGTCGAGCTCGCCCGGGCCTTCCAGGGCCTCGCCGCGCTCAAGGATCGAACCGGCGGTGGCCCCGAGGCCGCCAAGCTCCGCGCCCGCGCGGCCGATATCTTCGCGCGCCTCCGCGGTGCCGCTGCCACGGAGTAGCGTGCAGGACGTCGGCGAGAGCGAGCTCGTGGCGCGGATCGAAGCCGTGTTGCCCCCGTATGTCCGGGCCGTGTGCACCCGCCTCGCGGATGCGGGCCATCAGGCGGTCGCCGTCGGGGGCGCCGTGCGCGACGCGATCCTCGGCCGGGAGCCCGGCGACTGGGACGTGGCGACGAGCGCGCCGCCCGAGGAGGTGATGGAGCTCTTCCCGCGCTCGATCCCGACGGGCCTGCAACACGGCACGGTCACCGTCGTGGATCGCAGCACGCGGGCGCCGATCAACGTCGAGGTCACGACCTTTCGCGGCGAGGGGGCCTACACCGACTCGCGACGTCCGGATCACGTCCGCTTCGGCGTGCCGCTCGTCGAGGATCTCGCTCGCCGCGACCTGCGCGTGAACGCGATGGCCTACGACCCTGCGCGGCGCGAGCTCGTCGATCCGTACGCCGGGCTGGCGGACCTGCGAGACGGCCAGCTCCGCGCCGTCGGCCCGACCGGCGACGTGTACGAGGACGCCGTCGCGCGCTTCACCGAGGACGGCCTGCGCGTGATGCGCGCGGTGCGCTTCGCCGCCGTGCTCGAGGTGCCGCTCCATCCCGACACCGTGCGCGGCATCGTCCCCGCGCTGCCGTCGCTCGCGAAGGTCTCCCGCGAACGCGTCTCCGACGAGCTGCGCAAGCTCCTCGCGACCCGCCAGCCCTCGCGTGGCCTCCGCGACGCCCACGCCACGGGCATCATCGCGTCCATCATCCCCGCCCTCGCCGCGAGGCTCGCCGGTCGGGTCGAGCCGTGGCTCACGCGTGTCGATGCGGCGCCCTCCGAGGCGCGGCTGGCCGCGTTCGCGTTCGACCTCGTCGCTCCATCGAAGACCCCCGAGCGCGTGGACCGCGCGGGCCAGAAGCAGGTCGAAGGCATCCTGCGCGCGCTGAAGTTCACGAACGAGGAGCTCGCGCGGGCCGCGATCGTCGCCGCCACCGCCGGTGCCACGTCCGTCTCCGCCTGGACCGATGCGGGCGTGAGGCGGTTGCTCGCGGATGTGACCCGATCTCACGCTCTCATCGCGGCGGCGGTGTGGCGTGCCGACGGGGCGACCGCGCTGGCCGACCGCGCCGCGGCGATCCTCGAGCGGGGCGATGCGCTGGCGCTGGGCGAGCTGGCCGTCACCGGGAGCGAGCTGATGGCGGCCCTCGCGCTCCCGCCCGGACCACAGGTCGGCAAGCTCCTCGCGGGGCTCCTCGATCGCGTGCTGGCCGATGCCGATCTGAACGTGCGCGCGACGCTGATCGCTCTCGCCGCCGAGCTCGCCCGCTGAGATACTCGGCGCATGCGCGCCGCGGTCGTCCTCGGGCTGGTCGCGGCGATGGCCGCGCCGGGACAGGCGCAGGGAATCGCGCCCGAGACCGCGCGCGGGCCATTGCTCGGCACGCCGGCCGTACCCGCGTTCGAGCTGCTGGTCTACGAGCCGGGGGTGCTGTCGCCGCGCGCGCTACGGCGCCAGGACCCGGTTGGCTCGCAGGTGAGCGTCCGCGGCTACGTCACCGCGAAGACGCGGACGTCGTTCGCGCTCGCGGAGACGCGCCAGGGCCCGGGACTCGTACGCGTAGCGGGCGCGACGGCGATGAAGGCCGGGAGCTTCGTGACCGTGACCGGTGGCTATGGCGACGGTGTCATCGAGCTCGGGTCGCTGGAGGCAGCGACGGGCGAGGCGACCATCGAGGCGATCGTGAACCCTCAGCCGGCGGGGATGCTCACCGTGCCGAAGCCGTTGCCGGCGCCCGATGCGGCGCAGCGCAACATCGCCGAGGCCGACTACGCGGAGTGTGTGAGGCTCTACGGCCTCGCCCAGTACGAGGAGGCGGGCAAGCGGTGCGGGAACGCGACGCGGTTATGGGCCGGGCACGCGAACGCGTACTACATGGGCGCGGCGGCCAACGTCGCGACCCAGGACTGGAGCGCCGCGGCGGAGTTCATCGAGAAGGGCCTGCGCCACCACCCGAGTCAGCCGATGTTCCGCATGCTCGCGGGGCTCATCTATCTCAACACCGGGGACCTCGACGCGGCCGAGGTGGAGCTCAGCCTCGCGGTCCAGCTCGAGCCGGACCTCTGGCGCGGGCACTACTATCTGAGCCTCGTGCACGCCCAGCGCGGCTTCGATGGCGCGGCGGCGACCGCACTCACGACCGCCATCTCGCGGGGGCCACGCGACGCGCTGCCGTACCGGACGCTCGTGGCGCTCTATGGCCGCTGGGGCTACGACGCCGAGGCGGTCACGGTGGCGCGGCTCGCCGTCGACGTGCTGCCGAACGACCCCGCGGTGCGCTACGACCTCGGCCGCGCGCTGATGCGGGGTGGCGACGACAAGGCGGCGATCAAGGCGTTCACGGAGCACCTGAAGGTCGCGCCCAACGACCCCCGTGGGCTGTACGCGCGAGGCTGCGTGCACGCACGCCTCAAGCACACGAAGCAGGCGAGGTCGGATCTGGAGTCGTTCCTCGTCGTGGCGACTCCCGCGCAGCAAACCGAGATCGAGGCGGCGAGCGCGCTGCTGGAGACCCTGGAGTGACGTCGCGGTTCAGCGCAGGTCGGCGTGTGCGTCGACGACGAGGGTGCGCGCACCCCGGCCGCCGACGATGATCCGCGAGAGCTCGAGCGAGAGCAGGCGCTGATCGAGATCGACGACCAGGTGGGACACCCGGCGGAGGAGGTTCGCGAGGCCGGCGCGGTCGAGCTCGGCGTCGCCGGCGCGCGATGACGTCACTTGCGCAGCGAGGGCCAGCGCATCGACGAGCCGCAGCGGCGCGGGGGCAGCGGCGATCTGGGTGCCGGGCGTCTCGAGCACGACCGTCCACCCGAGAGAGGGGAGGCGCAGGAGCGAGGCGGCGAGTTCGCGGCCGGCGGGCGGCGTCTCGCGAACGATCACGGCCGCGCCATCCTGGTTCGCCTTGCCGGCGGCGGCGAGGACGGACGTGAACGCGGCGCGCACGAGGGCGTCGCTGGTCACGTTCTTCTCGAGCGGGCACCCGGCGGTCTCCGTCGGGACGTCGTGGCCCCACGGCTTCACCTCGACGGGGAAGCCTGCCTTGCGCGCCACCTTCACCGCCGCCGACGGGGTCGTGGCCACCGCCTGGCGCGTGATGGGCACTCCATAAGCGGAGAGCAGGACCTTCGTCTCGTGATCGCCGAGCCGGGTGTACGGGGCGAGCTTGGAGGTCTGGCGTTCGAGCTTCGCGGCATCGATGCCGAGCTCGGCGCTGGCGCTCGTGGGGGCCGGACCGAGCCCGACAGCGATGCGCTCGGCGGCGCGACCGAGGATCGCGATCGCGGCGAGCGCCGCGCGAGCCCCGTGCAGGGCGGCGCCGTGCGCGAGCTCACCACGGGGAGCGACGGGGACCACGAGGGCGGGGACGGACGTCCGCGGAGGGAGCGCCGCGTCGTGCAGCACCACGTCGGTGGGCTCGTCGTTGTCGACGAGGAGCGCCCGGGTTCCGGCCGTCTCGAGCTCGCTCGCCACGATCTGCGTCTGCATCTCGAGCCACGAGCCGGGCTCGGCGATGACGGCGGTGCGTGGTCCCGCAGGTAGGCCGTACCGCACCAGCATCACGATCGCTTCGAGCCAGGCATCGACGTCGTGGCAGAGGGCGGCGCCATGCGCGCGCAGGTACGAGAGCGCGGCAGCCCGTTCGATCGCGGTGCGCGTCGTCCCTCGGAGGGGCGGGGCCAGCACGCAGATGGGCCGGCCCGCGGCGGCCGCCCGCGTACACGCGCTGGCCAGCTCGACAGCGGCGGCGGGCGTGGGCAGCGCCTCGAGCGCCCAGGCGACGACGTCGGTGCCCGGGACATCATCGGCGCGCGTGTGCAGCGCCGCCTCGATGCCACGGGCCCGCAGCGCCGCGATCGCCGTCGTACCGAGGCTCGCCGGGGCGATGACGCCGACGCGCTCCGCGAGGGACGACGGCGCGATGGCTACCTTCCCCATGGCTGCTCGACTCGTGGCTCGGCGGGCACTACAGCCTCCGGGGAGCGGTGTAGAGCGCGACGAGCTCGGCGACGCGATCGACAGACTTGCGGGGGTCGCGCGGAGAGCGCGGCGGCAGGGCACGATGCGCGAGGATGTTCGCGTCGAGCCCCAGCGTCGCGAGGTCAACGCGCTGGAGGGCACTCGATGGCACCGGCGTCGGGTACTCGTCGATGGGCTCGCCCGCGATCCGCAGGCCGATGACGGCCGTACCGCGCACGCGACAGAGCTGGAGCTCGGAGCCCGCGCTGCGCACGGCGTCGACGACGCCATCGTTCAGCGCGATCTTCACCACGTGCGTGAGCTGCGCGTAGTCGAGTTGTTCCGCGATCGCGGCGACCTCGGCCGCGCGCTCGGGGCGGCTCACTTCGTCGACGAGCACCAGCGTCGCCTTCACGTGCTTCACCACCGCCGCGGCGATCTGGGCCCAGCCGAGATAGTCGAGGTGCTGCTCCGTCGACAGGCCGACACAGGCGAGACCGGCGCGGCGCGCACGATCCGCCGCGAGATACAGCCAGGTCTCGTCGCCGCACGCGATCGCCGTCGCGTGGCCGTCACCCTGGGC
>JALHPV010000259.1 GCA_022842285.1 Kofleriaceae bacterium
GTCGACGGCGGGGCGACCGCCGGCAGCGCAGCCGAAGGGCGGAGCGGTCCGATCGACGGCGGGACAACCGCCGGCAGCGCAGCCGAAGGGCGGAGCGGTCCGATCGACGGCGGGACCACCGCCGGCAGCGCAGCCGAAGGGCGGAGCGGTCTGATCGATGACAGGATCGAGCTGACGCGTCTGATTCCATCCGGTGAGCTCGACGAGCTGATCGAAGCGGTGACGGGGGCCCTCGGCGGGCAGATCGCGATCTTCGATCGGGCCGGGCGGCGAGTGGCCGGACCCCCATCGGCAGGGCCCGCCCGCCATCCGGTGGAGCACGACGGCGACCTGATCGCCCAGCTCGCGGCCACGGGGCCGCAGGCCGACGCCGCGATCACGCTCGCGCGTCAGGCGCTCGGCCTGCTGGTTCATCACTCGTATGCTCGCGAGCTCGCGGCGATGACCCACGAGGACGCGATGCGGTTGACCTTCGCGGAGCTCACCGAGCACAACGCGCGGTTGTCGAAGGCAGTGGCGCGGCTCGAGGAGCTCGATCGCCTGAAGTCGAACTTCCTCGCGACGATGTCGCACGAGCTCCGCACGCCGCTGACGAGCGTGATCGGTTACGCGGAGATGATGGTCGAGGGGCTCGCGGGGCCCGTGTCGTCGGACCAGAAGGAGTACCTGACGACGATCCTCGGGAAGGCCGACCAGCTGCTCTCGCTCATCACGTCCGTGCTCGACGTGGCGACGCTCGAGTCGGGGCAGCTCGCGCTCGAGCGCAACTCGTTCTCGCTCGCCGATGTCGTGGCCTCCGAGGTCGCCACGTTCCAGCCGCAGGCCGAGCGCCGCGGCATCGTGATCCAGCTCGCCACCAGCGACGACGGCCAGGTCCTCGGCGATCGCCGAAAGATCCGGCAGGTGATCACGAGCCTCATCTCGAACGCAGTGAAGTTCACGCCCGATCGCGGCAAGGTCGGGATCGAGGTGCGGCGGGGGCCGCTGGCGCCCGGTGCGCCGGAGCAGCCGAGTCTCCTCGGCGTGCAGGTCGTGGTGACCGACTCGGGCATCGGCATCTCGGGCGACCAGGTCGCGAAGATCTTCGAGCCGTTCTTCCAGGTCGATTCGTCGTCGACCCGCGCGTTCGGTGGTACCGGCCTCGGGCTCACGCTGGCGAAGGCGTACGTCGAGGCGCATGGTGGGCGAATCTGGGTCGACACGACGCCGGGGCAGGGCTCGGTCTTCACCGCGACGTTCCCGGGGCCATCGTGAGCGGCGACGGCATCGAGCAGATGGGGGACCTGTCGATCGCGATTCCCGTCGCGGTGGCGTGCGTCCTCATCTCCGCGTTCTGCAGCGGCACCGAGGTCGCGCTGTTCTCGCTGCGCCGCGTGGACCGCGAAGCCCTCGGGCGGTCGGAGCACTATGCCGACAAGCGGATCCTGCGCATCCTCGAGCGGCCGCGCCGCCTGATCGCGACCGTGCTGATCGGCAGCCAGGTGTTCAACTCGCTGCTCGCGACCACCGTCCTCGCCGCCGTGCTGACCCTGGCGCCGACGAGCTCGATCTGGGCGAACGCCGGCATCGCCCTCGCGATCGCCTTGCCACTGGTGGTGCTCCTCGCCGAGGTGACATCGAAGACGATCGCGGCCAAGGCGCCGATGGTCTGGGCACGCGTATGCGTGGCCCCGCTGTCGCTCTTCGCGCTGCTCATGACGCCGATCCGGATCGTCATGCAGACGCTGTCGACGGTCCTGCTGCGGCCGTTCGGTGACGCGGTGAGAACCCGGCCCACCCGTGACCTCTCGGAGGACGACTTCAAGGCGTTGATCGACGCGAGCTCGGCCCAGGGGCAGGTGGACGCGCGCGAGCGCCGGCTGATCCACCGCGTGTTCGAGTTCAACGACAAGAATGTCGGACAGGTCATGACGCCCCGCGACCGCATGTTCGCCCTGTCCTACGACCTGCCCAACCAGCGCATGGTGAAGGAGCTCGCCGCTCGCGGCTTCTCCCGCGTGCCCGTCTACCAGAAGTCCGTGGACAACATCCGCGGCATCCTGAATGCCAAGGATCTCGTCCGTACCGTCTCGGGACAGGCGCTCGGCCGCCCGCTGGGCGAGCTGCTCCACGAGCCCCTGTTCGTCCCGCGCACGACGCCCGTGAAGCGTCTGTTTTTGACCTTCAAGCAGAAGAAGGTCCACATGGCGATCATCGTCAGCGAGTACGGCAAGGTCCTCGGTCTCGTGACGATGGATGACCTGCTCGCGCAGATCTTCGGCTTGCTCCGCGACGAGCGAGCCGGCATCCAGAACTCGATTCCGCCCGGCGGCCGCCCCCGCACGCCGGCCGTCGGTTCGCCGTCGCTCACGACCCCCGAGTCGGGCGTGCTCATTCCCACCCGGCCCTCGCGGCCCGGCACGGCCCCCGAGCAAACGGGCCCGGTGCCGCGCGTGGATGCCGATGATGTCGAGGCCCCGCTGCCGGCGCTGCGCTCCATGCACGACATCGGCGTCGCTTCCATCCCGGACGTCGAGGAGATGACGCCGCCGGCCGTCGACGTCGAGGATCTGAAGTCGTCATGACCATCTCGACGCAAACGCTGATCTTCGTGCTCGGGGTGTGTGTCCTCGCGCAGGGCTTCTTCGTCAGCTCGGAGGTCGCGATCACGGCGTGTGACCGCAATCGCCTGCGCGCCCGCGCCGCCGCGGGGAGCTCGCGGGCCGCCCGCACCGAGCGCATGCTCGCGATTCCGCAGGTGACGCTCGCCACGACCCTCGTCGGGGCGAACCTGGCGATGCTGGTGGCGGTCATCGCCCTCGGCCTCGAGCTATCGGAGCGTGGTCGCTCGCCGCTCTGGGCGCCACTCATCGTCGTGCCGCCGCTGCTGGTGGTCGGTCACATGATGCCCAAGGCGGTCGCGCAGGCGCACGCCGACCGGCTGGTGGACCTCCTGATCAATCCGCTGCGGCTCATGTCGTTCGTCCTTCGCCCCATCGTCGCCATCGTCGGGGGCTACGCGGCCGCGCTCACGAAGATCACGCGCACCGACCGCAAGAAGGCCTTCGTCACCCGCGACGAGCTCGCCCTGCTCATCGAGAGCGAGCCCCAGTCGCACAACCCCGAGATCGGGGCCGACGAGCGCGAGATGATCGCCAACGTCTTCGAGCTCTCGGCCTACACCGCTGGCGAGCTCATGGTCCCGCTCTCCGAGATCACGGCGCTCCCCGACGACACCACCATCGCCGAGGCCGCGCTCGAGATCGCCGACAAGCAGCACTCGCGCATGCCGATCTACAGGTCGCGCATCGATGACATCGTCGGCATCGTGCACGTCTTCGATATCCTCCAGGCTGCGAGCACGCCCGACGTCAAGACCGTGGCCACGCTGGCCCATCCGCCGACCTACGTGCCCGAGACGATGAAGGCATCGGATCTGCTCGTGCAGCTGCAGGCCGAGCAGTCGCACCTCGCGATCGTCGTCGACGAGTACGGCGGGGCCGTCGGTATCTGCACCATCGAGGATCTCCTCGAGATCATCGTCGGCGACATCGACGACGAGTACGACACCGAGCCCTCGCCCATCAAGCCGGAGAAGCCGGGGGTGTGGCGCGTCGAAGCCAGGACGTCGGTCGAGCGGTTGAACACCGAGCTCGATCTGGGGCTGCCCGAGAGCGACGACTACGAGACCATCGCAGGCCTCCTCATCGAGAAGTTCCGGCGCATCCCCGACAAGGGCGAGACTCTGAGCTTGTCCGCGGTGGTCGTCGAAGTGATCGAGGCCTCCGACCGCGCGATCGAAGCCGTGCGGATCACCAAGCGGAAGAAGTGATGAGCACTGACGGACTGACCCTCGATCACGAGCGCGAGCGCCGCACGGGCATTCCCGAGCTGGTCTACGGCGCGAGCAAGACCCCCGAGCAGATCGCGTCGGCGTTGAAGCAACTGGCGTCGGTCTCGGGCGCGGCGCTCGCGACGCGCGTGGATCCAGCCAAGGCGGCGGCGGTGAAGGCGCTCGTGCCCGATGCGGTCGTGCACGAGCTCGCGGGCGTGGTGATCCTCGGGACGCCGGCGGGGCGTCCGGCGGCGGCACGGATCGCCGTGGTGGCCGCGGGGACGAGTGACTTGCCGGTCGCGGAAGAAGCGTCGCTGGTGTGCGAGTTCCTGGGCGCTCCGGTCGTGCGGATCACGGACGTTGGCGTCGCGGGCCTGCACCGGTTGATGTCCAAGCTCGACGAGATTCGCTCGGCTGAGGTGGTGATCGCCGCCGCCGGTATGGAGGCGGCGCTGCCGTCGGTACTGGCGGGCCTCGTGGATCGAGTGATGGTGGCGGTGCCGACGAGCGTCGGGTACGGCGTGTCGGTGAACGGGCTCGTGGCTCTCGCGGCGATGCTGGTGTCGTGCTCGCCGGGGATCACGGTGGTGAATATCGACAACGGCGTCGGAGCGGCGGTGGCGGCGGTGAAGATCGCGAGGCTGGCGGCGCGATGACGCTGCGAGGCTGTCATCTGCACGTCGACTGCGCGAGCGGGGCGGCGGGCGACATGATGCTGGCGGCGCTGATCGATCTGGGAGTGCCGGTGGACGTGATCGGCGATGCGCTCGACGCGATCGGGGCGGGGCGGGGGCGCCTGCGGGTCACGCGCGTGGTGAAGAGCGGGATCGCCAGCGTCGATGTGAAGGTGGACACGAGCGGGGAGTCGGGGTGGGGGCATGCGCACGCCGGCTCGGTCGCTGGCTCCGCTACATCGGGGAGCGCTCACGACCACGTGGGCCGTCACGGTCACGAGCACGGCCACCACGATCATGGTCACCATCACGGCTCGCACGACCACACGCACGGGCACGCGCACGACGACCACGCGCACGCGCACGACGATCACGGGCACTCGCACGATGCCCATGGCGACCACCATCACGTGCACTACGCCGACATTCGCGCGCGCATCCTCGGCGCGGCCCTGACGCCCGGCACCCGCACCCGTGCGCTCGACATCTTCGACCGGCTGGCCCGCGCCGAGGCCAAGCTCCACGGCAAGACGGTCGACACGGTCGCGTTCCATGAAGTGGGCGCGATCGACTCCGTCGTCGACATCGTCGGGACCGCGGCCGCGCTCGACTGGCTGAGCCCGGCTAGCGTCACGTGCGCGAGCGTCGCGATGGGCAGCGGAACCTTGACGTGTGCGCATGGCGTGCTGCCCGTGCCCGCGCCCGCGGCCCTCGAGGTCATGCGCGAGGCGGGCGGCGTCATGACCGATGGGGGGTTGCCCCGCGAGCTGTGCACGCCGACCGGCGCGTCGATCCTCGCGGCGACCGTGACGAGCTGGAAGCCGGCGCCGACGGGGCGTGCGCTCGGTGTCGGCTGGGGCGCCGGCGATGCCAACTTCAAGGACCGCGCGAACGTGCTGCGCGTCGTGGCGATGGCGGTCGAGGCGAGGTCCGCCGACCCGGTCTGGCAGCTCGAGGCGAACCTCGACGACATGAGCCCGGAGCTGTGCGCGCCGGCCAGTGACGCCATCTTCGCGGCGGGGGCCCTGGATGTCTGGTGGACCCCCATCACGATGAAGAAGGGCCGGCCGGCCCTGATGCTCGCGGCCCTCGCGCCGAGCGCGACGCGCGATGCCGTCGCGGCCGCGATCCTCCGCGAGACGACGACCATCGGCGTGCGATTCGCGCCGAAGGAGCGGGTGGTGGTGGCACGATCGATGGTGCAGGTGACGACGAGGTACGGCGCGATCGCCGTGAAGGTGGCGGGCGACAATGCGGCGCCCGAGTACGAGGCCTGTGCGGCCGCAGCGAAGGAGCACGGCGTCCCCGTGAAGCTCGTGTTCGCGGCGGCCCTAGCGGCCTACGAGCTCCAGGCCCGATGACGGCGCTGCTCAGCCACCGGAACCATTTTCGCTTCGGATACAACGGCGAGTGGTTTCGCCCGCGCGCGAGCCCGACGGACACGTGGCAGGTCGCGTACGGCCCGTGCGAGCGGGAGCCGGGCGACTGGCGGGCGGAGTGCATCGAGACGGCCCGCCAGATCCGACGCGACACGACGTTGCCCTTGTGGGTGATGGCGTCCGGTGGGATCGACAGCGAGGTCGTGCTCCAGGCGTTCAAGTTTGCGGGCGTGGAGCACTCGGCGGCGGTGCTGAAGTTCGCCGACGGCTCGAATCAGCACGATGTGCGGTACGCCATCAAGTTCTGCGAGCTGCATCGGATCCCCTACCGCGTACTGACACTCGATCTCGAGACGTTCGTCGCGAGCGGCGAGGCGCTGGCGTATGCGGAGCGCACCCAGTGCATGCACGCGATGCTCGTCGCGACGATGTGGGCGATGGATCAGGTCGAGGGCTATCCGATCCTGGGGAGTGGCGAGTGCTACCTGGTGCGCGGCGGTAGTGACGTGGCGACGGGGCAGCTCGAGCCGCTACCGGTGGGTACGTGGGGGATGCACGAGAAGGAGCGCATCGCCTCCTGGTTCCGGTACCTGCTGGCGCGTGATCGGCCCGGCTGTGCGGGGTTCTTCCAGTACACCCCCGAGTGCATCCTGGCGTTCCTGCGAGACCCGGCAGTGGCCGCGTTGTGCACGGGGCAGGGGCCTGCCGGCATCACGAACACCGCCACGGTCAAGGCCGAGCTGTACGGACGCCACTTTCTCCTCGAGCCGCGACCGAAGTACCACGGCTACGAGCACGTCATGCATCTCGTCGCCCCGCTCACCCGCGAGCTCGAGCGCCGCTTCAAGCTCCACGATGCGGTGGCGCGCACCTCCTACGAGCGGCTCGTCACCATGCTGGCGCCGCCGAAGGGCGGGGCGAGTCCATGAGGCCCGCGGCGGGCCCGCGGGCCGAAGCGCCGCCGAAGGGCGGGGCGAGTCCATGACCGAGTTCGTGCGCGCGAACCTCGCGACGTACGGGCTCCTGGGGACGAACAACCGCCCACCCGCGGATGCGCCGTGGCCGCCGGTGGCGCCGCCCGCGTGGGAGCTGACCCGCGACAACCACCATCGGTTTGGCTTCGATGGCGAGGTCTTCAACCGACGACCGTCGCTCTCATCGACGTACTGGGTGGAGTTCGGTCGTCCAGCGCGCGGTCATCGCGGCCTGCGCGACGAGCTTCGCGAGGCTCTGATCGAGGTCGTGGGACGGCATGGCCCGGTGACGCTGTCGTGGAATGGGAGTGCGGTCGCGGCGGTCGTCGCGGCGGTGGCGGAGGGCTTGCCGGTCGAGGGCATCGCGCTCGACATCGAGGGCCACGGGGCGCCCCGGGTGGCGGCATCGGTGCCCATCCGCAAGCACACCGTGCGCTGGGACGAGCTGGCGAACTTCGCGATGACCGTCGCGGCGGAGGACGGTTGCAGCAACGCCTACCAGGCGCTCGATGCGTTCCATGGCACGCTGTCGACGCAGCCACACGTGTACACGCATGGCGCGCTCGCGGCCGTGCAGCACGCCTTCGACCACGAGGCGAACACCCTCTGCGGACCGCCGGCCTGGGCGATCGCGAGCCGTGAGCAGGCCACGTGGATCCACCGCTGGCTGGCGGGCGCGAACCGGCGGGGCGTCCCGCATATCCTGCTGTGGTCGCCCGAGCTGATCGCCGCCTTCGTGGACGCGCCGCGCTGGCGCGCGGTGATCGCGACGGACCGCGCGCAGTCCACCCTCGCGCACGCGACGCTCCGGGCGGCGTATCCCGAGGTGCCCGTGCGCCGGTTCGCGGCCCGCTACCGGCGGGGCCAGGAGCTCCAGCGCAAGCTCGACGCGTTGACGCGCCGCATGCGCCACCTGCTGCGAGGCCGCACCGCGACGCACTACATCCCGTACGCGCGCTTCCTCGCCCAGCTGGGAGTCGCGCCATGAGCGAGACGTTCGAGCTCGTGCCGTTCACCGAATGGCGCCGCGAGATCGCGGTGCTCTGGGAGCTCGACGGCGGCGTGCCGCACATCGGGCCCATCATCAACGGCCACGGGATGCTGCAGTACGCCGGTCGGGAGCTGTTCGAGCAGGTCCTGTGCTTTCCGTGGGCGGCGTCGATCGGCGGCGAGCGCGTCGCCTGGACCTCGACCTTCAACGTCTCCGCGTCCGCCGTGCGCGTGCGCGGCATCTACGTCCTGCCCGAGCATCGCGGGCAGGGTGTCGGGTACCGGCTGGTGATGCACGCGCTCGCTCAGTGGCCGGCCCCGTGGACGGAGGCGTTCATGTACGCCCGCACGCCGAACCTGCCGCGCTACGCGAAGTGGGGCTTCGAGCCCGTGCCAGGGCATCAGCCGCGCTCGTGGCGCGAGGGCAAGGCCTTCGGGGCGAACGAGATCGTGCTCGTGCGCAAGTCGCTACGGTAGGAGCGCGGCCAGCTCGCGCAGCGCGGCCGTGAATCCGGCGGGACCGCCGGGAGCGTCGCGCGGCTCGGAGCGCGGCGCGATCTCGACATGGGTGATGACGCGAGCGTTCGCGCGTGCGACGAGGGCGAGTGACCGCGCCGTGCCGGTGGCGGGGCCGAGGTCGGCAATGACATGGTCGGCATCGAGCTCGCGGGCCGGCAGCACCTCGAAGTCGAGGGCGACGGTCGTCCGGAAGGCGGACGTCCAGCGGTGCATGGCGGCGGTGAGCGCCCGCCGATCGAGCTTGCCGAGGCTTCCGACCGGGAGCGCCGGCCACGCCAGCCACCAGCGCGGCCGCTCGTCGGCGCGCAGGTGCTGCTTCGCCGCCGCCACGAGCTCTCCGCCCGCGAGCGCGCCCGGAACGTACCCGGCCGCCGGCACCTGGCCGAGGAGGGGATCGGCGATGCCGACGACGCCGACCTCCACGCCGAGCGCGCCGAGGGCCCGCTCGATCGCGGGGGCGCTGATCGTGCGCCCGCCGACCTTGATGAGCTCGCTGGCCCGCGCGCCGAGCACGAGGTGGCCCGCGCGATCGAGCTTGCCTCGATCGCCGGTCCAGAGGCGGCCGTTCGCGAAGCGACGCGCGAGCTCCGGGGGAGCGTCGAGATACCCGTCGGGCGCGTCCCACACCGGCACGTCCACCACGATGTGGCCCCACGTCTCCGGAGGCTGCACCCGCCCCGCGCGGTCACGGATGGTCACGCTCCGGCGTGGGAGGGGCCGCCCGACGGTACTCAGTCGCGGGCTGCGCGGATCGCGCCAGGAGACCGAGATGGCGCCAACCTCGGTCGTGCCGTAGATCCGTCCCACGCGGGCGGCGGGCATGCGCTGGGCGAGCGCGTTCAGGACGTCGCTCGAGATGGGCGCCGCGCCGACGAGAACCTGACGCAGGCTCGACAACGGGTGCTCCGTCCCGAGGGCGAGGAGGGCGTGGGTCGGCGTGAGCTTGATGCGCTCGATGCCCAGGCGCAGCGCCTCCTCGAGCCCCCACGGGAACGGCACGTCGACGAGCACGGTGCTCTGCCCGCGATACAGCGCGAGGATCAGATCCTTGAGTCCAAACGACGTCGAGAGTGGCGCGGCGATCGCGCCCGGTGTCGTCGTGCGTACGACGGCCGCCGTCGCGAGGTCGAAGGCGAGCCGCGCTTCGCTCCACACGACGGCCTTGGGCGACGCGGTGGTCCCCGACGTGAAGATGATCAATGCGGTCCGCGGGTCACGCGGCACCGGCTCCCAGGCGATCGGCTGGCCGGGACCGATCACCTTGGGGCGCAGCGCCGCCGGATCCAGGTCGCCGACGGCGAGCGCGGCGTTCGCGAGGGCAGCGGCGCAGACGGCGAACACGGGCTCGATGCCGCGGTCCGCCCGGATCGCGACCACATCGCCCGGCCCGAGGGACCACGCCGCCGCACGCTGGCTCCCCTCCGCGACCAGCTCGCCGTAGGTCCACCACCGGCCGTCGGCGTGGACCGCCCGCGCCTCGGGCGAGTGTCGCCGCAACCGGTCCCCGAGCTTGCTCACGCCTCGCCGGTATACCGTAGCCGCGTGCGAAAGATCGTCGTCGACGTCTACCGCGTGCCGCTGGCCGGCCCCGCGCGGTCGGGCTGCGCCGATGCGGCTCTCGAGCGGATCCTCACGCACGCGCTCGGCCACCCCCCGCGCATCGTGCGCGGCGAGCACGGCAAGCCGCGGCTCGCCGAGGGCACGCTCGCCTTCAACGTCGCGCACTCCGGCACGTGGGCGGTCATCGCCCTCGCGGCCAGCGACGTCGGCATCGACATCGAGCAGCACCGTCCCCTCGACGCGGCGCTCCTCGCCGCCCGCTACTTCACGCCCGCGGAGGCCGCCGCCGTGCGTCGCGAGCCCGCGCAGTTCTTTCGGGTGTGGGCGCGCAAGGAGGCCTGGCTCAAGGCGCGTGGAGTGGGGGTGCTCGCCCCGCTGAACGAGGTCGACGTACGCGGGGCCGTGGCCGGCTGGCTCGTGGAAGACCTGGCGATCGCGCCCGGCTACTCGGCCGCCGTCGCGGCACCGGTCGGAAGCCTCGATCCATCCGCATCGCCATCCGGCGACGCTTCGGCCCGCGGTCACACCGCGAGCCTCGATCGATCCGCATCGCCATCCGGCGACGCTTCGGCCCGCGGTCACACCGCGAGCCTCGATCGATCCG
>JALHPV010000260.1 GCA_022842285.1 Kofleriaceae bacterium
CTTCACGGAGCTTCGCCCCGAGGCGGTCGTAGCCCCAGTTCTCCAGCATCTTCGCGTGGATGAAATACTGGTTGATCGCCGTCAGCTCGTTGGTCAGAAGCTGATTGAGGAGCATCAGCACCTCTTCGTTGCCCTTCATGATCGCCTCCGGTGAGGCTAGCGCCCTAGATTGCGCTAGCGGACAGACCGTAGCGAGACGAGATCACGGGCGCAATCACGGGGGCAGGCATTCACACCCCGGGCAGCAAGACGCTCACGGAGCTCGTCGACACACGCGCCACAGCCCGTACCGGCACCGCAGCGGCGTCCGATGTCCTCGACGCTCTGGGCACCGTCGCCGATCACGGCGTCGATGTCGCGGTCCGAAGCGGGGTGACAGAGGCAGACCAGCACGGGATGAAATTGATAATGCTTTTCAAACCCAGTTTCGTCAAGGGGTCATTGTCGACGGTGCAAGCCCCCAGAAATGCGGCATGATCTGGCGCGTGCGAGGGCTGATCGTCCTGATCCTGATGGCTGGATGCGGAAAGGACGCCGCCGCGCCTGCGCCATCGTCCCCCCCGGCCCCGCCCGTGGCCCTCGCCCTGGACGCAGGGATCGACGCCGGCCCCACGACCGACGGCGACAATGCGCTGATCAGCGCGGGGGCCGAACCTCGCCAGCGCCTCGCCTATCGCTTCCAGCAGGGGGCCAAGGTGGCCCTCGCCATCGAGACCGAGCTCGAGCGGACCCTCCCGACCGGAGAGGGCCCGCTCCCGACGATGAAGACAGAGTTCGAGACGGAGGTGATGGCGGTGGCGGCGGATGGCATCGGGACGCTCCGATCGACGGTGACGAAGGTGGGGACGGTCGAACGCGCGGGGGCCACCGTGGACGAAACCCATGTCGCGCGGCAAGCGGCGCTCTTGCAGGGCGCGGTGATCACGTTCCGCGTGGCCCCCGATGGCACGGTCAGCGACTCGGCCATCACGCTCGCGGCGCGCGACGTGACGCCCGCGATGCTGGACGAAGCCAAGGCCGCACTCGAGCCGTTCACGCGCACGGGCAAGCTACCGACCGAGCCAGTGGGCGTCGGGGCGAAGTGGCGGCGGACCACCATCGAGAGTCCGGGTGGCGTGCAGATCGCGAATCGCGCGGAGTACGAGGTCACCGCGATCGTCGGCACGCAGGTGACGTATCGCCTGACGGCCACGTTCGGCGGCGCGGAGCACCAGACGGTGCACGGGCCGGGCATCGCCATCGACGTCACGAACATCCGCGGCGCGGGCACGGGGACCGGCACGTTCGATCTCGCGACGGCGACGACGATCGGCGAGTACTCGCAGAAGCTCGAGCTCGACATGACGGCCGCCGGCGAGAAGGCAACGGCGATGTTGCGATCCGGCTACCGCGCTTACGGGCTACAGAGCGCGCCGTAACGGGCGCACGTGCCGCCGCTCACCTGCTCGCAGGTGTGATGCAGCTTGTCGCGCGCGTCGTACATGCACTTGGAGGCCGGCGCGCAGGCCGCCCCCCACGCGAGGCACGTGCCGTCGCCGGGCTTCGTGCACTGCTTGTAGGCGTTCGCGGTCGGATCGAACATGCACGCATCGGCCGGCGTGCACGCGGCCCCGAAGTGAAAGCAGGTGCCATTCCCCCCGGCCAGGCACGTGAAGTAGCCGGCGCCGCCGCCGTGAAAGACACACGTCGACGTGAGACAGCCGATGTCGGGCGCTTCGCCGGGGGGCACGGGCTTGGCCGACCCCGCGCCCAGGTCGGTCGTGGTCACGACCCCGCTCCCGCTGCCGCCATTCGGAGGCTGCACCGTCGTCGGGCCCGACTTGGGGCCACACGCAACGAGGCCGACGACGAGGAACCCGATCCCGTGACGCACGCCGTGGTTATAGCGCACGAAATGGGGGTAGCGTCCGGCCATGCGGAAGCTGGTCGATCCAACCGCCCTGCCCGTCGGCAGTGCTTCGCCACACGCCTACGCCTGGCTCGTGGTGGCCATTCTCGCCGGAGCATGCGGCGACGACGGCGGGAGCCCCTCCCCCGACGCCCCGAGCGGGTTCAACGTCGCGCCCGAATGCAACCCGCTCGGCATCTCGCACTGCATGGCGCCGTGGCCGAGCTCCGCGTTCGAGGTCGATGACGCCACCTCTGCCACGGGCCGCCGCCTCGCGATCCCGGCCGGTACGTTGCCGACGAACTACAACGGAGCCGACATCGATCCCGCCGGCTGGAACCGTGCTGATGGCTTCTCGCCCGCCGCGCCGATGGTGATGGCGTTCCCGGGGGGCGTCTCCGTGACGGGCCTGCCGACGGTCGACGATCTGTCGGCGTCGCTCGATCCGACGAGCGCGACCGTGCTCTGGGACATGACCACCGGCGAGCGCGTCGCCCACTGGGCCGAGCTGGATGCGGCCCGCGCCGATGCGCCCGACAAGCAGGCGCTGTTCATTCGCCCCGGTCAGCGGCTCGCCAGCGGACATCGATTCGCCGTCGGCATCACGACCCGCGTGACGGCGGCGAACGGCGGCGCCCTGCCCGTCCCCGCCGGCTTCATCGCGCTGCGCGACGGCACGCCCACGGAGCATCCGCTCCTCGAAGCGATGCGCCCGCGCTATGGCGCCGTGCTCGACGCTCTCGAGGACGCCGGCGTGCCGCGCACCGAGCTCGTGGTCGCGTGGGACTTCACGACGCGCTCCGACGCGGACATGTTCCGCGTGCCGCTCGCCGCCCGCGACCGCGCCGTGACCGCCCTCGCCTCGCACGTGATCGACTTCACCATCACGCAGGACGAGGTCCAGGACCCCGCCAATCCCATCGCCCGCAAGATCACGGGCACGCTCGACGCGCCGCTCCTCCTCACCAACGGCGGCGTCTACGGCGACGGCACGAAGCTCGCGCTCGACGCCGCGGGCCTCCCCGCCGTGCAGGGCTTCTATCAGATCCCCTTCGTCGCCATCGTGCCGCGCTGTGCGTACACCGCCGGCGCGCCCGTCCCGATGATCCTCTACGGCCACGGACTCATGGGGTCGGCGAACGAGACCGGCGGGGGCGTGCAGCGCACGACGGCGGCGGAGCTCTGCGCGGTCTTCGTCGGCACCGACATGCGCGGCATGTCGACGTCGGATCTCGAGGCCGTCGCCGGGGCGCTCAACAACATCTCGCGTGCCGACGAAGTGATGGAGGTGCTGGTACAGGGCGTGGTGAACTTCCTCACCACCGCGCGCGCGATGCGGACGACGTTCGCGACGGAGCTCTTCGTCAACGAGTCGCAGTCGTACGTCGATCCGGCGAAGGTCTACTACTACGGCATCTCGCAGGGCGCGATCTTCGGCACGGGCATCATGGCCTACGAGCCGACGATCACGCGCGGCGCCCTCGCCGTCGGCGGGGCGAACTACTCGCTGCTCCTCGAGCGCTCGCTCGACTGGCCGCTGTATCGCGGCATCCTCGAGGGCGCGTACCCCGATCCCCTCGACATCGTGCTCGCCATCAACCTGTTCCAGATGCGCTGGGATCCGATCGAGGGCGCGGGCGTCGCGCATGTCGTTCGTGATGGGACGGCACTCGGCACCCCACCGAAGCAGATCCTGATGCAGATCGCGCTCGGCGACGAACAGGTCCCGAACGTCGGCTCGTGGTGGCAGGCCCGGTCGATGGGCATCCCCGTGCTCGGCCCGAGCCCGCTCGTGCCGTGGGGGATCGACGACGTGGAGGGGCCGCTCACGTCCGCCCTCGTGATCCAGGACGGCGGCGCCCCGGTGCCGCCCGCGACCAACACGCCACCCGAGGACCTCGGGATGCACAACCTCACCCGCAACCAGCCCGCGAGCCGGCGCCAGATTGGCGAGTTCTTCTCGACGGGACAGATCACCAACACATGCGACGGGGCCTGCGTATGCCCCACGCAGTGCATGTAGGCGCTAAGGGCCGACGCATCGCCGGATGGCGATGCGAGTGTATCGAACCACCACAGAGGTCGTCGGATTCCTCCACGGCCCTCGCGGTACGCTGGTTGCTGGGATGAGAACGATGCGCGTACCGAGTGTGGTGTTTGCCATCGTCGCGGTGTTGGGTGGCTGTGGGGGCGATGACTCCGAGAGCGATGCCCCGATGGACGACCAGGTCGCCGACGATGCCGTCCCGGCCGAGGTCACCTGGTATCGCGACGTCCAGCCGATCGTGGGCGCGAAATGCGCGAGCTGCCATCAGGATGGCGGCATCGGCCCCTTCGCGCTGACCTCGTACGAGGCGGGCGCGGAGAACGCGGCGCGCATGCTCCACGAGGTCGATCGGGGCGCGATGCCGCCGTTCGATGCCCAGGAGCAGGCCGATTGCACGCCGCGCCACGGCTGGGTCGACGACCCGCGCCTCACCGAGGCGGAGAAGGCGATCCTCCACGCGTGGGTCGATGGCGGCAAGGTCGCCGGCGATCCGGTGGACTTTCCGCTCCCCGCCGTGCCGACGCTCGACAACGTGTCCGAGACGCTCGTGCCGACCGTCGGCTGGGCGACGAGCGGTGATCGCGATCAGTTCGTGTGCGTCCTGTTCGATCCGATGAACACGAACCAGCTCAAGTGGCTCACCGGACTCCAGGTGAACCCGGACAACGACCTCGTCGTTCACCACGCGGTCATCACCGAGCTCGACGGCACCAAGCCCGAGACGCAGCAGCTCGTCGCCGAGCGCGGCATCGGCCTGCCGTTCGAGTGCGGCGAGATGGCGACGCCGGCAGACTTCGTCGTCCACATCTGGACGCCCGGCAACCAGCCGATGGAGACGAACGGCGAGATCGCGGTGCCGATCCTGCCGAACGCGAAGCTCGTGATGCAGATCCACTACCACCCGGCCGGCACGACGCACTTGCCCGACAAGACGTCGATCGACATGCGCTATTCGGACACGTGGCCGTCGAAGATGTACTTCGTCGCCGCCGTCGGCAACGCGTTCGAGGCCCCCGAGCTCCTCGCGGGCGGCAGCGATCGCAACGGCCCCGAGTTCCGCATCCCCATGAACGACGAGCTCCACGCCGAGCACATGCGCTTCACGCTCGGTGCCCTCGAGAACGATATCCGCCTGTTCTCCGTCAACCCGCACATGCACCTGCTCGGCACGCATATCCAGGCGACGATCGAGCGTGCGAATCCGACGGCTGCTCAGCCCGCCCGCGAGTGCCTCGCCAACGGCGGCTGGAACTTCGACTGGCAGCGGACCTACACCTACGACACGGACCTCGCGAGCCTGCCCGCGATCGCCGAGGGCGACGTGATCGACGTGAAGTGCGAGTGGAACAACTCGCGGTCGAACCCGTTCATGGAGCGCATGCTCGCCGACGCCGGCCTCGGCGCTCCCATCGACATCACGCTCGGCGAGCAGACGACGAACGAGATGTGCCTCGAGATCTTCGGCGTCTCGGTCAATGCGCCGCCGCGGAACGGCAGGATCTCGCTCGAGACGCTGAAGCTGGCGGGCACCCCGCCGGTGGCCGAGGTGCTGAAGCGGACCGGCACGCGCCGGCCCTAGATCACGGGAAGATGCCGCGCTCGCGGTAGCAGTGCTGCAGGCGCTCGAGGCCGATCGCGTACGACGCCGTGCGCCAGTCGGTCTTGTGCGAGGCCGCGTAGGCGCGGACGTTCGCGTACGTCTGCTTCATGCGGCGCTCGAGGCGACCGAGGACGTCGGTGAGCTCCCACGACTCGGCGCGCTTGTTCTGGAGCCACTCGTAGTAGCTGACGATGACGCCGCCCGAGTTGCAGAGAATGTCGGGGATGACGTCGATGCCGCGCTCGAGCATGATCTCCTCGGCCTCGGGGTACGTCGGGCCATTGGCGCCCTCGACGACCATCTTGACCTTGAGCGCGCGGGCCTCGGCGACGCCGATCTCGAGCTCGAGAGCGGCGGGCACGAAGATGTGCGCGTCGAGGGAGAAGAACTCCTCGCGGCCGATCTTCGTCGCCCCCTTGTAGCCGGCGACAGAGCCCGTCTTGCTGACGTGCTCGCCGAGCTTGTGCGGGTTGATGCCCTCGGGGTTCGCGATGTAGCCACCGACGTCGCCGACGCCGACGATCACGGCGCCCTTCTGCGAGAGGAGGCGCGCGGCGTAGCTGCCGACGTTGCCGAAGCCCTGGATGATGACCTGCGAGCCATCGAGGTTGAAGTTCTTGTCCTTCGCCCACTCGGTGATGCAGTGGACGACGCCCTGGCCGGTCGCCTCGGCGCGGCCCTGCGAGCCGCCGGACGTGACGGACTTGCCGGTGACGACACCGCGGACGGTGTTGCGGTCACGGCCGGCGATGTTCATGTACGTGTCCATCATCCAGACCATCGTCTGGCTGTTGGTGTTCACGTCGGGCGCCGGGATGTCGAGCTCGGGGCCGATGTTGGTGCCGAGCGCGGCCGTGAAGCGGCGCGTGATGCGCTCGAGCTCGAGCTTGCTGTGCTGGCGCGGGTCGACCTTCACGCCGCCCTTGCCACCACCGAACGGAATCTCGTGGAGGGCGCTCTTGTAGGTCATCCACGACGCGAGGGCCTTCATCTCGTCGAGATTGGCCTCGTGGTGGTAGCGCATACCGCCCTTGTAGGGGCCGAGGATGTTGTTGTGCTGGACGCGGTAGCCCTTGAACATCGTGAACTTGCCGTTGTCCATGCGGACGGGGAAGTTGACGATGATCTCGTTCTTGGGCTGCGCGAGGATCTCCTGGACGTCGGCGTCGAGGCTGATCAGGCGCATCGCCTTGTCGATCTGCTTGGTCGCAACATCGAAGAGATTGCCGCGATCCTTGAGGCTCACGGCAGAGGGCTCGGCTTTCTCAACCTTCGGCGCAGCAGCGGGCTTGGCTTCGCTCATAGATGAGCCGGGCTTATCAGATATACAGACGGGGAAGTAGCGCCCCATGCCCGATATAGATCGACTCGCTGACAAGAAGCTCGCCGCCCATGTTGCCGATGGTGGTCGCCTGCGTGCGCTGCTGCTCGAATTGTGGCAGCGGACCCGCATGGACTGGGGCTTCGTCACCGATCGCCTCTCGACGACGTTCCGCAAGGAGACGTGGATCGGGTCGCATGACCGGCGGTTCATTGGCGAGACGCTTTATGGCCTCGTGCGTCATATGCGGCGCGTCAATCTCGCGCTCGAACGCGGCACCCGGGCCAAGCGCACCCCACGGGATCTGGAGCGCCTGCTGGCCCTCCTGGTGCTGGAGGGGCTGATCACGCCCGAGCGGGCGGCGCGGGAGGAGTCGGGCATCGACTGGCGGGCGGTGGCCGGTGTCGATGACGTGATCGCGAAGGAGCGGAAGCTGGTCACGCGCATCGCGCTCGCCGCGTCCCTGCCCGACTGGCTGGCGCAGCGCCTGGTGTCCGACTGGGGTGATGAAGCGGAGGCGCTCGCCCTCGCGCTGAACCAGCGGGCACCGATGACGGTGCGCGCGAACACCCTGATGCTGGACCGCGACGCCCTCGTCGCCGAGCTAGCGCGCGAGCAGCTGCGCACCGCGCCCGCATCGTGGTGCGAGACCGCGCTCCACATCGAGAGCCGGACGAACTTGTTTGGTACTCAAAGCTTCAAGCGCGGCGCGATGGAGGCCCAGGACGAGGGCAGCCAGCTCCTGGCGCAGCTCGCGACGGCGAGCCTCGCGACGAAGTCTCCGACGATCGTCGATCTCTGCGCGGGCGCCGGCGGCAAGACGCTCGCGATCGCGGCGCAGCTCGGCAACCGCGGCCGGATCGTCGCCACCGACGTGGATGCGAGGAAGCTCGACGAGCTGCGGAAGCGGGCCCGCCGGGCGACGGTGTCGAACACGCGGGCGGTGGCCCTCGACGCGGAATGGCGGGCGCGCACGAGCGGGGGCGCGACGGTGGGGCAGACGGGCTGGCCCGAAGCCCTCGACGAGCTCCGCGGCAAAGCGGACGTCGTGTTCGTGGACGCCCCCTGCTCGGGCGTGGGGGCCCTGCGGCGGAACCCGGAGGCGCGGTGGCGCATGCGCGAGGAAGATCTCGCCACCTTCGCCGCGCGGCAGCGCGAGATCCTCGAGGGGGCGCGGCACCTGCTGGCCCCCGGCGGCCGCCTCGTCTATGGCACGTGCACGTTGCTCGCCGTCGAGAACGAGGCTGTCGTGACGTCGCTCGTGGCCGCGCACGCGGACCTCTCACGGCTGCCGGTCGGCGAGATCATGGGCCGGACCGACTTCGTGGCCCGCGATGGCACCTCGTTCGTCGCGACCCCGCACAAGCATGGAACAGATGGGTTCTATGCGGCCGTGCTCGTGCGACGCTGAGGCATGAGCTCGGTGCAGGCGCTGGCGGCGAAAGGACACGCCTTCGATCATGGCTACGCCGCTCAGCGCGCGAAGCGCCTGTTCAAGGCGGGGCTCGGGCACACCGAGCTCGATGACCTCGCCCTCGCCCTCGGCTATCCATACCTCGCCGAGCTCGCGCCCGATGTCGACGGCGATGTGAAGGCGCAAACAGCCGCGCGCATCTGTGCGTGGACGCCAGGCAACGTGCCGTGGCCGCGCAACATCGCCGTGCGAGCGGCGCGCGCGATCGCGGAAGGGTGGGATGAGTTCCCGGACACGCTTAGCGCCAAGCAACTGGCCGTGCTCGCCATCGAGGATGACTGGCGCGTCGGCGAGGAGGCCACGCTCCTCGAGCGCCTGCAGCAGCTCCGGGCGGCCTCGTGGCGGCACTCCGCCGAGCTCATGTTCCTGTGCGAAGCGTTGTCCGGCGGCGAGGCGACGATCCGCGCGCTCCTCGATTCGATCGAACAGCATCCCGAGCGGTGGGCCGACATCTCGTCCCTCCACTACGGCCTCGTGATGACGATGGGCATGATGCTCGACCGCCTGAGCGCGGAGGCCGCCGCCCCGTACCGCCCGCGCATGGAAGCGCTGCTCGTGAAGCCGATGACGGTGAAGGTGACGAGTCTCCCGCTGCGCGCGCTGGATATCGTCCTCCATGGCGCCGACGGCTACGAGCGCACCGTCGAGCTCGGGGAGTGGGGCCGGAGCCGCGAGGCGGCCTTTTTCCTCGATCGCACCGAGTGGAAGCGCCTCGCCCTGCCCGCGCCCAAGCCCCTGCCGTGGATGCTGCCGACCGTGCAGTGGGTCGTGCAGGGCGGCATCGAGGAGCTGAAGCACGTGGGCAATCCGGCGAAGTACGAGCTCAGCGGGTCCAAGAAGGAAGCGCATCGCCGCGTCGCCACCCAGTTCGCCCGCCTCGCCGCCCCCGAGGTGGCGGGCTTCATGAAGAAGCTGACCGCGGCGCCCAAGAAAGTCTGACGCGGATTCTGGCGGCACCGCTTATGCAACTGGTCCTCTGATGCACTCGGGTTCCGCTGATTTGCCCGCCGCAGGCGTTGCCGAAGGCAACGCGCCGCTTGGCCTCGTTCGCCATGCTAACGTGGCGACGCGAATGGCAGTTGACGTTTCCGTCGTGCGCGATCTCGATGCTCTTCGCGCGATTGGCGACGAGTGGCGCGCCCTCGCGAAGCTCGGCGGCAGTGGTTTGTTCCGGGGGCCGGACTGGCTCGTCCCCTGGTGGAGCGCGTACCACGCCACGCTGGGCGCCGAGCTGTTCGTGCTCGTCGGCCGCTCGACCGAGCTCGATGCCACCTCGGGCGTCGAACCAGGCGCGATGGTCTGCCTCGCGCCGCTCTATCGCCGTGCGGTGAAGGTCGCCCTCCTCGAGACGCAGGAGCTGCGACTCATGGGGGATGCCGGTCCACGTCCGCCGTCGCTCGACCTGCTCGCGCGCCCGGGATGGGAAGACCGCGTCGGGGCCGCCCTCGCGAAGAAGCTCCTCGAAGAAGCGGCGAGCTGGGACTGCCTCGACCTGGAGCCGCTGGCGGATCCGTCACGCACGCGGGCGCACTTCATCCAGCGCCTCGGCTCGTCCGGCTGCTCGGTCGAGAGCGCACCGTCGGCGGGCGGTGCCACGCGCATCGCCCTCGGCGTGAAGCCGACCGACGCGACCGAACATGTCGGGATCGCCACCGCCTACGGCGATGATCTCGCGATGCTCCGCAAGGGCCTCAGCTCGCTGCGCCGCCTCTCGCGCCTCGAGTGGGCCGAGCGCGACGAGCACTCGCCGCTCGCGGACCCGGAGGCCGCCGGGCTCCTCGAGGAGGTCGCGCTCGCGCTCTCGAAAGAGGGCCGCGTCCGCCTCGCCCGCATCGACGACTCGCTCGGTCACGCATCGGCGTCCGCGCTCGTGTTCGATGACAACGATCGCGCAGTCATCCTCGCGCTTGCCGCCGACCCGCAGTCGCCCAAGGCGCCCGCGCAGCTGATTCACGCCGAGGCCGTCGCAGCTCGCGAGCGCGGCTGTGTCGCCCTCGATGTCGTGACCGGCGTCGGTGACTACCCGATGCCCGCGTTGCCGATGTCGAAGCAGCAGGCGCTCGCCGTCCGCGTGTGGGGCCAGTCGCGCACCGCTTCGGTGGGGCGCACCGTCGCCGGGGTCGCCAAGCGCGCCCGCCGGGCTCGCGAGACGCC
>JALHPV010000261.1 GCA_022842285.1 Kofleriaceae bacterium
CGGCGCGTGCTTCGTGCCGACGATGCAGCCGGCCTTCACGGTCACCGAGTACGGGCGACCATCGAAGTACGCATCGATCGCTTCCTTGATGTACCAGAAGACGTCCTGCATCTCCTGGCCACCGCCGGCGATGTCCTTCCACTCCTGGAGCGGGCCGTACTCGATGACGGGCGCGAAGAAGAACTCCCGCGAGCTCTTGAACAGGAGCTGGAACTCCTCGTGCTCGATGCGGCCGTCGAGGTTCGCCGTCTTCATGCAGCGCTCGACGTGATCCATCGTCGGGTACCGCGCGATGTGCCGGTCGAGGCGCTCGAGGGCCTCGTGCTTGTCGTGCTTGATCAGCACCTCGCGGTACAGATCGTGGAACTCCTGGAAGGTCCCGGCGAGCGGCAGCGAGCACCGCACCTGACCGTCGACCTTGCAGACGCGCGAGAAGTCGCGCAGCGCGACTTCCAGGCTCGGCATCTCGCCCAGGCCCAGGTTGCAGACCACGAGGTCGTAGACGTCGTCGGCGAACGAGAGCTTCGGGACCGGGCTCTCCGTGCGGAAGAAGACGCCCTTCTTGCCGAGCGGGCCGAGCTCCGCGATCTTGCGGCGCGCGACATCCAGCATCGCGCTCGACGCATCGATGGCGATGAGGCGACTACCCTCGCTCATGCGCCGCAGGATCTCCGTCGTCGGATAGCCAGTGCCACACGAGATGTCGAGCACCTGCCCCTTCTGCGGAACCTCGAGGTCGCGCAGCAGGAGCTTGCCGAACTTCGAGCCCCAGACCGGCCCGATCTCCGCATCGTAGATGCGGGCGAGCTTCTCGACCTTCATGGTCCGGGCAGGTTGGACGGTCATAGCGGCTCGAAAGCTTTCGGGATTGTACTCAACCTACCCCTCTGATCGCCCGAAAATTCGGCTAAGTACCCTGCATGTTCCCGCGAACTGCCGACCTGACCCTGGCCCTGGCCCTCGCCCTCGCCGGTGCCGGCGCCTGCAAATCCTCCGAACCTGCGACGGGTTCCGCCCAGCAAGCCCCCGTCGCGACGGCGAAAGATCCCGCCGCTGCCAAGCAGCTCGTGGCCGCCGGGGCCGTGGTGGTCGATGTGCGCACCCCCGAGGAGTACGCCGGCGGTCACGTGCCCAGCGCGGTGAACCTGCCCGTCCAGACCTTCGCCCCGGACGACGTCGACAAGCTCACGGGCGGCGACAAGTCGAAGCCGGTGGTCGTCTACTGCGCGTCCGGCAGGCGGTCCGCGAAGGCCAAGGCCGCCCTCGAGGCCGCCGGCTACACGCACGTCGTCAACGGCGGCGGCCACGACGACCTGGTCCCCTGACGCGGGGCCCCTGCTACTCTCCTCAGGTGGCGGTCGTGCGCGCGAGCAAGCAGTCGGCGACCTATGCGGACATCGAAGCGCTGCCTGACGACGTGATCGGCGAGATCGTCGCCGGCGAGCTGTTCGCGTCACCACGGCCAGGCGCCCGCCATGTACGCACCGCATCCGTCCTGCAGACGATCGTTGGGGGCCCATTCGATCTCGGAAACGGCGGAGGTCCCGGAGGCTGGTGGATCGTCTCCGAGCCCGAGCTGCACCTAGTTGCAGACGTGCTCGTGCCCGATGTCGCGGGATGGCGCCGCTCACGAATGCCCGTATTTCCTCGCACGAACGCCTTCGAGCTCGCGCCTGACTGGGTCTGCGAGGTGCTGTCCCCGTCGACCGCCGGACTCGATCGCACGCGCAAGCTCGATGTCTACGGACGCGAGGGCGTCGGCCATGTCTGGCTCGTCGACCCGCTCGCCCGCACCCTCGAGGTTTTGCGCCGCGAAGGTTCGCGCTGGATGCTCGCGGCGAACTTCAGTGATCGCGACAAGGCGCGCATCGAACCCTTCGATGCCGTCGAGCTCGACCTCACCCTGTGGTGGGGCGACACCTAGCCGACGAGCGACGCGTCGAGGTTATGCAGTGCGAGCCACTGGTCGATGCGCTCGCGTGCTTCCTGCGCCCGGGGGCGCGGCACGGTGATCCGGTGCTGCCAGCCTCCGAACGGCGTCGGGTCGAAGCGCCCCCAGGACCTCACCGCGCCGAGCGGATCGAGCTCGCGCAGGAGGCCACGGGCCAGGCCGTCATAGCGTCCCCGCACGTGCTCCTCGTCGCCCGCGATCACGAGCGTCGTGCCCGGCGGCGGCTGCACGGCGAGATCGACGATCCGCTCGCTCGCCGCCGCGTCGGTCGTCGCGTTGCCGATCATCGCGACCGCCGCGCGGGCCTCGGCGATCAGCGCGCCCGCCGCGCGCTTGCTCAGCCGCGCCACATCGCGGGTCGGGGGCGTCGGGGCGTCGATCACGAGCGACTCAACCCCACGGCTGATCCCGTCGAAGCTGACCCGCGATCCGAGCGCCAGCTTCGCGAGCCAGCGCAGCCACGCCGGCAGCACGGCGCCCGCCTCGACGGCGCGCAGCTCCCCCACGATCGGGATCGCGAGCAGGAGGGCCCACCCGAAGCTGCCGAAGTAGCCGAGGCCGTTCTGCCCCAAGGCGCGCGCCCGCACGAAGTGCCGCACGTGCGGCCACGCCGCCTGGAACGCCTCGTCGCGCCCGCGCAGCTGGGTGGCGATCATCGCCGCATCGCGCGGCCCGGCCCGCATCCGGCGGGCGAGCTCGTCGTCGCCGTTCACGATGGTGACATCGACGGCCATCCCGTCGAGCTCGCCCGTGAGCCGCGGCGGCGTCGTCGGCAACAGCTCGAGCCCGAGCGCGGCCGCGAGGCGCGCGGGATCCGCGTTGATCACCAGCACGTCGACGTCGTCCGCGTGCGCCGGCGCATACACGCTCGACCCGTACAGCTCCACCGTCGCCCCCGCCCCGGCCGCTGCGCGCACACGCTCGAGAACCACTATTGACCTCGCAGGACGCGGTAGCTGTACGCATCGGGATCAGAACCGTCGTCGGCGTGCAATTCAACGACGCGTTCGCCGCTCGGCAGCGTGCCCCACGTCGGATGCCAGACCGCGATGCCCGTCCCGCCTTTCACGTAGTCGGCCCGCCCGACGGAGGCCACGTCGACCGTGATGCGCCCGCGCTTGTCAACATCGCCTCCGTTGACGATGTGCTGTGCCGTTGCGACGAGCAGCTCCATGAGCGGCGAGCGTTGCTTGGGATCGATCACCGGGATGTACAGATCGAAATAGCCGTAGCGCCGCAGGCCCGCGGTGCGCATGTACATCACGCGATCGTGCACGATGTTGTTGACTGCGATCATGTGTCGCACGTCGGTGGCATCCGGTGTCAGGCGCGTCTCGAAGTACGAGGCGTCGAAGATGAACTCCTGCACCGGGTCCGCCACCCAGCCTCGCGCTTCGCTGGCTAGCGTTCGCACGGTTCCCGCCACGGCTCCGACCACGGCGCGCGCATTCCCGGCACCGCGCACGACGAGGACGGTGGGAGACTGCTGCTGGACGAGCTCCCGTAGGCCATCGTGACGCGGAGCGTGATCCTTGATGGTGCGCGCTTCGAGAAACCGGTCGAGCGTCGACCGAGAGATGTCGAGGCTCGCGTCGAGCTGGCGGCCACGCGCTTCGATCGTCGCAGGGTCCACGTCCTCAGGCAGCACGACGCCGAGGACAATCTCGACGGAGCCTGAGACCTTCATCTCGCCGGGCAGCACCGCTGTGCCCTCGAAGCTCGCTTCCGAGACGGGCGCGCGGGCGACCGGCTGGGGGGCTCCGCACGCGACGACGGCAACCAGAAGCGCGGCCCGCATCTACTCGCTCGGGACAAGGTTCGCGATGAGGTTGATCGCGAGGACGTGGTCCATGCGGTCGGAGAAGAGGACGTTCATGTAGCCCGCGTCGATGCGGACACCCTTGATGGCGGTCTCGGCGCCGACGCCGATGAAGAAGCGGTTCTGGTCGAAGCCCGCCTCGGGCCCCCAGTCGAGATCGTTGAACTGATAGAAGATCTCGTTCGTGCTCACGAGCTGGAGCGGGAAGCCCATGCTCGGCTGGTACTGCGCACGCACGAGGCCGCGCGCGCGGAAGCCCACGTCGTCGCCAGCGCCAAAGCGCTGCTCGGCGCGTAAGCGCAGCTGGAGCTTCAGCTGATCGCTCGCGGGGATGTTCCAGAGGAGCTGCTGCCAGGTGCGCTGCTCCTTCGGGTTAGGCGCGCCCTCGATGACCACGGGGATGTAGGCGTAGCCGACGTGAACGATGACCTCGGGCGAGAAGGCGTAGCCGAGGCCCGGACGGAGGATGAAGAGGGTGCCGGTGTCGCGGCGCCGGGCGTGGAAGTCGAACCAGCCGGCGAGGCCAGAGTCCTTACCGCTGCGGCCCATGACGGTCAGGGACTCCCAGACCTGCGTCTCGTCGGCGCGCGCCGGGGAGGTGAGGCCAACCAGCAGCGCCGCGATCAGGACTCCTCGCATGCCGAGGAGCCTAGCCCGCTAGGCCTGCGCCCGCGGACGGTAGGAGGCCGGAAAGTCCTCGAGCACCTTGAGGAGACCGGCAAAGGAAGCACCCGCACCCATCTCGAGCCCGAAGATCCAGCACTGCACCATGACGGCATCCGCCCGACCGAACGTCATGCCACCTGAATCGGCCGGAGCGGCCCCCGGTTAATGGTGGGAGTCGTCGCTGCCGGCGTAGAGCGTCTGACCGCCCTCCTTGAACTCGGCGGCCTTCTCGGCGAGCCCCTTCGCGGCAAGCTCGCGCACCTCCTCGGTGATCTTCATCGAGCAGAACTTGGGGCCGCACATCGAGCAGAAGTGCGCGCCCTTGGCCGCGGGAGCCGGGAGGGTCTCGTCGTGGAAGTCCTTCGCCGTGTCCGGATCGAGGGACAGGTTGAACTGGTCCTGCCAGCGGAACTCGAAGCGGGCCTTGGAGAGGGCGTCGTCACGGAGCCGCGCCCCGGGGTGGCCCTTCGCGAGGTCAGCGGCGTGCGCGGCGATCTTGTAGGCGATGACGCCGTCCTTCACGTCGTCGCGGTTGGGGAGGCCGAGGTGCTCCTTCGGCGTGACGTAGCAGAGCATCGCCGTACCGAACCAGCCGATCATGGCCGCACCGATCGCGGACGTGATGTGGTCGTAGCCGGGCGCGATGTCGGTGACCAGCGGACCGAGCGTGTAGAACGGCGCCTCCTTGCAGAGCTTCATCTGCAGGTCGACGTTCTCCTTCACGAGGTGCATCGGGACGTGGCCCGGACCCTCGATCATGACCTGGACATCGTGCTTCCAGGCGATATCGGTGAGCTCGCCCAGGGTCTCGAGCTCGGCGAGCTGCGCGCGATCGTTCGCGTCGGCGTTGCTGCCGGGACGGAGGCCGTCGCCGAGGGAGAACGCGACGTCGTACTTCTTCATCACCTCGCAGATGCGCTCGAACTCGGTGTAGAGGAAGTTCTCCTTGTGGTGCGCGAGGCACCACTTGGCCATGATCGAGCCGCCGCGCGACACGATGCCCGTCACGCGCGATGCGGTGTACGGGATGTACGCGAGCCGCACGCCCGCGTGGATGGTGAAGTAGTCGACGCCCTGCTCGGCCTGCTCGATGAGCGTATCGATGAAGAGGTCGATGTTCAGCTTGTCGGGATCGCCGTTGACCTTCTCGAGGCACTGATAGATGGGCACCGTGCCGATGGGCACCGGCGAGTTGCGGATGATCCACTCGCGCGTCTTGTGGATGTCGTCGCCCGTCGACAGGTCCATGACCGTGTCGGCGCCCCACTTGATGGACCAGCGAAGCTTGTCGACCTCCTCGCCGATCGACGACGACACGGCCGAGTTGCCGATGTTCGCGTTGATCTTCACGAGGAAGTTCCGGCCGATGATCATCGGCTCGGACTCCGGGTGCTTGATGTTCGCCGGCAGGATGGCGCGGCCACGCGCGATCTCGTCGCGGACGAACTCGGGCGTCACGCTCTCGCGGATCGCCACGAACTTCATCTCCTGCGTGATGATGCCGCGCCGCGCGTAGTGCATCTGCGAGCGGTTCCCGCTGTCGCCGTCCTTCAGGCGGGCATCGATCCAGGGCTGGCGGAGCTTCGGCAGGCCCAGGTGCGGATCGATCCCCTGCGGGCCGCTCGTGTCGTAGACGTCGAAGGCGGGCTCGCCGCCCGAGAGGTGCACGCGGCGCATCGGCACGGAGAGCCCGTGCTCCTGGACGTAGACCTTCTCCGACGCCGGGAAGCCCTCCATCGGGGGGAGGTTCGCGACGGGGCTCTCGCCGGCCTGCGGCAATGATTTCTTACTCATGGGATCTCCCTACGCTGGCATTACCCAGTCAGGTTCGGCGGTCGTGCTCTCGCACCTCTCAGCCCGCCGGCAGCATTGCCGCTCGAGCTCCCGCGTATGTGGGTCGCGCGGACCCTAACCCCCCGCGCGCGCCGTGTCGACGCCGAAAACGCCAGGAGCGATACAGACACCATTGTCCGCATCGCCCCTGTGTATGAACAAACACCAAACAAGAAACTGATCAGCGACGCGGCCAGCGCGTCGGAATCGCCTGGCCCGGGTGCTGGTCGGCCCAGGTGGGGCAGCCGTTGCGGCGGTTCACCTCGTCCGTCCGGCGGATCTGCACGTCGCGCCGCGGCGCCCCCGGACGACGATCCTCGACGTTGTACGACAGGCACGCCCCTTCCATCCTCATGCCGCCGCTGGCGGTGGAGAGCTCGTCGAAGGAGAGGGTCGTGAACGCTTCGTGGGTCATGTGAAACCCATATAGCGAGGCGCGTGCCGAACCGTCTGTCTACGCGAGGTGACGCCGCGTCGACGAAGATCCACGCACTTCAGCGCGCTGTATACACACGATGCCTACCGCGCGTGACGGCCGACGACGTGGCCAGGACGGTGGTCCCGCCGGCTATTCCGTCGATCCGTCAGGCCCCTGCTCGACCGACTGGATGCGGCCCGGGGTGACGAGCGAGAACACGACGCGGCGGTTCTGCGCGCGGCCCTTGGTCGTGCTGTTGGACGCGACCGGTTGATCCTCACCGTAGCCCATCGCGGTGAGGCGATCGGCGCCCACGCCCTTCTTCACCAGATACTCCCGGACCGCATCGGCGCGCTTCTGCGACAGCGTGCGGTTGTAGTTGTCGTTGCCCTTGCTGTCGGTGTGGCCCTGCACCTCGACGACGAGGTTCGGGTGCGCCAGCAGCACGGCCGCGACGTTATCGAGGAGCTTGAACGACTTCTTGAGGATCTCGGCCTTGCTCGTCTTGAAGTAGACGCTCTCGAGGATCTCGAGGCGGTCCTTGCCGATCGTCACGAGCTGCTTTTTCGGACAGCCCTGGTACTTCACCTGGCCGGCGACGTCGGGGCAGTTGTCGAGGCGATCGACGACCGAGTCCCCGTCGCGATCCGTATCCGGGCAGCCAGCGTTCTCGGCGATCCCGCGCTCGAGCGGGCAGCGATCGTAGACGTCCACGACGCCGTCCTCGTCATTGTCGGGCTCGGGGCAGCCGTCCTCGTCGGCAAACGAGTCCTTGTCCTCGGCGTCCTTCGGGCACGAGTCCTTGTGATCGACGAGGCCATCGCCATCGGAGTCCGCCGGCGGACAGCCGCGCAGCTCCTCGATGCCGGCCACGGTCGGACACTGGTCGGCGGCATCGAGAATGCCGTCGTCATCCTGATCGTCGTCGACGGGCACGACCACGACGGGCTTCTCGACGACCCCCTCCGCCGAGCCGATGCGCAGGCCCATGACGAGGCGCCAGTCGGGCGTGCCGAAGCCCTCGCGTAGACCGGCCCCCGTACCCGCGAACAGGATCGCCGTGGGACCGATGCCGACGTTCACGCCGAACATCGCCTCGAGGTAGTCGCGGTTCGAGGCGCCGAACGGATCGGCCGCCGCCGTCGCCGTGGACAGCGTGACATCGAGCCCGACCGGCGGCCCGCCCGTGTCACCGAACCGATACCCCAGGCCGCCGCGCAGAAATAGCTCGTCGTCCACGACGAGGTCGAGGAACTCCTTCCGCGTCCGCGCCCGGTAGCCCGCGTTCGCCGCCACACGCCAACCGGTCCACGAGCGGGACAGTGCAACCATCGGCTCGAACCCGAAGTGATCGTCGGCGTAGTAGTCGGTCTCGGAGCTGAGCGTCGGCACCGTGAACGCGGGGATGATCGCGAGCGCGACCCCATGCGTCTGCTGCCGCAGCACCGTGAACTTGGGAACGACACGCAGGTTGCCGGCACCGAAGTTCTGGACCTCGTCGAGCATGGTGCCGGCGATGCCGGCCCGATCGCGGCTCTGCGCGAACACGAGCGGCAGCTCGAAGCCGACCGTCAGCCAGGTCGTGGGTGAGAGGCTCGCCGTCAGGGCCCCGCCGACGCGATCGTTCACGAGCGAGCCGACGCGTTCGCGGCCATCCGCGGTGTCGCGGTACAGCACGAGCGGATCGTTCGCGTAGCCGATCCACAAGGCGACATCGAACTTGAGGTAGCCGCGGGACTCCGCGCCCTCGACCCCGAGGATGCCTCCGCGATCCGTCGCCAGCTGCAAGCGCTCCACGCCGAAGTCGCGGGGCTCGACCGCCTGGGCCTGCGCCGTCACCGTGCCGAGGACGAGCGCGCCCACAACCAGGAGCCACTGGCGGCGAGCCAGGCCGGCGAGCCCCAGCACGAGGAAGGCGAAGGCCAGCCCCGATGAGCCCGGGGTCGTCGAGCAGCCACCGCCGCCCGAGACCTGGATCGTGTCCTCGAAGCCGTTGCCGTCCGCATCCGCGTCGCACGCGTCGCCGAGCCCGTCGCCATCCTGGTCGGCCTGATCGGGGTTGTCCACGACGATGCAGTTGTCCACGCCGTTCAGGACGCCATCGCCATCGTCGTCATCACCGCCCGGCCCCGGACCTTCAACGTCGTCCGTCGGATCATTGGGATCGCGCTCGCTCGAGCTCACTTCGCCGTCGCGATTGGTGTCCTCGTCGCCGTCGCTGACGCTCCCGTCGTCGGTGTCCGCGTCGAGCGGATCCGTGGTCGTCGTCGGATCGGCGTCGGCGATGAAGTTCCCCTCGGCGAGATCCGTGTCGGCGTTCGGCAGCGTGACCCCGAGCTCGGTGCCATCGAAGAGCCCGTCGTTGTCGCTGTCGGGATCGAGCGCGTTGATGACGGCATCGCCATCGGTGTCCGCCCCGGGCATGCGCTCGCTGCCATCCGCCACGCCGTCGTCGTCGGAGTCCGCATCGTCCGGGTCGGTGCCGAGCCCCGTCTCCTCGTCATCGGAGAGGCCGTCGCCATCCCGATCGGGCCCGCCCGTGCCGACGGTGATCGTGACCTCCGCTACGTCCGTCGCGCCGTTGTCGTCGCTGATCTCGTACGTGAACACCTCGGTGCCCATGAAGCTGGGCGGTGGCGAGTAGATGACGGTGATGCCCCCCACCCCGATCTGCGCGCTCCCACCCGTCGCCGGCTGCGTGATGCCCGTGATCTGCAGGGGCTCCACCGGGTCCGGCAGGCTCGTGTCGTTCTGGAGCACGGTGAACGTCCGCGGCGGCGAATTCATCGGGACGCTGTAAGCGTCGTCGTTCGCCATCGGCGGATCGTTCACTTCGGAGACGTTCACGGTGACGGTCGCGGTGGCCATGCCGCCGTTCCCGTCGGAGATCGTGTACGTGAACGACGTCTGACCGTAGAAGTTCGGCCCGGGCATGACGGTCACGTTCGTGCCGCCGCCGCCAACGGCCGCCACCCCGCTCGATGGCTGCGTCACCGCGATCACGGTGAGCGTCTCGTTCAGGTCGGGCGAGCTCGAGTCGTTCGCCAGCACGTCGACCGTCGTCGGCCCCGCGTCCTCGATCACCGTCGTCGAGTCGGCGACGGCGCGCGGATTGTCGTTCGTCGGCGTGACCGTGAGCGACAGGATGTCGTTGTCGACGCGCGGCCCTCCCGTGCCGGTGTTGCCGAGGTCATCGGTGGTCACCGACATCACGGCGTTGCCGGAGAAGTTCGGGTTCGGCGAGAACGTGAGCGTCTGCAGGGACGCGTTGATCTGCGCGATGGTCCCCGTCACCGTCATGGCGGTATCGACCACGCCATCGCCGACGAGGAACGTGACGCCCATCCCGGTCATGTTCATCGACCCCATCGTCGACGTGAGCCCGAGCTGGACGACCGCGCCGCCCGCATCGGGGTCGGCGATCGAGATGGTTCCACTGAACGCGTGCGTGCCGTCCTCGGGGACACTGACGTTCGCGGGCACGGTATTCACCGGCGGTTGGTTCGGTCCGGGCGGTCCGGCGACCGCAGACGTCCCCCCAACCGCGACCGCCATGACTGCAAGGGCGAGGCGCATCAGAAAAAATTATCGCAGTCCCCGCCGCCAGATCGCCAATCCATCGGTGCGACACGCCGGGGTCGACTGGCGGCCCTGCGAGTCTCGTTCGGGCTCGTTCGAGCGCGGCCCGGAATCTCTTGACGCCAAGACCCCGGGTTTGCGGGGGTGTGGGGC
>JALHPV010000262.1 GCA_022842285.1 Kofleriaceae bacterium
GGCAGCAGCCCGGCCAACCACATCGCCCTCGACGCCGAACACGGTGCCCTTCAGCGCGCGCATGCCGGTCTTGCCATCGGCGATCGCCGAGAGCGGATGGAGGGTGCCGATGCCTCTCACCGTCGCGGCGATACCGCCGAGCACATCCTGCGCCGAGGCGGCGCCCGCGCAGTGCAGCACGACGTGGCGCTTACCGAGCATGCCGGTCCCGGCGAGCATCGTCGCGACCTCGGTGATGGCCGCGTCGCGCACGGCGAGGATCACGTGCTCGCACTCGAGGAGAATGTCGGGCGGCGCGGACGAGAACGCCGCGACCCCGGCGATCGAGCCCGCAGACCGCGCGCTGGCGGCTTTGCGAGCCCAGAGGCCGAGGACGGGCACGCCTCCCAGGCGGAGCGCACCCGCGATGGCGGTCGCGACCGGGCCGGCGCCGACGACGAACGTGGTGGGATTACGCGTGGTGCCGGTCATGGGTAGAGCTGCTCGCGGGCGATATACCCCATCACCTGCCGCGGCAAAAGAGCGGCGAGCTGTTGCTCGGCTCCCGCATCCCCGGCCCGCCAGGCGGCCGCGAGCTCTCGCACGCGCGTCGACGATACGAAGGGCATCTGGATCCCCGTCTCGCTCGCGCCGGAGGGCAGCAGGTGTCCGGCCCGGCCGACGACGATCGGGGGCGCCGCCGCCGCGACCTCGTCCCAGCGATACCACTTGTGCGTCTCGCCGAGGATATCGGCCCCGATCACGAGCCGCGGCGCGTGTCCCTGCGCGATGACGTGGTTCACGAGATCGAGCGTGCGACTCGCGACGAACCCGGGCGCCTGTGCGAGCTCGGACTCGGCGCGCGACACCCGCACCCGGGGCCCCAGCGCCGCCGCCGCCAGCTCGCACATCGCCACGCGGTGCTCGTACGGTACGAGCGACTTCCCGAACGCGTGCGTGTACGTCGGAATGAACCACAGCTCGTCGAGTGGCTGCGTCTCGAGCACGTACAGCGCCACGAGCTGATGCGCCGCGTGCGGCGGATTGAAGCTACCGCCGAAGAGCCCGACCCTCACGGGGCGACTGTATCAGCGCGCGCGGCCCCACACCTGGACCCGCGCCCGGCCCGTGCCCGGCGTGCAGCTCGATGGCACGGATCGCACGGTCCTTGCCCGGCAAGTCGATCACGCGGCTGCGCGAGCACGAGCACGAGCCGAAGAATTCTTATCGCCAAGGGCGCCGGAGACGCCAAGGGTTCGAGGGAACCAGGGTGGTTCCGCGGCTGGCTCGCACGCACCTTCCGACCTTGGCGTCCTGCGCGACCTCGGCGGTGAAGATCCGGGCCCCCGCCATGTGGGCGCCGTGGCGGTGAAAGTTCAGGGGCGCAGCAACCGCGAGCACGAGCTACGGATACAGCAGGAACTCGGCGCGCTCCTCGGAGAACGCCCCTTCGTCGCGCGGCCAGCGCGCGGCGATGTCATCGACCGAGGCGCCCGCCTCGATGCCCTCGCGGACGCCAGGGCCGCCGGCGAGCAGATCGATCGCGGGAAGCTTGTCGACGAACTCGTAGGCCTTCTCGCGCCACGCGAACTTGTCTTTGTTCAGGTCGTGGCAGGCCTTCAGGAAGGCGACGCCCGTGCGGTACGGGCGGAACGTGTGCGGGTTCGTGATGTGAAGCTGCACGCCGCCGTTCGCCTGCTTGCTGTGCTTGTGGAAGTTCGGCGTGAAGACGGCGGGGCGAGGCGTGACTCCCGGTAGATCCATCTTCGTCATCGCCTCGGCCACCGCGTAGCCATCGAGCCAGGGCGCGCCCGAAAGCTCGAACGGCTTGGTGGTGCCGCGCGCCTCGGAGAGCTCGGTGCCTTCGACGAGGCACATCCCCGGATAGACGAGCGCGGTGTTGGTCGTGGGCATGTTGGGAGACGGCAGCACCCACGGCAGGCCGGTCTCCTCGAACCACATGTCGCGCTCCCAGCCGCGCATGGTGATGCAGGCGAGCTCGAGATCCAGGCCCTCCGTGGCGAGGCGCCAGGCGGCGATCTCGCCCGCGGTCATGCCGTGGCGGTTCGGGCAGGAGACGAGGCCGACGAAGCTCTCGTAGCCTGGCAGGATGGCGCCACCCTCGACGGCGGCCCCCGTGATCGGGTTCGGGCGATCGAGGACGACGAAGCCCTTCTTCGCGGCCGCGCACGCGCGCATCGCCAGGACCATCGTCCAGACGAACGTGTAGTAGCGGCTACCGATGTCCTGGACGTCGTAGACGAGGACGTCGATGTCCTCGAGCATCGCCGGCGTTGGGGTGAGGGAGGCCTCCGTATGACCGTAGAGGCTGTGCACGGGGAGCCCCGAGCGCGCATCCTTCGCGTCATCGACGCTGATCATGTCCTGGGCGTCGCCGCGCACGCCGTGCTCGGGGCCGAACAGCGCCGTGAGCTTGAAGCGCCGGTCGGTGGCGAGCAGGTCGACCGCGTGGCGGAACTGCGTGTCGATCGCCGTCGGGTTGCAGATGAGGCCGATGCGTCGGCCCTCGAGGAGCGAGCTGCCTTCGGCGACGAGCCGCGCGAGGCCGGTCTGGACGGTCATCTACGCGAAGATCGGAACGGGCTTGAGGGTGACCTTGCCGTCCTTGGTGACAACGCGGAACCGCACCGCACGACACTGGAACTGCACCTTCAGCTTGCCCTCGTTGACCTTCAGCTTTGCGATGAAGTTCTCGAAGGAGACGTCGTCGGGGCTGCCGCCCGCCTTCTTCGCCGCGAGGTACTCGGTGTAGACGCGCTTGTAGTAGTCGGGCTCCGACTCCTGCACGAGCGCGGCGAGATCGGGGTCGGCCCCCTTGGTCGCCTCGCCGCCGTCGTCGAAGTCGACGGTGCCGGGCTGGAGCACGTTGCCGTTCTCGTCGAACTCTTCCTCGCCCGGCTCGGGGCGGCCGAAGAGGCGCGCGAGCATGACGTTCAGACCATTCGCGAGGCCGTCGAGCTCGGCTCCGACGGGGCGGAACGTGCGGTCGACGTTACCGTTGATGATGTCGGTGACGCCCTGCTCCACTCCGTCGACCTGCGCGACGAGGCGACGGTGCTCGAGGTAGAGGCCGAGCAGCGCGATGACGAGGGCGCCGGCGCCGAGGAGCGCGATGAAGAGCTTCACCGTGCCGCGCGTGTCGGCCATCGGCCCATACGCCACGGCCGGCGCGAGGACGATCGTGGCGGCCGCGACCTTGGGGTAGTCGCTCGGCAACGGCTTCGTCGCCTGCTGCGGCAGCTTGGCCATCGCCGCGTAGTACTCGATGCCATCGAGCGTGATGGTCTGGCGCGAGTCGGTGTCCTTGAGGGCGCCGGACGAGAGGAGCGCCGCCAGCGACGTGCTCTTCGCTGCGTCGGGCTCGCCACTGCTGGTCGTGAAGCTCGTCGCGACGATGCGCTTGCCGTCGGTGTACGCGACGTCGGTCCCGAGAATGTCCCTGTCGTTCTGCGCGAGCTTCGCGGTCTGCGAGTACGCGATGAGGACCGCGCCCATGATGTCCGAGCCGTCGTCGGCGATCGGCGCATCGGGATCGATGACGGGCGCGACGCCGAGCTTCATCAGGCCCTTCTCGCCGTAGTCCCAGACGTCGCTGATGATGACCTTCCTCTTCAGGACGACGTTGATCGCGGGGATGATCGACTCCCCCTTGGCGTTCTTCCACTGGCCGGCCACGGCCCCCCGCTGCTCGTAGAGCGCGACGACATTGCCCGTCTTGTCGACGAGGGCCATGACCTCGGGCTTCTCCGCCTGCTGGCCATCCTTCGCGACGAAGGTCTGGAAGCCGATCTGCGCGTTGCGATCGCTATCCTCTCCTTTGCTGCGCAGCGCGGCGACAAGGTCGGGGAACGCCGCGAGGCGCTCGACCTTGTTCTGGACGTCGATGTTGCGAAGCTGATTGAGCTGCGCTCCGATGGAGTACGCGCGCTGGATCTTGTCGCGTCCTTCCTTCTCGGCGCGGTCAGAAAAGCTCGACGATGTGACAAAGAACGCGATCGCCGTCAAACCAGCGATGACGGCCGCAACGACCGCGGCAATGACCATGCGGGACATGGGTCCTCCGTCGGCGAGTATTCGTGCAGTCTCGCGTACTTGTCAACGCACGCGGGTCTCGACCAGAGCATCCGCTCGATCACAGAGATCGCCGGCCTCCACATCCTTGGCAAACTCGGCGTCGAAATAGCAGACGGCGGTCGCGATCGCGGTCCGGATGGCCTTGGTCAAATGGGCCCGGTCCGAGACCACGTAGGCGCGCACCTGGCGGGCGTTGTTCAGCGAGATGGTGGCCAGGGTCGTCAGGCAGTCCTGCGGCGGTTCTGTCCCGAGATACAGCGACTTGTCGCAGAGCGCGGAGGCCGGGAGGGCCACGATCTCCTTCACGCGGTCCGTGATCTCGAAGGGCGGCTTGCCAGCCTGGAACTGGGCAGACATGTCGGACCACGACGACCGGTAGAGGGCCGCGACCTCCGCGGGCTCGAGCCGGCCATCGGTCTGGACCGAGAGGTCGCCGAAGGTCCCCTGCTTCACGAGCGGCACTCCCGCGAGGGTGGGGGTGTGGGGGCCCCCGCGGTTCAGGAGGATCAGGGCCGCCGTGATGCCGCCACCCACGATGAGGAGGGCGAGCAAGATCCAGGGCAGCACGCTCCGCTTGCGCCGCACGCGCCCCGAGGTCCCAGGCTCCAGCGCATCCGCGAGCTCCGTCTCGTTGCCGGAGAGCGACCGGGCGAGCTGCACCGCGGCGGGATCGGTCGACACCGTCGCCGCTGACCTCGGGGGCAGCTGGTCGACCACGTCCCGGCCCATGCGCTGGGTCTCGATGAGGCCGACGTCACCGGCCTTGAGCGCCGCCTCGATGATCCGCCGCATCTCGCGGGCGTTCGCGAAGCGATCGTCGGGCTTCTTCGCGAGGCTGCGCATGAGCGCGTCCTCGACATCCAGGGGCAACGTGACCCCGCGCAGGCTCGGCCGCTTCGGCACCTCCGAGAGGTGCTTCGTCATGATCTCGAAGTGCGTGTTGCCGTCGAAGGGCGTGTCGCCGACGAGCGACTCGTACAGCGTCGCGCCGAGCGAGTAGATGTCGGTGCGTAGATCGACGTCCTGGCCGCGCACCTGCTCCGGCGACATGTAACGGACGGTGCCCATCGTCTGCCCCGTGGCGGTGAGGCGCGTCGATGTCGCCATCTTCGCGATGCCGAAATCCATCACCGTGGCGACGCCGTCGTTGGCGCGCACGAGGACGTTCGACGGCTTCATGTCGCGGTGCACGACGCCGCGGCCGTGAGCGTACTCGAGCGCGCGCAGGACGTCGGCGGCGATGCGGCAGGACTCCGCCCACGGCAGCTTCGTCGACTCGAGGATCTTCCGCTCCCACGTCTGGCCCTGGACGAACTGCATGGCGAGGACGAAGAAGCCGTTCTCCTGCCCGAAGTTGTAGAGGTGGACAATGTTGGGATGGTCGAGGGCGGCGAGGGCCTTCGCTTCGTCGAGGAAGCGCGACTTCACTTCCTTGTTGGCCGCGAGCTCGGGCGGCAGGATCTTGAGGGCGACCTCCTGGTCGGTCAGCTTGTGCTTGCCCTTGAAGACGACGCTCATGCCGCCCTGCCCCAGGACGTCGACGAGCTCGTACTGGCCGAGCATCACCTGGCCGAGCATCCGGTGCGCGCCGGTCGCGCCGAGGATCGCACCGCATTCGCCGCAGCGAACGTCGATATCGAGGACCTCGGCCCCGCAGGCATCACAATTCATCGCGCCGGCCCTCGCTTCGATCGAGCTCCGCGGTCGCCCCGTCGCTTCGCTCCCTGGTCCGAGGTCATCGCGCGGGCCGCTCCCAGCCGGGGACCTTGTCGAGCAACCCGCGGAGCTCCTCGACAACGATCGAGGGGAACTCGACGGGCGTGTAGTGCGTCCCGCCCTTGATGAGGACCAGACGCGACTGCGGGATGGCGCGGTGGATGTGCTCGGCCGTGGACGGCGGCGTCATCAGATCCTTGTCGCCCGTCACGATGGTGACGGGGACGTCCACGGACGAGAGGACATCCTCCGCGTCGTGCTCGTCGAGGCGCGCGAGCAGGTCACTGTAGATGACCCAGTCGATCTCGGTGAAGCCCCCCGCGACGGCGCGGAAGACCTCCATGTCGATCTGGTTCGAGACGAGGCCGGCGGCCTTCATCGCCGAGATGAGCGCGTCCTTGCCGGCGACCAGCTTGGTGGCCCGCCCGACGAGCCCAGCCTGCGCGCGGATCACCTTCAGCAGCATCGGGATGGTCTGGCCGACGAAGCGGCTCCCCATCACCGTGCGGAAGGCGCGGCCGTAGGTGCCGTTGATCGCGAACAGGCCCTTCACGCGCGAGCGATGCTGCTTGAAGGTCTCGAAGGCCACCTGCACGCCCATCGACCAGCCGGCCATCACGACGTCGCCAACGTCTTCCTGCTCGAGGATGCGGGTGAGGTCGTCGACCTGGTGCGCGATGGTGTTGGCGCGCGGATCGGCGCTGGCCGCCGACGAGTAGAGCCCGCGGTAGTCCCAGCTGATGACCTTGTAGCCGGCGAGGGCTTCGTAGAGGTAGCGGAACGTCAGGTAGGTCCCACCGAGCCCGTTCGCCAGCACGACCACCGGTCCGGAGCCCCGAACCTGGTAGCCAATTCGTGTCCCGTCGCGCGCGACCACATCGCGCTGTTCGACGACAGGACGCCAGCTCATTGCTGGCGAATCTATCAGAAGTAGATCAGCGCCGAGAGCCGTGCGCGCGTGTACTCCTCGGTCTCGTCATCCGAGGGCGGCGTGATGATGCGGCTCTGGTCGGTGCCGATCACCGGACCGCTGTCCTCCGTCTCGCCGACGTTGGCGCGCGTCCCGGCGCGGACATCGAAGGCGAGGTGGACCCGCGGGGAGAGGGCGTAGCGGAGACCGATGCCGAGCTCCCCGTAGTTCTGCGTGGTCTCGTAGCGGTCCGCGATATCGGCCTGCTGGATGCCAAAGCCACCGAGGATGTACGGAGCGAGCTTGTTGTAGGCCCCGATCTCCCAGACGAGGGACGCCCCCATCCGGCGGTCGACGCGGACGTCGTTTTCGTACGACATCTTGCCGACTTCACCCTCGACGAGGAGACCACCGGTCAGGCGGTAGCGGCCCACGATGCCGATGTCGCTCGACTCGCTCGCGTTCTCGACCGAGACCCCACCGGCGAACAGACCGAACGCAAAGCGCGGCAGCTCCGGGCGGGGCGTGACGACGACCGCCGACACGGCCGGCTCCGGCGACACGGGGTAGTACGACGTGGAGTACTGCCCGTAATAGGTCGGCACGGGCGCGTAGTAGTAGGGACGGTACGGCCGGTAGCGAAACCCGCCGCCGATGTGGATCGAGCCGCCGACCGACCAGGAAGCGCGGGGGCGGAAGGCCGGGCGGGCGAAGCGCACGGAGACGCCCGGAACGCGGACGTTCACGCGGGCACCGCCACCGAACCGGACGCCTCGGCGCGCCTCGGCGGTGCCGGTCGTGCCCAGGGAGACGATCCCGAAAGTGGTCAGGGCGGCGGCGATCAGGGCAGTACGTTTCACTGGGTGAGCCTTTCGACGGTTGCGAAGCGAAGACGCTCCGCGAGCGTACTCGGTCTACTTTGCACCCGTCGGGCCAGCGCGGCCACCGACGGTTCGTGAAGGAAACGCCGGCAAGTGCGGCAGCTTACGGAAGTCCTCGCCTGCCAACGCGGGATCGGGTGTGACCGCGCTTTCACGCCTCCCCTGACGTGTTGTTCGCGGGGCACATGCGCAACATCACGCAACTCGCGCAACCTGCCGGCATCCTTGACACTCGGAGGCGTCCCTCCATACAGTGCCGGCGCCTCGGAGCCAGGAGTCCCCCTTTGAGTGATGCCAAGCGACCCGGAAGCCGCGATATCAGCGATCTCAAGCAGCGCTTGGGACTGAAGAAGACGGGACCGACCCCGGCGGCGGATGCTGGGGGCGGCGCGCCCGCACCCAGTGGGCGTACCAGTGCGATTCCGACCGCGCCGCGCCAGACCGGCGGCGTGGTGCCTCCCCCCGGCCTGAACCTGCCCCCGCCGCCGAACATGGCGCCGCCGTCGCAGCCGATGCCGGTCATCCCGAACGCCGCGGATGATCCGTTCGGCGCGATGAACGCGATGGCCGTGCAGCAGACGATGCAGCGCGCGCCCGAAATGATCATCGTCAACGACGGCAAGCCCGTCGAGAACGTCGGTCAGCAGAGCCGCGGCATGGTCATCGCGAAGATCGCGGTGCCCGCCGTCGTCGCGCTCTTCGTCGGCATCGCGGTCGGTAAGCGCTCGCAGGCCGCGAACTCGTTCAATGAGGGCCTCGCGGGATCCAAGGAGATCCTCGGCAACACGAGTGATCGCAGCAAGGCCGCACCGTCGTCGGTGGCCGGCCTGAAGCGCGTCCTCTCCGAGATCGACAGCGCGCTCGAGCCGCGCGTCGCCACGAACTTCGGGTACAGCGCCGAGGCCGACAAGGCGCTCGAGACGCTCATCGGCAAGCTCGATCTGAAGAGCGACGCCGTGTTCGGCAAGATCAAGGCGAACTCGATCCCCGACGTCGTCGCGGCCGAGATCGTGAACTTCTACGCCGGCGTCGCCGAGCTGAAGACCATGGTCGACCTGCACACCCGCGCCGCGAAGTACGACGCGATGGCGTTCAAGAAGGCCAAGGACAAGGAAGCCGCCGCCCAGGCCAAGGAAGGTGACAACGCCTACCTCGCCGGCCAGATCAAGTACGGCGTGCTGCTCGTCGGCCCGTCGGAGAGCACGCCGGGGGCCGAGTTCGGCGCCAAGATCGTCGAGATCGGACCGCCCTACTGCGGCACCGCTCCGAACCCGGCCTCCTCCGGACGTTGCCCCGATGGCGAGACGCCGTCAGCCTTCGCCTACCGCGCCGAGCCCGGTGGCGGCTGGACGAAGGGCACCCCGGCGGCCCCCGGCGAGACCGTGGGCTTGAACCAGCTCCTCCTCACCCAGCAGGGCGGTGTCCGCGACTCCCTGATCCAGGGCGCCGATGGCGTCGCCTCCGAGGTCTATTACAAGCGCCGCATGCGCGCGATCTACGAGCGCATCCACGGCAAGCCCGACGACCGCGGCGGCAGCGTGGGCGGTCTCCTCGACCAGGCCAACAAGCTCGAGACCAAGCTCGCTGCGGAAGCCTCCAAGGGCACGCAGTTCACGTTCTTCCTCTGAGATGCCGGTGAATTCCGGCCGCCCTGGCGCGTCGGACTTCACGAGTTAGGCTGAAAGGACTCCCCATGCTCACGATTCGTCGCCCGTCGATCCAACCGCGTCGCCCGTCGGCTCCGCTGCTCACGAGCCTGCGCTCGCTCGCGGCGATCCTCGTCGGTTCGCTGCTCCTCGCCGCGCCCGCGGCGCCGGTCTTTGCCAAGAGCAAGGCGAAGACGACCAAGACCAGCAAGAAGACGACGAAGAAGACGACCGCGCCGGCCGCTCCCAAGAAGCCGCCGACGATGTCGGTCGACAACCGCAAGAAGCTCGACGCGCTCTTCGGCGAGTTCAAGTTCGGGATGACGAAGGACGAGATCGTCGGCGTCTACGCGAAGGACATCAACGCGAAGTACGACGAGAAGATCAAGGCGACCTCCGACGTCGCGGCGCAGGACCGCCTCCGCGCCGACCGCAAGAAGGAGACGAAGGCCCTCTCGGCCTCGTTCGTCGAGTTCAACGGCAAGAAGACCGGCTGGGACGTCTCCATCATCGAGGACGAGTTCGCCCACAACACCGGCGAGTCGATGCTCGAGAAGTGGGAGAACAAGGACGGCAAGAACAACCGCCACTTCTTCTTCTTCAAGGACGGCAAGCTCTACAAGATGTTCGTGTCGCTGGACCTCTCGATCCTCCCCGAGGACCAGCGCACCTCCGAGACCTTCCTCAAGGTCATGCAGGGTGCCTACGGCAACGGCCTTGTCGAGGCCAACACCATCACGTGGGTCACCACCGACTCGACCATCCGCGCCGTCGACAAGCTCAAGCAGCTCTCGGCCCTCGGCGTCGTCCTCGAGGAGTCGGCCACCGTGAAGGAGCTCGTCGCGATCCGCGAGGAGCGCGCCCCGAAGAAGGATCAGGGCTCGTCGATCATCAAGGCGGTCGTCGACACCGACGGCACCGACAGCCCCGACGTGAAGCAGAACTCCAACGCGGTCGACTCGGTCATCAAGGCCCAGGGCGGCGGCGGCACGAAGAAGAAGTAGTCCCCCCTCGGACTACCTCCCCGAACGGCGCCGCCCTCGGCGCCGGTTTCGTTTTCGGTCCCCTCTCGGTCGTTGCCCGGCTCTCGACCTTCGAGTCCCCGCGCGCGCGCGCGGCTGAGCGGAACTCATGGGTGTCGCAGGGGTCCCTCCCCTGCGACACTGCAGAGCGG
>JALHPV010000263.1 GCA_022842285.1 Kofleriaceae bacterium
TGACGACGGCGCTGCTCGGCGCGACGGGTTCACGGCGGCGCGGCTTCACGGTCGGCGGCGCGACCTCGACCGCCACGACGCCGGGCTCGATCGCGACGGCGACGGGCGCAGGCGTGACCTCGACGATGGGTGGTGTGACCACCACCGGTGCGGCGGGCAGCGGCCGCCGGGACGGAGGAGGAGCGCTCGCCACGGCCTGCCCGACCGGCGTCGGCGCGGGGCCGGTGACGGCACGCCACGCAGCGTGGACGCGCCCCGTCGACCACGCCCACGTGACGGTACTGCCGAAGAGGATCGCCATCACGACCCCGATGACGCTCGCGCGTCGTCGCGTGCGCGCGCGCGTGGCCAGCGAGCGTCGGAGGCGGAAGCGCGTGGCCTCGGCGGCCATCCCCGCGTCGTGATCACGCGTCCCGGTCTGAGCGCGCAGGGCCGCGGTCGCCGCCGCGAGGATGTCGTCGCTCATCGCTCGGCCTCCAGGAGCTCGCGGAGCTTGCGCTTCGCATGGAACAAGCGCGTGCGCACGGTGCCTTCGGGCGCACCGACGATGCCCGAGACCTCCACGCTGGTTCGCTGCTCGACCTCGCACAAGACGAACACGCTGCGCTGATCGTGCGGCAGCTTGTCGAGGGCAGCCCAGAGCGCCATCGCGAGGCGCTGCTGCGCGAGCGCGACCGACGCATCGGGGCCGCCGGAGGCGTGATGATCCTGCTCGACCGCCACCCGCTCCATGGCCCGCCGCCGCCGCATGGCCGACCGGATGTGCCGCCGGGAGCAGTTGACCGCGATGCCGAGCAGGAACGACCGCAGTGAGCCGTCACCGCGGTAGCCGCGCATCGCGCCCGCGAGCTTCACGAACGTATCGTGCACGATGTCCTCGGCCGTCGCGTCATCCCCCACGAGGCGCCGGGCGAAGCCGCGGACTGCCTGCTGGTGCGCGACGTATGCCTGCTCGATCGCGTCCCGGTCGCCCGCCCGCAGCGCGGTGACGAGCTGATCCTCGGCCGAGCCTTCATCGGCCCCATCAGGAGCGAGCGCAATGGCCAGCGGGAGGGCAGTCACCTCCTCGTCGTGCCCAGTGGAGGACGGATCGTTCACTACCCTGCGGCGAAACCTACGACGAACAGGACAGCATCGAACACCCGGGCTTGGACCTGGCCCATTCCGGGCGCTTGGCCGCGTACCGCTCCGCCCCCGGTTGCTCCGTGTAGGGGTGCCGGAGGACGTCCAGGAGCTTGGCCAGGGCCGTGCGATCCCCGGCCTCGGTGGCCTGGATGCACTCCTGGACCACGTAGTTCCGGGGGACGTAGAGCGGGTTCACCGCGTTCATGCGCTCGCGCCGCTCGGCGTCCGTGATGCCTTCGCGGGCCGCCCGCGCGCGGTAGAGGCGGCACCATGTACCGAGTTGCGCCCGCGCGGCGGCCGGCGTGGCCTCACCGTCGTAATACGCGTCGCGCAGGGTGGCGAACGCATCACCGGCGTCGAGCGCGGCGAGCCGACGGAAGAAGATCGTCAGATCCGTCTCGGCGGCCCCGAGCAGTTGCTCGAGCCCCAGGAGCAGCTCGTCATCCTCGCGTGCCGTCTCGAGGTGAGCCACGAGGCCGAGCTTGCGGAGCATCGAGTGCCGATGCAACGACGACAGCTCGGGCACGTAGGCGTCGAGGGAGCGTTGCAGCGCGGTGGGATCGGGGAGGAGCGGCGCGAGCGCGCGCGCGAGCTTCGCGAGGTTCCAGTGCGCGACGGCCGGCTGGTTGCCGAAGCGATAGCGACGTCCCGACGCGTCGGTGATGTTGGGCGTCCAGTCGAGATCGAAGGGCTCGATCCACCCGTACGGTCCGTAGTCGATCGTCAGCCCGAGGATCGACATGTTGTCGGTGTTCATCACGCCGTGCACGAAGCCGACGCGCAGCCACTCGGCGACGAGGAAGGCGGTGCGGCGCACCACCTCGTCGAAGAAGCTCGCGATGTCGGGCTCGCCCGCGTGAACGTGGTGCGGATAGAACCGCTCGAGCGTGAAGCGGACGAGGGTACGCAGGGTCGCGTGATCGTCCCGCGCGGTGTGGATCTCGTAGTTGCCGAAGCGAAGGAACGACGGCGCGACGCGGGCCACGACCGCGCCTGGCTCGTAGGCCGGATGGCCGTCGTAGAGCAGATCGCGCACCACGCTCTCCCCGGTCAGCGCGAGCGAGAGCGCTCGAGTGGTGGGGACGCCGAGGTGGAACATCGCCTCGCTGCATACGAGCTCGCGCAAGGATGACCGCAACACCGCGCGACCGTCGGCGCGGCGCGAGTACGGGGTGGGCCCTGCGCCTTTCAGCTGGACCTCCCACGTCTCGCCGGCGCGGTTCGTGACCTCACCAAGCGTGATGGCGCGACCATCGCCGAGCTGACCGGCCCAGTTGCCGAACTGATGGCCGCCGTAGCATGCGGCATAGGGCGTCATGCCCGCGACCACGCGGTTGCCGGCGAGGACGTCGACGAGCTCGGGCGTGGGCCGGGGATCGAGATCGAGCAGCTCGCACACCTCGGGCACCAGCGCGAGGAGCTCCGGCTTGGCCACGCGGGTGGGCGTGACGTGCGAGTAGCAGGACCTCAACACCTCTCGGGTGCGGTTCTCGCGGGACGGATCGCCCGGGAGCTCGCGCACGAAGCGGTCGGTGTAGACGAGCTCGGAGATCGGGCGCATCACGCGAAGTATGCGACGACGAGGACCAGGGCGGTGGCCGACATCGAGAGCGCACCTGCCGTCGCCAGCACGCCTCGACCGAGCTTCTGCATGCGTTCGCGTTGCCACGGATCGAGCACGCCCTCGACGTACCCCGCGGTGGCGCGCGTACCGCGCTTCGCGTGGAAGATACACACGCCGCTGTAGGCCTGAACGAGCTGGAGCGAGGCGCCGAAGAAGGGGATCGCGAGCAGCCCCCGCCAGTGGAGAGCCAGCTCCCATTCGGTCATGACCACGAGCGCGACCAAGGCCAGGCCGAGGATCACCACCGCCGAGCGCATGCGCTCCCCGCGTTCCTGCAGGCAAAGGTTCTCGTCGGCCATGCCCCGCTAGCTTAGTCCGCGCGGGTTACATTGACGAGGGATGGCGGCTCCGTGGTTCGACCTGCGGCCGGGCGAGCGCCCGCGGGTACTGCGTGCCGGAGGGGCGCTCTTTGCCATCCTCGCCGCCCACACGATCTCGGAGACGGCCCGCGACGCCATCTTCCTGCGGGCCAGCACCCCCGAGAACCTCGCGCTCGCGTACGGCGCCCTCGCCGGGGTTGCCGTCCTCGCCCTGATCGCCAACACCGCCCTGGTAAAGCGGCTAGGTCGGCGCTACGCGCTCATCGCCACCCTGATGGCGGCGGCGTTCGGCACGGTCTTGTTCTACGAGGCCCGCCCGAGTGGCGCGGTCGCGTTCGCCCTGTACATGTGGACGGGCCTGCTCGGAACGCTGGTGGTCGTCCAGTACTGGATGCTCGCAGCGACGGTCTTCACGTCATCCGAAGCGAAACGCATCTACGGCCTCATCGCCGCCCTCGGTGCCCTCGGCGCCTTGTTCGGCGCGCTCGCGGCGCGGGTGCTGCTCATCGGCCTGGGGACCGAGCAACTCCTGCCCCTGGCGGCCGGGCTGTACTGCGTCGCCGGGGTGACGCTGTCGAGGGACGATGCGCCCGCGCAGCCGACGCGCAACGAGGCCACGGCCCCCGGCTTCCGCGTCCGCATGCGACCGGCGGGGCCGGTGCGGCTGCGCGACCATCCCTATGCGCTGCGGCTCGCGCTGCTCCTCATGCTCGCGACCGCCGCGGCGATGGTGGCCGACTACCTCCTGAAGACAGCAGCGTACGACCGGTACCACGGGGCTCACGACCTCCGCCTCTCGACGTTCTTCGCCACCTACAACGGCGTGGTCTCGGCGGTGTCGCTGGTCTTCCAGGTCTTCGGCGCCTCGTGGCTGCTGCGCAAAGGCGGTGTGCTCGGCGCGATCGTGATGTTGCCGCTGCTCATGCTGCTCGGTGGCGTGGCGACGGTGGTGACCGCGGGCGCGTTCATCGCGGCCATCGCCACGAAGGGAGCCGACGCGACGCTGCGCCATTCGGTGAACCGCGTGGCGAACGAGCTCTTGTGGATGCCCGTCAGCGACACGGTGCGCACCGCGATACGCGAGCCGCTGGAGAGCGTCGTCGTCCGGCTGGTGCAAGCGGGCACCGCCCTCGCCCTGTTCGGCATCACCGCCGCCGGGTTCGCGTCGAAGACGGTGCTGGCCGGCATCACCATCGGCATCTCGACGGTGTGGGTCGGAGCCGCGATCGGCCTCCGGCCGAAGTACCTCGCGCAGCTGCGCTCGTCACTGTCGAAGCCAACCTTCACGCCCGAGAGCGAGCTCGATCTCGGGTCCCTGGAGGTGGTGGTCGAGGCCCTGTCGAGTACCGACGACCGGCGGGTGATCGCGGCCATTCAGGTCCTCGCGGCTCACCAGCGCGGGCGCCTGATCCCCGCGCTCGTCTTGCGCCACGACTCACCCGAAGTGCTCACCGTGGCGCTCGACGCGATCGCGCACACCGGCCGCACCGACTGGATCCCGCTGACGAAGCGGCTCCAGACGGCTCCGGATCCACACGTGCGGATCGCGGCGCTGCGGGCGCTGGCGCGGATGGGCATCCGCGATGCGACCACCGTCGCCCTCACCGACACCGACGCCAGCGTGCGTGCCGCCGGTGTCTTCTGGCTGTATCACGCGGACGTGCTCGTCGACATCGCCGAGCAGCCCGAGGTCGCGAAGATCCTCGCCCTCACGGGTGAGGAGTCGACAGCCGCGCGCCGACAGCTCCTCGACTCGATCCGCCAGGACGGCGACTCGCGCTGGACGGACGTGCTCGCGTCGCTGGCGCGAGTAGGCGACTCCACGACGATCGAGAATGTCGCGCTGGCGATCGAGCGCGTGCCCGACGAGCGCTTCGTACCGATCCTGATCGGTCGCCTCGGGACCCGTGCGGGTCGGGGCTCGGTCCGGGCGGCCCTCGTCGCGATCGGCGAGCCGGCCCTGAAGGCACTCGAGGATGCGTTGAAGCTCTTCATCACGCCGCCCCGCATCCGCATGCACTTACCGACGACGATCGCGCTGTTCGGCACGAAGCGAGCTGCCGACATCCTCATCGCACAGCTCGCCACCGAGCGTTCGGGCGCGGTGCGATATCGCCTGCTCCGCGCCCTCGCCCGGCTCGCGGTGAATCGCACGATCCGCTTCGATCAGGACCTGCTGCTCGACGAGCTACGCCATCACTTGCGCGAGCATTTCCGCCTCCTCGGCCTCTCCATCCCGCTGATGGAGGACAGTGGTGCCGCCGAGGCGATCCTCACGACGGGCCCCCTCGGGTCGCAATCGCTGGACTCGCGCACCGGCTCGACGCAGGACACGAGCGACAGCCTGCGGCTCCTCCGGGGCCTCCTCCAGGACAAGACCTCGCAGGCGCTCGATCGTGTCTTCCTCGCGCTCCAGGCCATGCACCCGCGCGAGGATATCCGCGGCATCGAACGTGCGCTGGCCGGCGGGGACCGCGGCGCGCGCGCGCATGCGCTCGAGTTCCTCGACACCGTCACGCGGTCACCGATCTATCTGCGCCCTCGTGCCGCTGGCATCCGGGACGACCTGTTGCTCGTCGGCGAGGATCTCGATGCCCGCGAGCGCGTGGTGCGGGCCGGCGACCGGAGCGACGTCCCCGCCGACACGGCCGAGGCCCTCGCGAGGCTCGTCCGAGATACGGACACGTTGCTCGCGGCGTGCGCCGCCTACCATGCACTCCAGCTCGACCGCGAGGAGCTGCGCACGATGATCGATCAGGTGGCCCGCGAGCGTCCCCTGCTCCTCCCTCTCGGCATCACGATGGAAGAGGCGGTCCGTGGCGGATAGCGGCGGCGATGGCCGCCGTCCGATTCCCGCGCCGCTGCGGACCGCGCTGGACATCGTGGCGTTGCCCGATCCCCCTCCGACGAGCAGCAGGTCGATCGTTCCGCCCGGGCTCGAGTCCGGCGTGTATGCGGTCGTGCCCGACGCCGCCGACGAAGTGGAGCGCGAGCTCGACGTGCGCGCGGGTCTCGGCCTCTTCACCTCGGAGAAGCAGCTCCACCAACTGCTGGCGATCGCCCGTCAGGTGGACGTGAAAGCCGGCCAGGTGATCGCGGCACGTGGCTCGCCGATGAAGAGCGTGTTCCAGCTGGCGGACGGCGAGATCGAGATGCGCGGCAATCCGGGCGAGCCGGTCTGGAAGATCGAGAACCGCGGGGCCGTCGGCTTCGTGGACTTCATGCTCGGCCGTCCCTGGTCGCGCACCGCCGTGGCCGTGAAGCCATCCCGCGTGCTCGAGCTCGATGCGGGCGCGTATCGCGACTACATCGAGGATAACTTCGAGATCGGTCACCAGGTCATCGCGCAGCTCGGCACACGTCTCATGGGCGACGTGCTCGCCTCGAAGGACGCGGCGAGCATCCTGGGACGCTCGCCCTCGCGCGACGGGGAGCGCGCCCTCGACTACGAGTCCGAGGTTCCACTCGTCGTACGCATCATGCTCCTGTCGCGCGTCCCTGCCTTCTCCGGCGGCACCATTCAGGCGCTCGCGAACCTGGCGCAGGTAGCACGCGAGGTGCGCTACCGCGCGGGCGAGGTGATCGCGGAAGCCGGGGCTAGCTCGCCCGAGCTCTCGGTGCTCGTCGCCGGCGAGGTCACGCTCTCGCATCCGACCCGAGACCTGACGGCAACCCGTCACCCCGTGGACCTCGTGACGCACGCCAGCGAGCTCTCGACGGGGGCCCGTCCCTTGCGCGCGGTCGCGAGCGCGGACTCGCTCGTGCTGCAGATCGATCGCGAGGAGCTGCTCGACCGGGTCGAGGAGCATTTCGAGCTCGCGATGTCGATGTTCGCCTACATCGCCACGGTCACCGAAGAGCTGAACAACGCGACGGCGGCCAGCGGGGAAGCGATCTGAACGGTCAGTGCGCGTCGGCGTCGTCGACTTCCTCGACGGTCGCGAGGATGTCCTTCACGTCGATCACGCGCAGGCGGTCGTCCCACGGCACGCGCACGCCGGCTTCCTTCCGGAACAGCACGAAGGCGTTGAGCGGCACGCCCGACACGTTCTCACTGGCCTCGTCGGTCGTCGGACGATCGCGCGCGACCTCGATGACCTTGCCGTAGAGCGCGTCATCGGAGGCTTCCTTCGCCCCCGCCGGCAGGTACAGCCCCGAGTCGGTGCGCTCCTCCGTGCGGAGGACGTTCACGAGGACGCGCAGCCCCAGCGGCATGATCAGCCGATGGCGCTTGGAGGTGGTCGATTCGGCGTCGTCGCTCACGTCGGGGGCCGCGTGCCGTTGAAGTCCTGGGTCGACGTGCAGCCCTCGAGCGCCGCGCAATCCGGCTGATCGTTCGTGGCGGCCTCGTAGTCGATGGTGCCCGTCAGCGTGTCGCCGTCCACGTTGGCGCGCAGGCTCGCGTTGAACGTGTACGTGCAGTTGCCTTCGGTGGCCGAGCGCGTCCCGATGATCCGGAGTTCGAGGTCGTCGCCGCTGACCGTGCCGGTGAAGGCCGACGAGCCGAAGATGACGTTGAAGCCCGCACCGACGAGACCCTCGACGGTTGCGGTCACATTCTCCCCCGACTGCGTGATCGTGACGGGGATGTTCGACGACGTCTCCCCTTCCGTCCAGTTGTCGAGCTCGCATCCATTGGCGCGGTTCGTGACCGCGATCGTGTAGCTGCCCGCGACGTTGGCATCTTCACCACAGCCGAGCGTGGCCAGCATGGCCACGAGCATGATCCTCATGGGGGCAGAGTAGCGCTTACTGGCCGGCGATGTCCTCGACCGGCATCAGATGCCGCGGGGTCGCGATCGGCGGATCCTGCTCGTCGGGGGTGGCCTTCTGGCCGTCCCACACGCGCGCGATCTGGGTGTTGAAGCCGTCCAGCACGGCCGGGACCTTGAAGAAGTAGATGTTCTCGAAGTTGTCGTTGAAGCCGGTCTTCGTGAGGTTCGCCGCCCCCGCGAGCACCGCATACGGCGCGCCGCTCGCGTTGCGATACACGAGGTACTTGTTGTGGTGCAGCAGGTGCTGCCCGTGGTTCGTCTCGAAGTAGCGAATCTCGAAGTTCTCGCTCGCATCCATGAGCTTGCGGACGTTCTTCGCCTCGAAGTCATCGTTGGAGCCCGGCTGGCTCGGCTCGCCGACCTCGGGATCGAGCCAGTACAGGTCGTCGTCGGCGACCATGCGCACCGTCACGGCTCCGCTCTGCAGCCGCGCCTCGAGGCGGCGCACCAGGTCCGAGTGACCGAAGCGATGCGCGCCGAGGTCGATGGCCGTGGCCTCGTCGACGGCGCCGAGCAAGTACCGCGCCGCGCGCTTCCGATCTTCGCTGTGCGGGATGAAGAACGACTTCACGTCGGTCTCCTCCGGCGCCTCGATGTTCGCGCGACATGCATCGAGCGAGGCCTTGTACGCCGCGCGCCCCGACGACGCCTCCTCCGACACCTGCGCCTCCATCAGGCACACGTGGTTCTGGCCGAAGTAGCTATCCCGCGCGACGTCGATGAAGTGCCAGTTCTCGTGATGGGTCACGATGCCCGACGACATGTTGCCGCTCGACACGGTCATCTGCATGAACTCGCTGTCGCCGTGCGGGTTGATCAGGATGAGCTTGTTGTGCGCGTACCCGATGCTCCCGGCGTGCCCGCGCAGGAGGATCTCGGCGCCACACCCGGCCAGCCGGTTCGACTGCTCCGACGGCGCATCGAGTACGAACGTGATCTTCGTGCCGGCCTGCGCCAGCTCGCACAGCCGGTCACCGACCACGCGATTCGAGAACGACAGGAACGCGAGGAACACCTCGTCGTCCGCCCCCAGCGGCTCCAGCCACGTGAGCAGCTTGTGCTGGGGGCTCGTCTCGCGCGCCGCACTCGCGGCCGCATCCGCGGACGAGCAGTACACGTTCTTCGGCTTCGCCCGCAGGGTCGTGCTGCCATCTGCCGTCTCGACCGGCGTCGGGTACGTGTACTCGCGGCACAGCGGATTCGTGAACAGGAGGTCGTACGAGCGGTACCGCAGCGGAACGGCGGCCTCGTCCGACTTCCCATCGGCGCGCCAGTCCTCGTCATCGACCGCCGCCTCGTCACTCTCGGGCGACGTGCATGCGGTGAGGGGGAGCGCGAACAGGACGGAGGCGAAGGCGAGGCGGCGCATGGGAGGCTCCTGAGGTGTCCGGCACGTGTCCGGCGGGCCCCCAAAAAGCACGGCTGGTGCCAACCGACCCCGGCGCTAACCCCTCGCCGATCCTCTGCGTCTCGTCGATCCCCCTGGCCACGCCCGTTGCGGCGGCGTGTCCGGTAGCCGTCCGGTGGCGCGGTTAGCGCCGGTCAGATCCAGCGCGGGTGCTCGATCTCGGTCTCGGGCACCACGAGCATGTCGCGCTCGACCCGGTGGAGGTTGTCGACGACGATCGGCAAGAACTCCTCGGCCCGCGCATCGCCACTCCACTCGTCGACAGCGGCCCGAAATCGCTCGACCAACCGCTCGTGCGGCACATGACCGTAGTCGACCATGGCCTGAATGTCGTCCCGGTCCCGCGGTCGAAACGGCTTGAGCTTGCTCACGACGACGTCGACGACATCCAGCACGTACAGCTCGAAGTGGCTCAGCAGCCGGCTGATGTCCCACAGCGGCGACCACTTCGGCGCATGGGGAAGGAACGGGACGCCGTTAGCTACGATATCGATGTAGATGCGACGCCGTTCATAGATCTCCGACTTGGGACCGGCGATCTCGACGAGCCGCGCTCTCAGCTCGGGGGTGACTTCCTTGGTCTCGAAGACATCGCCGTCTTTGGTACCTCTGTCGTAGCGCCGTTCGGCCAGCATGAGCGCCGCACTACCGATCAGGTAGAGGCGATGTCGATCCGGTGTTGGCCAGCGCCATTCCGTGTCGATGTCGAGGAAGAACTCAGTGATCGAGGACACCGCTTGCCCCCAGCGCTTCTGCGAAGTCCTCGACACGAATGTCGGTGACGATGTTCCACGCCTTCGACACGTCGCTCGAAGTCTCCTGAACCGATGCGAGCGTCTTCTGCGTTCTGATCGAGCGATCGAGAATGTCCACGCGCTTCTTGTCGTGCGCACCCTGCGAGACCCATTGGGCCAGTACGAGATGGCAGCGTCGGACCTGGGCTTTGCGTGACCACTCTCGCGATGCGAGCGCGCGATCTAGATTGCTGCACAGCCAGTACAGCCGGTTCTCGAGATCGAAGGCGGAGAGCTCGAGGAGCACCTTCGACAGGTTCAGTCGATCGATGTTTGCAACCACGACGGGGCCGAGAGCCGTGATGAGACGC
>JALHPV010000264.1 GCA_022842285.1 Kofleriaceae bacterium
CGGCGCTCGCGCGCGCGGCGGTGGCGAGGTGCTTCGCGCGGCCATCGGGGTGCCAGCGGCCTCCTGGTCGGGTGAGACCGCCCTTGGTGACGATCACCGCGTCGGAGGGAACGAGGCGACCGAGCAGACGCTCGTTGTGGCCGACGTCGGCGTCCTCGAGCGCGTAGGCATCGGCGGTATCGAAGAGCCTCACGCCGGCGGCGAGCGCGGCGTGGACGACGGCTTCGCTCGTGGCATCGGAGCGGCTCGCCTCGGTGGAGAGCCGCATGCAGCCGAGGCCGATGGTCACAGGGAATCGAACAAGGCGCGGGCGGGGGTCAGAACCAGTCGGTCGCGGAGGGGGGCGTCGATGGTGCCGGTGAAGTCGGCGACCCCGTGGGCGCGACGGAAGTGGCGCTCGACGATCAGGATCGTGTCGTGGTGAATCCGATCGAGCCGGTCGAAGGCGACCTTGGCGCGCGCGATCGGATCACTGTTCTCCACCGCCATCGCGAGGCCGACCTCGTCGGCGAGGACCTTGATCGCCTGATCGCTTCGATCGGGCGCGAAGGGCTTCAGCAGATCGGCGAGCATCTTGAACCAGGCCCCCCTCATCGCCAACGGCACGCTGGCGAGGTTGGCGGGCTCGGCGATGTAGTAGTCGGGCGGCTCGGACTCGGGGATCATCAGCTGCTCGATCAACTCCGAGGAGCCACGAGCGGCCGCGACGTCGGCGATGAGGAAGCGCCGCGCCAGCCAGTAGAGGTAGATGACGTGCTTGAACGCGGTGTAGTGCGCGCCGAACAGCATCACCGAGTCCTTCATTGAGACGAGCGGTGACGCGTGCGGCACCGGATCGCCGGTGAGCACGTCGAAGTAGCGGTACATCATCTTCTCGGACGCCGAGCAGACCTCCGTCGGCGAGATGAGCACGTCGTTCTGCTCCGCCATGTCGATGATCTCCTTCGAGGAGAACTTCGGCGGCGGAACCCAGCGGTCCTCGAACTGCTTCACGAACAAGCGCTGCGACCACATCCCGACGCCGAGCATCACCTTCGACAGCGAGGCCGCGTACCCCGGCGACGTCTCCCCCTTCAGGATGTAGTACCAGGGCAGCGCCGACGCGATCTGCGAGAGCCGCCACAGGTCCCAGATGTCGGGCCCCCACGAGCCATTCTGCTCCGTGTACGCCTCGCGAATGAAGGACAGCCCGTCGGCGAGCTCGTCCCAGTGCGCCGACACCTGCACGATCGCCGACTGGTTCATCGGGTTCGCGTGCTTGTACCGCTTCCCCGGAAACGGGCACTGCTTGTACTCGATGTCGTCGGGCTTCAGGTACTGCGGCGGCGTGCGGCCTTCGCGGAGCGGGCGGCCCTCCGTGTCCCGGTGGTGCTGCTCCGTCATCATCCGCAGGATCCACAGCCCGTCGTCAGCCATCCTGACGACACATGTTAGTCCAGGTTGCCGCTGCGGTTGCGCTTGATCTCGGCGTGATGGCGCTTGTCGGCGACGCGGCGACGCTTCGCACCCTTCGACGGCTTCGAGGCGCGGCGCGGCTTGGGTCGATCGAGCGCGGCCGCGACGATCAGTACGAGCTTGCTCTGCGCGTCGTCGCGGTTCTTGGCCTGATCGCGGGTCAGCGTCGACGTGACGATGAGCGTGCCGTCGGTGGTGAGCTTGCTGCGCAACTTCTGCAGGAGCCAGGCACGATCGTCGTCGTGCAGCACGGCTGATCCGGCGACGTTCCAGCGCAGGTCGACCTTGCTCGACACCTTGTTCACGTTCTGCCCGCCGGGCCCACCCGAACGCGCGAACCCGATCTCCAGCTCTCCAGCAGGAATCGTGAGGCGCTCGTTGACGACCAGGTCCACCATGACGGCCGGGCAGGCTAGCCGATTCTTCGCGGAAGGCGAGCCCGTCGCACGCGGCCGGCATCACCTCGCGCAGCCGCGCGCCACCCGCATGTGAGCGCGCGAAGCTAGCCGCCGCCGTTGGTACCCTGGGTACCCGAGGCCTTCTTCGAGCGCTTCTTCGTCGGCCCCTTCTGGGCCTCGTCGTAGACGCGCATCTCGGTCTCCGCCGTCGTCTGGACGGCTTCCAGATACAGCGACGTCAGGCCGAGGTGATCACCGCGCAGCGACTCGTAGTACCGCTGGCGATCGATCGAGTGGACGATCGCGATCGGGTACCCGCCCTCCTGGAGGAGCTGGTTCGAGGCGACGCGGATGGTGCGGCCGGATTCCTTGGCCCACGGGAAGATCGCCATGAAGCGCGAGTGCAGCGTCGCGACCTTCTCGATGACGTGGAGGTTCTTCGTGGCCGGCTCGTCGAGCCACTCGCCGAGCTTGCGCATCGACGGGAGGATTTTCTCGGGCGGCGCGATGTCGTGATAGTAGAGGCGGTGGAGGGGGTTCTCCTTGCGGAAGGGGAGCCCCTTGGCCTTCTCGTCCGGCGCGAGGATCGAGTAGAGGTCGCGGATCGTGTCGAGCTTGAACGGCTTCTTCTTGTTCGCCGCGGACTCGGCCGCGAAGTTACAAGCGTCGTCGAAGCGGCGGATCTCCTCGTACGAGGGGATGAGCGACGGATCGCTGATGATGCTCGGATCGACCGCGGCCTTGATCTCGCTGTAGGAGAGGACCTCTCCTTCGAGCGCCGCATCGTGGTGGATGAGGGAGATCCGCAGCCGGTTGTTGAACTCGGTGCGGGCCACCGGGTTCGCCGTGGCTACGCGCGCGCGCCACGCGGTGACGATGCGCTCGACCTCGCTGAAGCGAGCGTCGATGTCCTCGGTTTCCTTGTACCTAAGCACCTGTTATCGTGTGGACTCTACGAGACGCCATCCGGATCGTCAAGAAAAGCGTGGCCAATACACCTACAGGTGACCACCGGGCATTCGTGCACGAGTCCGTGCTGCTCGAGGAGGTCCTGGATGCTCTATCCCCTCGGGATAATGGCGTTTATGTCGACGGGACCCTCGGCGGCGCCGGTCATTCGGCGGCGCTGCTCACGCGGCAGCCCGGGGCCCGATTGATCGGCATCGACCGCGACCCGACGGCCCTCGCCGCGGCCCGTGATCGGCTCGCTCCGTTCGGCGATCGGGCGACCCTCGTGCATGCCGAGTATGGCGAAATCAAACAGGTTCTCGCCGACCTCGGCGTGTCGCACGTGGACGGCATCTTGCTCGACCTGGGCGTCTCGAGCCCGCAGCTCGACGTCGCCGATCGGGGGTTTTCGTTCTCGAAGGCCGGTCCGCTCGATATGCGGATGGATCCGACCCGTGGTCGGACCGCGCGCGAGCTCATGGATGACCTCGATGTCGACGAGCTCGGCGAGGTGATCGTCGAGCTCGGGGAGGAGCGCTACGGCAAGCGCATCGCGCGGATGATCAAGGACGAGCTGCGCGCCGACGGCCTCCACACGACGACCGAGCTCGCGGCGCTGATCGCCCGCGCGATCCCTGCCGCGGAGCAGCGCAAGTCGAAGATCCACCCCGCGACTCGCACCTTCCAGGGCCTCCGGATCGCGGTCAACGCCGAGCTCGCTCAGCTCGAGGCGCTGCTCGCGGTGTTCCCCGATCTCCTGGTGCCGGGAGGGCGGTGCGCGATCATCAGCTTCCACTCGCTCGAGGATCGCCTCGTGAAGAATCGGTTCCGCGATCTCGCGTGGGAGTCGTCGCTGCCGGCCCACCTCGCGGTGAAGGAAGGCGAGCGCGCGGAGGCGGTGTGTACCCCCGTCGAGCGCAAGGCCGTGTTCGCCTCCGATGCAGAGGTGGAGCGCAATCCGCGTGCACGCTCGGCGCGGCTCCGGGCGTGTGAACGCACCAGCGCGCCGAACCTCCCGGCCACGCATCCCCTCTCGGCGGAGTCAGGAACCCGGCGGCGGTAGCCGCTCGTACGACTCGTCAGGCGGCGCCTCGTCCCGGTCGTCCGGCGGCGGGCGATCCGTAGGTGGTCCCTCGAGATCCGAGGCCACGAGGCACTTCTGCACGGCCACGTCGCGCAGGAACACGGTCAGGTGCATGTCCCAGTCGAGGTCCTTGATCGCGCGCGAGAGCGCGACGACCGTGTCGCAGTTTCCCTGGCGCGCCGCGACGAAGGCGGCCTTGCTGAGCTGCCACGCCTCGTCGCGCGCCTGCTGGTCCACGCGCGACACATCCGCCATCGTGATCACCACCGGTTTGGGCTCGTGCAGCCGCTCCTCCATCGCCGCGGCGGTGAACAGCACGATGAGGCCACCGATGACGAACAGGCCTCCGACCGACGACTTGTAGTCGGTGGCGGGATCGCGCGACGGCGGCATCGTGTCCGTCTCGTCCGTGGCGAGCACGATGGTGCCGGCGATCGTCGATGCGGCGCCCCCGAGCGCGACCTTCTGGTTGCGCGAGACCGTGCACCCAGCGGTCGCCGTCGACGCCGCCACGACCAACGCGCAGCTGCGTATCCAGCGCATGCCTCAGTATCTCACTCCGCCGCGTCGGGCGGAACTGCGACTTCGGGTGCGACCTCGGGCATCACTGGTACGAGGGGCGCGGCCGCGGGATCCTCCCCGGGGGCCAGTGACGTCGGCGGCGACGAGGTCAGACATCGCACGACCTCCGGATCGGCCATCAGGATGAAATCGTGCGTATCGCGATCGTACTGGAAGATGCGGCGCTCGAGCCGGCGCACGCGACCGCAGCGATTCTCGCGGGCCGCTCCCGAGGCGCGCTCCGACAGGATCTTCGCCCACCGGCGGTTCCGCACCGGGAGAGGCTCCTTCAGGTAGGTGACCTCGGGCTGGGCGAGCTCGACGTATGCGTAGAGGAGGATGCCGATCGCCGACGCGACCGCGCTGCCGAACATGAAGTCCTGCGCGGCATCGGTGTAGCCCTCGAGGGTGGCGCTGATCGTGAGCGCCGCCGTGCCGCCGATCGCGAGGTACTGGCCGACCTTGCGCGCGACGGGGGCCTGCGCGGGCGTACAGGCACTGACCGCGACGAGCGCCAGGGACCAAGCGCGAGACATGCCTCAGTGTGGACCAAAAACTGGCGTCGCCGATCCATGAAGCGTTTAGTGAAGCTCCGCCGCCGTGCACGCGCCTGTTTCGCTGTACCGCATCTTTCGTCGTGAGCCCGGAGCGGCTGCGTCGGTGCATTCCGCCGTGGTCGCCCTGGTCCTCGTGGCGGCCCTGCTCACCCTCATCGGGATCATTCGCGTGAAGCGCGAGCACGAGGTGCTCCGCCTGGGGTTCCAGCTCTCGAAGCAGAGCGAGCACGTTCGCAAGCTCCGCGAGACCAAGCGCCAGCTCGAGGTCGAGCTCAGCACCCTCACGTCGCCGGAGCGCATCAGTCGCCTCGCCGAGCAGCTCGGCATGGAGCCGGTGCCACCGGATCGGATCCGCGTCGTGCGCCGACGCGAGGTGGCCACGCGATGAGTCTCCTCGCGAAGGCGGCCGGGAAGCCCCTGGCCGCGAAGCTCCGTCGCGTGAAGCCGATGACCCCGGGCGTGCCGCATGGGGCGCGCATCCGGGCCTATCTGACGGGCGCGCTCATCTCCGCCGGCATCCTCGGCGTGACGCTGAAGGCATACGCCCTCCAGGTCAACAACGCGGACCTCTATCAGAACCTCGCCGAGAAGCAGCACGCGATGGCCGTGAGCATCCCGGCGCCGCGCGGCGAGATCGTCGATACGCGGGGCCGACCGCTCGCGATCAGCGCCGACACCGATTCGATCTGGGCCAATCCGCGCGAGATCGTCGACGTGACCGACACGGCCGCGCGGCTCGCCACCCTGCTGCCCAACATGGATGCGTCGGCGCTCGAGGCCAAGCTCGGTACGGATCGCAGCTTCGTGTGGCTCTCCCGCCGCGTGTCGCCCGAGCTCGCCGCCGCGATCGCGAAGGCCGATATCCCCGGCATCGAGATCGCGCGCGAACCACGCCGCTGGTATCCGGGCAAGAGCATCGCCGGTCCGGTCATCGGACGCGCTGACATCGACGGCATCGGCGTCGATGGGATCGAGCTCGCGCTGAACGAGCAGCTCACCGGGACGCAGGGCGCGGGGAATGCGCTGCGCGACGCCCGTGGACGCCGCATGTTCGCCGACGGCATGGCGCAGCCGCTACCGGGTGCGACCGTGAAGCTGACGATCGACCGCAGCCTCCAGGCCATCGCCGACGAGGCCCTCGCCACCGGCATCGCCGCGAACTCGGCGAAGGGCGGCGTCGCGATCGTTCTCGATGTCGCCACGAGCCGCGTGCTCGCGATGTCCACCGCGCCGACCTACGACCCGAACGTCGGCATGGCCTCGCCGCCGCGCAACAAGCCGGTGACCGACGCCTACGAGGCCGGCTCCGTGCTGAAGCTGTTCTCGGTCTCCGCCGCTCTCGATGCCGGCATCGTCTCGCCGGGCACGATGTTCGACGTGCAGTCCGTCACCGTCGGACCGAAGACGATCCGCGACCACTATCACGACATCACGCTCGACGTGTCCGGCATCATCAAGCGCTCGTCGAACGTCGGCACGGTGAAGATCGCCCAGCGCTTCGGCAAGGCGCCGCTCGAGGCCGCGTACCGCCGCTTCGGGTTCGGTGCGAAGACCGGGATCGAGCTCCCCGGTGAGCAGCCCGGTCGTCTCCGCAGCGCTTCGACCTGGCGCGATGTCGAGCACGCCACCATGTCGTATGGCTACGGCCTCACGATCACCCCGCTACAGCTCGCCGCGGGCGTCGCCGCGATCGGCAACGACGGGATCTATCGCTCGCCGCGGATCGTCGAGTCGATCACGAAGAGCACCGGCGAAGTGGAGGTGATGCCCGTCGTCCCCGGCCACGTCGCGATCAAGCCGAAGACCGCACAGCAGATGCGCACGATGATGGGCACGGTCTTCGAGGGCGGTAAGGGCCAGGGCACCGGCCAATCGGTTGTCGTGCCCGGGTTCTACTGCGGGGCGAAGTCGGGCACGGCGCGCAAGTGGGACGCCGAGAACAAGGAGTACTCGACGGAGAAGTACCTCTCCTCGTTCGTCGGCCTCGCCCCGCTCGACAAGCCGCGCATCGCGATCGTGGTGACCATCGACGAGCCCTCCGAGGGCGCGTACTACGGCGGCGCCGTCGCGGGCCCCGTCTTCGCGACCATTGCCTCCGAGTCGCTCCGCTACCTGGGCGTGCCCGGCGAGTCGCTCGTGTGTCCGCCGCCGACGCCGGGCAAGAAGCCCCTCGTCACGCCCCCGAAGATCTGCACCATCCCGTCGCCTCCGGTCCCCGGGACTCCCTCGTCCCCCGACCGAGACTAGAACGGAATCGGCCCGCCGGCGTCGATCACGCAGCCGGCCTCGACGACCATCATGAACAGCAGCGCCTCGTCGTCGCGGAACTCGGCGGTGCACGAGGTGACGGCGTAGCCCAGGTCTCGGACGGCGTGCCGGCAGAGGTCGATGCAGGCATCGATGTCGACCCGGCAGCGCCCGGCGAGGAACTCGGTCTCCGAGTCGTCGATCTGGATGGTGAGGTTCTCGTCCACGGGCGCGCAGAAGCCGCTGCCCACGCCGAGATCGTTGGTGCTGCCCGTCTCGCAGGCGGACAGGACCGCCAGAACGAGGACCCGCGCGTTCCGCACAGACCCATGATAGCAGCGTCGATAACTTCCGGTGCGATCGGCGGCGCAGTAGATTCCTCGTCGGTACCCCCAATGTTGCTGCGCGAGATCTTGAGCGGACTTTCGGGCGCGCGAGTCGTCGGCGATGACGGCGTGGCAGTGAAGAAGGTCACGAACGACTCGCGAGAGATCGGCGCCGGCGATGTGTACGTCGCGGTGCGGGGCCTCCGGGCCGACGGACACGACTTCGTGCAGGCCGCGATCGACAAGGGGGCGGCGGCGGTCGTCGTCGAGCGCGAGCAGGCGGGCCTCGGGGTCCCGCAGGTGATCGTGGCGAACAGCCAGGCCATCCTGGGCGTGCTCGTGGGCAAGTCGCTGGGCGATCCCGCGAAGGCGATGACGCTCGTCGGGATCACGGGGACGAACGGGAAGACGACGACGACCTATCTGGTCGAGTCGATCCTCGTCGCGGCCGGCTACAAGGTCGGCGTGATCGGCACCGTCGAGATGCGCCATGGCACGACGAAGCTTCCGGCGAGCTACACGACGCCGACACCGCAGATGCTGCACGACGCGCTGGCGCAGATGAAGGCGGCCGGCGTCACGCACGTCGTGATGGAGGTGACGTCGATCGCGATCCTCATGCATCGCGTGGCGGGGCTCGCTTTCACGGTGGGCGCGTTCTCCAACCTCACGCAGGACCACCTCGATATTCACGGGACGATGGAGGCGTACGCCGCCGAGAAGCGGAAGCTGTTCTCGGAGTTGCTCGCCACCGACGGGACGGCGGTGGTGAACGTCGACGATCCTGCCGGCGCCAGCATGGGGGCGGCAGCGAGGGGGCGCGTGCTGCGGGTGACGAGCAAGGATGCGCCGGGCGCGGAGATCCGCGTCGCGAAGGCCGAGTCGACGGTGCGCGGCATCGCGGCGAGCGTCATCACGCCGCGCGGCGAGATCGCGATCAACGCACGGCCGCTCATCGGCGCGTACAACGTCGACAACCTCGCCCTGGCGGTGGGGATCGCCGAGGCCCTGGGGGTGGATGCGGCGGCGATCATCGGCGGCATCGTGGCGCTGCCCGGCGTGCCGGGACGCGTGGAGCGGGTGGCGGGCGACAGCGACCTGGATATCTTCGTGGACTACGCGCACACCCCCGATGCGCTGAGAAACGTCCTCCTCGCACTGCGCCCGCTCACGAAGCGCCGGCTCATCTGCGTGTTCGGGTGCGGCGGTGATCGCGATCCCACGAAGCGGCCGAAGATGGGCGCCGAAGTGACCGAGCTCGCCGATCTCGCGGTGGTGACGAGCGACAACCCGCGCACGGAGGATCCCCGCTCGATCCTCGAGCAGATTCTCGTCGCGGTGCCGCGGCCCTTCGTCGTCGACGTGGACCGGCGCACGGCGATCAGGGCCGCGATCAGCGAGGCCACGCCGGGCGACGTCGTGCTCATCGCCGGCAAGGGCCACGAGGACTACCAGATCATCGGCACGACCAAGCATCACTTCGACGACCGCGAGGAAGCGGCCGCGGCGGTGCTCGAGCGCTGGCGGCGCTCGTTCGCGGCGCTGGCCGACGACGCCAACGGGCAGCTCTTCGGCGCGCTGGCGGAGCCGGTCTCGCTGCGCGACTCGGTGCCGGGTCTGGGCGCGGCGCCATCGGGGCATTGCACGCGCGTCGTGATCGATAGCCGTATCGCCGCTCCCGGTGACCTCTATGTCGCGGTCCGCGGCGAGAAGCTCGACGGCCACCAGTACTGCGACGCCGCCGTCGCCGCGGGCGCGACCGCGATCCTCGTCGACACGGAGTCCGGGATCGGCGGTCGGCACGCCAAGGCTCCGACGATCGTCGCCGCCGACACGCGCATCGCCCTCGGCGGCATCGCTCGCGCGCATCGCCAGCGCTGGAGCGGCAAGCTCGTGGCGATCACGGGCTCGGCCGGCAAGACCACGACGAAGGAGCTCACGCGGTACGCGCTCGGGGCGGTGGGTCCCACGCACGCCGCGAGTGGCTCGCTGAACAACGAGACGGGCGTGCCGTTGACGCTCCTCGGGATGCGCTCGTTCCACCAGTTCGCGGTGATCGAGATGGGCATGCGCGGGTTGGGACAGATCGAGTACCTGACGAAGATGGCGGAGCCCGATGTCGCCGTCGTCGTGAACGCGGGCACGGCGCATATCGAGCTGCTCGGATCGACCGACGCGATCGCCCAGGCGAAGTCCGAGATCTGGATCGGCCTGCGCGACGGGGGCACGGTGGTGCGCCCCTCCGACGATCCGCGGCTCGAGGCCCATGCGAAGCAACACCAACCGCGGGCTCGCCACGTGACCTTCGGCGACGGGGATCCCTCGGACGTGCGGCTCGTGGAGTACACACCGCGCGAAGCGGGTGGGCAGCTCGTGCTCGACGTGTTCGGGACGCGCCACGAGCTGACGCTCAACCTCGTCGGTCGACACGCCGCCCTCGATGCCTGTGCCGCGATCGCCGCCGCGCATGCCGCGGGCGCATCGGTCGCACAGGCGCTGCAGGGCCTCTTGCAGGCCGTACCGCCGGCGATGCGCGGGGAGGTCGTCACCATCGCGGGCCGCAAGGTGATCGTCGATTGCTACAACGCGAACCCCGCGTCGATGGCGGCGGCGATGAAGACGCTCGCGGAGCGCGCTGCGGGCAAGGCGGCGATCGCGGTTGTCGGTGACATGCTCGAGCTCGGCGACTTCGCGAAGCAGGCGCATGCCGACACCGGCGCACTCGCCAAGGAGCTCGGCGAGATCGGAAGAGCG
>JALHPV010000265.1 GCA_022842285.1 Kofleriaceae bacterium
TCCTCGCCGACCGATTCGACGCGGGGCTTCGTGACGGTGAGATCGACGCCCGGCAGCGCCGCGGCCGCAGGCTGCCCCTTCAACTTCGAGTTCGTCGAGGCGCGGATGACGCCGTCATCCGCCACGAACACGATGCGCTTGACGAAGCGTTCCTGGACCAGCTTGTCCATGTAGACGTCGACGTCGCGCAGGTCATTGGCCATGACGCCGGCGCGAATCGACCATGCGAGGGGCATCGCCGTGAGCTGCAGGAGCTCACCCGTCTGGGCGGCCATCGCTTCGCGCGCCTGCTCTCGCGTCGCCACGACCTCGCGCTCGAGTCGCTGCACGGACGCGAACCGCCAGATCGCGAGGCCCAGCGTGGTCGCCAGCAACAGGACCACGAGGACGAGATGGAGTCGCGATGGAACGAGCAGGAGCCGCGTGAACCGGGAGGCCGGTCGCGTTCGGGGCTCCGCCAGGTCTCCGTGGTCGAGCGCAGAGACTTTGGCCATGCGACTCGGAGTGCGAAACCGGGGCCACGGTCGACATGCCTCCGGCGGCGTCCGCGTCGGTATTTGACTGATCAAGCGAGCGCAGACGCTCGCCGGGCGCTGGCTAGGCGGCGCGCCGGATCCCGTAGTCCTTGCGCGCGAACGTGGCGAGGTCCTGCTCGAGCGCGCGGCGCGCGCGGAAGAGCCGCGACATCACGGTGCCGATCGGCACGTTGAGAGCCTCCGCGATGTCCTTGTACTTCTCGCCACGGAGGTCCGCGCGCTCGACGACGTCGCGATACTCGGCGCCGAGACGACCGAGCGCAGTCTTCACCTCGTCGCACAGCTCGTCGGCCGTGAGCACCTCGTCGAGCTCGTCCGTGTGGTCCTGGTCCGTGCCGTAGAGAGCGGAGAGCGCGTCGCCCGGGCGCTCCGTCGCGAAGCGCTGGTGGCGGCGGCGCTTGCGGTAACCGTTGATGAACGCGTTGGTCAGGATGCGGAACAGCCACGCGCGGAGGTTCGAGCCCGGCTGGAATGACGCCCACGCGACCATCGCGCGCATGAGCGTCTCCTGGACGAGATCCTTCGCTGCGTCGGGGTCGCGGCAGATGCGCATGGCGACGCCGTACAGCTCCGCCTGGTGCGGCAGACACGCGGTCGAGAACGCGTCGTGCTGGCGCGGTGCCTCCAGCTTCATCGCGCCCGGGGGCAGCGTGCCGCGGGCGGCGCGCTCCATGCGGCCCAGGGTCTCCGTGGCCGTGGTGGCGGTGACGCGGGAAGACGTAGCGGCAGAGGCGGCGTGCGACTTCGACGTGTGCGTGGTCATGTGAACCGCTCAATAAGCACCCCCGGTGCCACAGCTAACTTGGCATTCTTGTTCGGAAAAATCGTTCACATGTCCAGCCACACACGATCGCGTCCCCGTGGAGACACAACGCGTGGAAATAGACCCGTGATCTGTCGCCTGGCGGGTCGTCAACGGCCGTTCACGGCCGGAACTTGCAGCTCCGTCAGCGCCGCGATCTCGCGCGCGATGGCCTCCGGGAGATCGGACGAGATCGTCCCGCGCCCATACGCCTGGGCCAGGGTCGCCCCCGCCGCGCCGTGCACGTAGCTGCCCGCGCACGCGGCCACGAACGCCGCGCTGCCCGCCGCCCCATGCTGCCCACCGCCGCCCGCTACATCCTGGGCGAGCAGCGCGCCGATCACGCCGGCCAGCACGTCCCCGCTCCCCGCGGTCGCGAGCGCGGGCGAGCCGGTCGGATTGATCGCGACGAAGGCCGGTTCGGTGGCGTCGCGTGTCCCATCGCAGATCAAGGTGCGCGCGCCCTTCAGCACGACCACGACGCGCGTCGCCCGGGCGAGTGTTCGCACCGCGGCCATGCGATCGCGCTCGATGTCCTGCGTGCTGATGCCGAGCAGGCGAGCCGCCTCGCCCGGATGCGGCGTGATGACGACGGGTCCGACCGCGGCCGCGAGCAGAGCGGGTGTCACCAGGTTGAGAGCGTCGGCATCGAGGACGGCCGGCACGCCCGAGGCGAGGACCGCCGCCACCCGCGCGCGCGCCTCGTCACGCTGGCCGAGTCCCGGACCGATCACCACGACGTCCTGCAGAGCGTCGGGCGTGAAGTGGGTCGTCATCACCGAGTCGGGCGCGTCGACCTCGCCGTCGCCAGCGAGGGTCACCAGGCCTGCGCCCGCCCGCAGCGCCCCGAGGGCCGACAGGCGCCCTGCCCCACGCATCTCCGGCGCGCCGCTCACCACGAGCACGTGGCCCCGTTTGCCCTTGTGATCGAGGGGCGTCGGCCGGGGGAGCCAGCGCACGACATCGGCTCGTTCGACAAGGCCGGCGTGCGCGTTCGCGACCGGGATCCCGATCTCGGCGACCTCGACCTCGCCGCACGCCGCGAAGCCCGGTGAGCTGACATGCGCGACCTTGTGGGCGGCCATCGCGATCGTCCTGGTCGCGCGCACGCTCGCTCCCGCACTCGCCCCCGTGTCGGCATCGAGTCCCGACGGGATGTCGACGGCGAGGATCTGCGGCCCGCGGTTGATCGCGTGGACGATCGTGGCGAGGTCCCCGGTCAGGGGGCGAACGGGGCCGATCCCGAACAGGGCATCGACGACCAGATCCGCGGCGCCGACGAGCGCCGCGGCCTCGGCGATCGTGACGGCCCGCGCGGAGGACGACGTGCCGCGGACGTCCGGGGCCGTCGCGACTTCGACCACGGCGCCGCCCGCCGCCTCGTAGGTCGCGAGATGCGCGCGCGCGTCCCCCTGGACCTTCTCGCGTGGCGCGGTGAGGACCACCGTCGCGTCGACGCTGCGTGCGCGCAGCACCCGCGCCACGACATAGCCATCGCCTCCATTGTTGCCCGGGCCGCACACGACGACCACCGATGCTCTCGCTGACCCGAGCATGGCGAGGGCAGCGGCGGCGACGGCCCGCCCCGCCGTCTCCATGAGCGTGAACCCCGGGATGCCGAGCCGAGCGATGGTCGCTCCATCGAGGGCTCGCATCTCGTCGGCAGTCACGACCGGCAGCATGGGCGCACTCTACCGCGCCGGGCCGGCACTGCTCGCGGGGTCAGACGCGGCAGCTCTCGACGAGCGTCGCGGCCAGCTCGTCGGCCCAGCCCTTGATCTGCGCCTCGTCGGTGCCCTCGATCATGACGCGGACCTTGGTCTCGGTGCCGCTGTAGCGAACCAGAACGCGGCCGTCGGCCCCGAGCTGGGCCTCGATGTCGGCGATGCGCTTCTGCACCGCGGGGAGCTGGTCGAGCGGGACCTTCTTGCCCACGGCCTTGTTCACGAGGACCTGCGGGGTGCGGGTCATGACCTTCACGAGCTCGGAGAGCGGCTTGCCCTCCTTGGCCATGATGGCGAGGACGCGGAGCGCGGCGACGATGCCATCGCCGGTGGTGGCGTGGTCCAGGAAGACGAGGTGCCCGGACTGCTCCCCGCCGAGGTTGTAGCCGTGCTTGCGCATCTCCTCGACGACGTACCGGTCGCCGACCTGCGTGCGGACCAGCTTGCCGCCGGCGCGCGTCATCGCGTGGTCGAGACCGATGTTGGACATCACCGTGCCGACCAGGGTCTGCTTCGCGAGGCGATTCTCCTCGAGCATGCGCGTCGCGCAGAGGGCCATCACGGCGTCCCCATCGACGACGTGGCCGTGCTCGTCGCACAGGACCAGACGGTCGGCGTCGCCATCAAAGGCGATGCCGATGTGCGCCTCCTGGCGCAGGACCGTCTCGCACATGATCTCCGGGTGCAGGGCCCCGGCGCGGGCGTTGATGTTCTTGCCGTCGGGCTTGGTGTGAATGGCGCTGACCTTCGCGCCGAGCTCCTCGAAGACCGCCGGGCCGACGCGGTAGGCCGCGCCGTGGGCGCCATCGACGACGATGCGGAGGCCATCGAGGGTGCGCTCGCTGGGGAAGGTCGCCTTGCAGTTGACGATGTACCGGCCGCGCGCGTCTTCGAGCTTGCGGTTGTAGCCGATGTCCGATGGGGCAGCCTTCATGCCCTCGAGCTCGGGCGAGGCCATCAGGCTCTCGATCTCGGCTTCGACCTGGTCCGGTAGCTTGTAGCCATCGCGGGCGAAGATCTTGATGCCGTTGTCCTCGAACGGATTGTGCGAGGCGCTGATGACCACGCCGGCGTCACAGCGCATGGACGAGGTGATGAACGCGATGCCGGGCGTGGGGAGCGGACCGGTGAGCCAGACGTCGGCGCCCATGGCGACGATGCCGGCGGCGAGGGCCGACTCGAACATGTAGCCGGAGAGGCGCGTGTCCTTGCCGATCGCGATCCGCGTGTGGCGACCGGGCTGGCGCAGGCGGGCGGCGATCGCCATGCCGAGCCGCGTGACGGTCGAGCTGGTCATCGGCTCCACGTTCGCGACGCCGCGCATGCCGTCGGTGCCGAACAGGTTACGAGCAGTCATCGATTGCTTGGTAGCACGAGCCTGACACGCTCCGGCGATAGCCTCACACCAACTCCCGGCGGGAGGCCCTCGATCTTCACGGGGGCCTCACGCGCCTTGAGCTCGGCCGGGCCCGCGACGACGACGAGGTGCAGGCCGGCCTTGGCGCGCTCGACGGCGAGCAGCGCGCCCGTCAACGTGACGTCGACCAGGGCCGGGTTGCTCGTGTAGAGCGGCAGCGCAGGGTCGGTGGCGCGCACCTCGACGGCAATCCCTGGCAGGCTGCGGATCACAAGCTCCTCGCCGATCCTCACGCGGAGGTCCACCCGCTGCGGCGGATCGACCGTCACGCCCTCGGGGACATCCAGCTCGACGGGGGCCTCGAAGGTGTCGGCCTTGCCGTCGAGGGACACGGCCACGGTGGAGATGGACCGGAGGGCGGCCAGGACGCGCGAGCCACCGCGCACCTGGACCGAGGCCGGGACGGGCTTGATCTCGGTGGCGATGAAGCCGTACTCGGGGCGGCCGACCGTCGAGGGAACCACCTCGACGACCTTCGTGGCCACGTTGTCGAAGGCGACGCGCACGTTGCGCGGGCTGATCGAGGTCACGGAGAGCCCCGGCGGCAGGTCCTCGATGAGGTTCGGGGTGAGCGGGAGGTCACCGGTCGGGGCGTTGCGGAGGTCGAGCGTGATGCGCTGGAGCTGGCGCTCGTCGAACTGCTTGAGGCGGCGCCACGGGCCCTTGATGGAGATGCGGACCTCCTCGAGCGGCTCGCTGACGAGGACCTTGTCGGCCGGGTACTCGTAGGCGACGTCGACGCGCACGCTGATCTCGCGCTCCTCGTCGGTGTTGACGAGCAGGAACACCGTGACCGCGAGCACGAGCGACAGGAACTTCAGCGGCACGTTGTCGAACAGCGCGCCGCGTACCCAGCTCCGCACGGCCCCGCGGTTGCCGCCGCCCTCGGGCATCGGGCTCGTGGGGACGGGCGGCACCTGCCCCGAGCGCGCCGGGGCCCGGCCGAAGCTCGAGAGGGTCTGGAAGCGCACGCGGGCCATCTAGTGCGCCTCCACGCGCGTCTCGGCGACGCTCGCCAGCGCCTTGCCGACCTCGGCCGCGGCGGCGGCTTCCTCCGTCATCTCCTCGGTGACGCGGCCGCCCGCGAACAGGCCGACCAGCGCACGCCGGAGCATGAGGGGTTCGAGGTCCCGGGCGATGGAGCCCTTGAAGCAGAGGGAAATCTCGCCGCGCTCCTCGGAGACCACGACGGCGACGGCATCGGTGTCCTCGGTGATGCCGAGGGCCGCGCGGTGCCGGGTGCCGAACTCGGGCCCCAGGTCCGTGGCCTTCGACAGCGGGAGCAGCGCGCGGGCCAGCTCGACCCGGTGGTTCTTGCCGATCACCACGGCCCCGTCATGGAGCTCGTTGTCCTTCACGGGGACGAACAGCGAGACCAGGAGCTGGCGTGACAGGACAGCGTCGATGCGCGTGGCGTCGTCGACGAACTCCTCGAGGGCCGCGTCGCGCTCGAACACGACGATGGCCCCCATCTTGGCCCGTGCCACCTGCTCGACCGCGGCGACCACCTCGTCGACGATCTGGGTCGTCTCCTGCTTGCGACCGAATGGCAGGACGTTCTGCCCGATGCGCCCCAGGGCGCGCCGGATGTCGGCCTGGAACACGACGATGATGAGGATGATGAAGTAGGCGATGAAGTTATCGAGCAGCCACGAGACCGTGGACAGCTCGAGGCGCTCGGCGACGAAGAACGCCGCCCCGACCAGCACGATGCCGACGATCATCTGCGCGGCGCGGGTGCCGCGGATGGTCAGCAGGAGGCGATAGACGAGGTAGTAGACAAGCGAGATGTCCAGCACCGTCGTGAGGACGGATCCGACGGACATGCCGTCGAGGAATTGACGAAGCGACGCCGTCATCGCACTGGGCCGTGCCAGCCGTCACCGCGACGGAGCACTGATTCTTGTGTACAACGCGAGCGCGGCCCGGAGCAACGTAACGTTGTGGACGCGCAGCATTCGCGCGCCGGATCGCACACCGGCGAGACACGCGCCCACGGTCGCCGCATCGAGCTCGAGGAGCGCGTGGGCGTGCTCGGCGGTCGGATCGAGCGCGGACGGGGCATCGTGCCTCGCCGCCGGTCCCAGGATGACCTTGCGGAGGAACCGCTTCCTCGACGGACCGATGACGACGGGACACCCCGTCGCCTGACCGAGGTCCCCCGCATGCTCGATGAGTGACAGGTTCGTTGCCGGGTCCGCGCCCTTGCCGAAGCCGAGACCGGGGTCGACCCAGGTGCGGGCCCGAGCGGCCGGTGACAGGACGGCGAGCCGGGCCAGCAGGTCGTCGCGGACCGACTCCCAGGTGATCGCCGTCGCGCCGGCCTCGGCGTCGAACATCTCGAAGAGGGACGGCGCCGTGACGTGACCGGCGATGTACTCCGCCCCGGTCGTCTCGATGACCTCGACCATGCCGGGGTCCCAGAGGCCGCCCGAGATGTCATTGATGATGGTCGCTCCGGCGTTCAAGGCCGTGCGGGCCACGTCGGCCTTGGTGGTGTCGACGCTGACCCGCGCGCCCGCTTTTGCGAGCCGCTCGATCACCGGCAGGATGCGCCCCGCCTCGGTGGTCGCGTCGACCGACGTGGCCTTGGGGTTCGTGGCCTCCCCGCCGATGTCCAGGATGTCGGCGCCCGCGGCCAGGAGCGCCATCCCGTGCGCGACAGCCCGGTCCGTCCCGACGAACCGGCCACCGTCCGAGAAGGAATCGGGCGTCACGTTGACCACGCCCATGACGAGGACCATGCCCGTGTCATCGCACGCCGAAACGCCAAAGGGGCGGCACGCGGCCACCCCTTCGCTCGTCCCGGTCGGTCGGCCTCAGGCGGGTTCGGGCTTCGCGCCCGTGATGGGCGGCAGGACAGGACGCTTGCGGGCGTCCTCGCTGTCACCGGTGGCCTTCGCCTCCGCGCGCTTCTTCGCGGCCGGAGAGATGGGGCGCTCGATGCGCTCGCCGCGGAGCAGCTGGTCGATGTCGTTGCCGTCGATGGTCTCGTACTCGAGCAGCGACTCGCTGATGAGCTCGAGCTCCTTGCGGTGCTCGGTGAGGATCTTGGTGGCGCGCTCGTACTGGGTCGTCACGATGCGGCGGATCTCGGCGTCGATGCGCTTCGAGGTGTCCTCGCTGTGGCGGTCACCACCGCTGTTGAAGTCGCGGCCGAGGAAGACCTCCTGCTTGCCGCCGGCGAAGTTGAGCGGACCGAACTCGTCGGACATGCCCCACTCCGTGACCATGGACCGAGCGAGGTCCGTGGCGCGCTCGATGTCGTTGCCGGCGCCGGTCGTCTTCTGGCCGAAGACGATCTCCTCGGCGACGCGGCCTCCCATGAGAATCGCGATCTGATTCTGCGCGAACTCGCGCGTCATGTTCAGACGATCCTCGGGGGGCAGCTGCTGGGTGACGCCCAGGGCACGACCGCGCGGGATGATGGTGACCTTGTGGACGGGGTCGGCTTCCTCGCCCGCGAAGCGCGCGACGAGAGCGTGACCGGCCTCGTGGACGGCGGTGGTGCGCTTCTCCTTCTCGGAGATGATCATGGAGCGACGCTCGGCGCCCATCAGGACCTTGTCCTTGGCCTCCTCGAAGTCCTCCATCTCGACCTTGTCCTTGTCCCGGCGGGCGGCGATGAGGGCCGCCTCGTTGACGAGGAACTCGAGGTCCGCACCCGAGAAGCCGGGCGTGCCACGCGCGATGACCTCGAGGTCGACGCCCGGGGCTGGCACCTTGCGGGTGTGCACGGCGAGGATGCCCATGCGGCCGCGCAGGTCCGGGCGGGGCACGACGATGCGGCGGTCGAAGCGACCGGGGCGCAGGAGCGCCGGATCGAGGACATCGGGGCGGTTGGTCGCGGCGATGATGATCACGCCGTCGTTGCTCTCGAAGCCATCCATCTCGACGAGGAGCTGGTTCAGCGTCTGCTCGCGCTCGTCATGACCGCCGCCCAGGCCGGCGCCACGGTGGCGGCCGACGGCGTCGATCTCGTCGATGAAGATGATGCACGGGGCGTTCTTCTTGCCCTGCTCGAACAGGTCGCGGACGCGGCTCGCACCGACGCCAACGAACATCTCGACGAAGTCCGAGCCGGAGATCGAGAAGAACGGCACGCCCGCTTCACCGGCGATGGCCCGCGCGAGGAGGGTCTTGCCGGTCCCCGGCGAGCCCATCATCAGGACGCCCTTCGGGATCCGGCCGCCGAGGCGGGTGAACTTCTTCGGGTCCTTGAGGAAGGCGATGATCTCCTCGACCTCGTCCTTGGCTTCCTCGACGCCGGCGACGTCCTTGAACGTCACGCGATTCTGGTGATCGCTCAAGAGCTTCGCCTTCGACTTCCCGAAGGACATCGCCTTGCCGCCGCCCGACTGGAGCTGGCGCATGAACAGGAAGAACACACCGACGAGCAGCAGCATCGGGAGCCACCAGACGAGGACCTGCGGCCAGATCGACGACTCGTCCTTCGACTTCACGCTGAACTTGATCTTCGCAGTCGAGATCTCGTTCGCGAGCGTGCCCGGACCATCCGCGCAGCACGGCCCGTAGACGATCTGCTTCGTCGGATCGTTCTTCAGGCTGATGACGTACCGGGCATCACCAGGGCCACGCGGCTCCGCGCGGACGCCCTCGATGTTGGCCGCCTTTTCCGGGTCCGCGAGCATCCCGCGGAATTCGGTCACGCCGCCGGCCAGCTCCTTCTCTTTGGACCCCGAGTCCGTGAACATCGAGTAGATGCTCACGAACATGAGAATCAGGATCGCCCAGATCAGAATTGTCTTGTGAGATTGACGCAATGGGAGCCCCGGGTTGCTGGTCGTAGCATGGGGCCTAGCCCGCCGGGTGCAAAGTAGAAAACTAGTGAAAACCTCCCGGACTTTCGGCGAGGAGCGCCGCGAGAGACGCTGGGGCCTGCGCGGCGAGCCCCACGTGCTCCGCCCAGAGGATGTCCCCGGTCGCGACATCCACGATCACGGAAGCCACCAGACGCCGATCGCGGGGGATCTTCGCATCGGTGAAGAGGTCGGAGAGCTTGCGCGACCGTCCCTTCAGCCGGGCGGGTCGCATCCGATCGCCAGGTTGATACGGCCGGAGCGACAGGCCGGATGGGAGCGCCGGCGGGCGCCCCGGGTCGGCATGTGGTCGCGGGTTGGCGTCCGGGCCGGCCAGATCGGGCGGGCTTGTCGCGCCGAGATCACGCGCGCGATCCAGCGCGTCGTAGGTCCTGACCACGCGGCCACCGGGCACGTCGACCGACCGGGTGCCGCGGGTCGGCGAGGTGACCAGGTCATCGAGCGCCTCGAGATGCACCGCGCCCAGGTCCTCGCCCAGCACCCCCGCGAGCACCCGCTTGCGCACCGCAGCCGGCTGACGCGCGAGCCGGGCACAGTCGATCGGCAACGTCACAAGTGGCGCCGCGAGCTGGTCGATGACCTCCAGCCACTCGGCGGCACTGCTCGCGAGCCGGACCAGCGCCGCATCGATCTGCGGATTCTCGGCGCGCAACGCCGGCAGGATCTCCTCGCGCAGGCGCACCCGGGCAAAGCGCCGATCAGCGTTCATCGGATCGCTCCAGACCGGGAGGCCTCGGCGTGCGACATACGCATCGATCTCGGCGCGATCCAGCGCGAGTAGCGGGCGCACGTAGCGGTCGCGCTGGGTCGCCATCGCGGCGAGCCCGGCCGGGCCCGTCCCGCGCACGATGCGGTACAGGATCGTCTCCGCCTGATCGCGGGCCGTGTGGCCGAGCAGCACGGCCGCCACGCCGGTCGCGTCGGCGATGCGCTCGAAGGCCGCATACCGGGCCTCGCGGGCGGCGGCCTCGACCGAGGCTCCC
>JALHPV010000266.1 GCA_022842285.1 Kofleriaceae bacterium
TCGAGGTGGTCGAGAGCTGGTAAGGCAGCTGGTGATTCATGAAGTCGCCGAAGCGGGCCCTGGGCCAGCCGAGGTGACCGCGGATGATGAAGAGGTACTCGCCCGCCGGGTAGCGCGTGACGTCGCTGAGATCGAAGCTCGCTTCGAAGGCGGGCGGCGGCGGCGGATCGCGACTGTCGCTGACGAGCTAGCCCCGCTGCTACAGGCGACGGTGAACGCGACCTACGAGTGGGCGACGAACCCAACACCGGGCACCAGACAAGCGCTCGACCGGGCCGACGCCGCGTACACGGCGCAGCACGATTCGTGGCAGAAGCAAGCGCGCAAAGCACTCGGACGGGCCGCCAGAGAGCCGGTCACGGCTGATGAGGTCCTGCACGTGATGCTCGAGCGCCGAGCAGCTCGGGCTCGACCGACGCCAGACGTGACCGGGATGCTGTCAGCGACCAAGCCGCCGAGCGCCTCGGCTGGTCGGGCGACGCGAACATGGTGCCCATCATGCGGAGGATGAAGACGACGCGCAGCGGCGGGCGGCTCTACGTGACCGAGGCCGAGCTCGCGCGTTGGATGAAGGCGACGAACACGAAGCCGTGGTCGCCGCCGGCACCGAAGGCCGCGAAGCCGAGCTCGCTGAGGCCGCTGAGGCCGCCTGGTCGTCGCAAAGGCGGATGAGGATCACCCCGCCGGGGTGAAGTGCTGCAAAGTGCGGCAGAACAGGAGGAGAAATTCTAAGCACCCGGCCAAGCTCGCCGCCGATACTTTGGCGACGGATAGGAGGGGTGAGACGCGCATGCGGACAACGACTGATATCGCCAGCGCTGTGGCTACCGGATGCAGGCCATGAGCGCGCGAATCGCTGGACGCGACGTGGGACCCGCTGGTCACACCACTTCGCACGGGGATGCTCGGCCAGATCTCGACAAAGCCGGGCCTACGGCAATGCACTGGCAAGACGCTGAGCCTCCGCCAAGTTCGCACGGGCCTCCCTCCGAGAACTGGGAACCGAAGCACGCCGAACCCGGCGACGTTATGGATGCTCTCGGGCACTGGTCAGACGCTGAGCCGGCCGCAGACGGCCATGTTTCGTTCGGTGTGTCGTCGCGCACCTCGAGCGCAGCGCCCGCGTCGAAGAAGAGTCGGACGCAGAACGCGATCTTGAAGGTCGGAGTTCTGTCCAAGGGGAGCGTCACCCAGAGCTGGGCCACGAAGGCTGTGTGGGAAGGCCCGATGCCGTGGACCTACACCGCTTATCGGCGCGGCTCGCGATGGGTTTGGGACGACAAGGGCGGACGAGCCGTCCGTGTCGATACTGACGAGCACGGACGTGGCGGCCAGAGCGTCGAGAAATGGGCTCGTGGTGGCGACAAGATCGTTGTGTATGTCCAGGCCATCGATGACGTCACGATCAACGAGGACGCAGAGGCCAACACCCTTGCTCCGGGCCACGCCGAGCACGAAGAGGATGCCGGCGACGGGTCGACCAACCGCAAGGCCCCTGATGGTCGCGGCCCGGGTGATAACATCGGCGGTTCGCAGGGCAAGTCGCCAGAGGGCGACTCCACGGAGGCGGGCGACGCAGACCGCAAATCCGGCGGCGACAAGAAGCCAGGCGGTGAAGGGGCGGACGGCAACGACGGAGACATCGAGCCGTCCGCCGAAGACGAGGAGATCGCCGACGACTTGGAGACCGAGCTCGGGCTCGATCCTGATTCCGGCGATGCACTCGGACCGTCCACCGGCGGCAAGAAACCGGGCGGCGATGGTGAAGCTGGCGGCGACTCAGATGGCCGAACCGGCGACGATACAGAGATCGGAGGAACGGGTCCGGGCGGCGCGGATGCTCGCGAAGGCGGCGACCGTGAGGGCTCGCCGGAGGGCGGCGATGGGGTCTCTCGTGACGGCTCGAAAGATGGCAAGGACGGTGGTGACCCCGACGGAATGTACGGGGGCGAGGGCAAGCCTGGCGACCATGGCGTCCCCAGTGGTGGCGGCATCATCGGCCTCGTCGGTGTGCCAGCTGCGCTCAAGGGCGCCGTCGAGCTCGCCCTCATTATCTCCGACGGGAACATCACCGGCGCCGGCGCCGGGCTGTTCACGAAGGGGGTGGGCAAGCTCACCAGCGCCGTGGCAGTTCGCCGGGTCGTCGCGCGTCAGGCACGCGTGACCGCCGCAAAGGAGACTAAGTCAGTAATTCGACAACTCGCGACGAACAAGAAGTCAGCGGCGGCATGGAAGGCCGCGACCAAGGCCGAGAAGGATGCGGTCACGCGACGCATCTACTGGGAGTTCCAGCGCCGATACTTCGACGCGTACGAGAAGGCAGCCAAGGCTGCCAAGAAGGATGCCCAGCGTGCGGTGCGGCGCAGCGCGAAAAATGTCGATGCAAGGCAGCGCCTCAACACCGCCGAGATGGCGGAAGAAGCAGCGACGGTGAAGCCTGTGGCCGGCCGGCTTCCGCAGAACCATCAGTACGCGGGCAAGCAGTTCCCTGCGGACCAGCTGCCCGAAGCATACCGAGCGAAGGGGCTCAAGTTCACGCCGGAGGGGTACCCGGACTTTGCGCCCCATGCCATGAAGCTGCCCAATGGCAAGACGACGGTTCCAATCGAGCTCAGCGGCTCACGAAGCGCCGACGAAGCGCTCGCGAACGCAGCATGCGGTTGGAAGCGAACGCCCCCGCGCCATATCTGGCATCACGTCGAAGACGGGACCTCAATGATGCTGGTTCCCAAAGACCTTCACACAAGGGTCGCCCACACTGGCGGGGCGGCCCACTACAAGCACGCAACGGGGATCGCAGCCTATGCAGACTAACTGGCCAAAAATGGAGCATATCGGAAGGGACATCACTGAAGCGGAAGTGGCTGCCTTCGAACACCGACTCAAACGAAAGTTGCCAGCCGCGTATCGAGAGTTCTTGCTTGCAGTGAACGGTGGGCGCCTTGCCGACGAAAACTGCGTGTTCGCGCAAGGTGTAGTCAACTATCTCTTCAGCCTTGGTGACGACGCGGAATCGGACAACCTCGAGATCCAATCGACTCGCGCACGACCAACGTCCCCATCTCCCGAACTGCTTTTCGTCGGATACGACGGCACGGGCGGCAACATTTTCGTGGCCTTGGCGCCTGACCGCTTCGGTGAGGTCTGGTACCAGCGGCCATCCGACACTCGACCCGCCGATGCAAACCCGCGAGTGTTGTGGCACGACCGCCGAGATATGAAGAAGCTCGCGCCCAACTGGCGTGACTTCATGGCGAACCTAGGCCCGATCAGCTGACGAGTCGCGCGGTCGCGTCGAGCAGACTACGAGCAGCGCGAGCTGACAAGGTTATCGCGTGTGCCGGGCAGTGCTCGGCGTGCTTCGTCTCGGTTGCGTGCGTCTCAAGCGGATACGTACACCGGCAGCACTCGAGCAAGCCGATGATCATCGGGCGCTCGCGCAACGCGGCCTCGAGGGAGGGCTTCGTCCCGCGGCTCACCGCTTCTCCTTCGCATTCGCCCGCGCCTTCGCGCCGGCCTCTGTCAGGAGCGCGACGAATTGGTCGGTCTCCGCCGGCGTGAGCATCGGCTCGACGCGGTGGTACGTGTCGACCACGGTGACGACGTCGTGCCGGACGTACACGGCGATGTAGCGGACCGAGCCGATGCGAGTCGGGAGGCTCACTGTATAGCCCACGTGGCGCGTGCATCATCCGCGGCCATCTCCCGGCGGATCTGCTTGTTCAGCTTCACCGAGTGCGCGGCCTCCGCGAACAACCCGCCGTGCTTCCCCCAGCCGCCGCCGGCGACCAGGAGCTTGTACGGGACGTGCTCGAGGATGGCGGCGAACACCCGCGCGATCACCGGGCCCGGGACGACGCCCCAGGCGGTGAGCAGGCCGACCGCCTCGTGGAACCGCGGGTCACCGTCGCCATTCACCTGCGGGTCGTCGAGGTCCCGGAGGACCTGCTCGAGTATTGCGAGCTGGCGCCAGCGTCTGTTGGCAGGTCTGTTGGCGGAATTGCGGACCCGGCGTTCGGTTTCCCGAGAAGGTTCGTTCTCCTCCGTTGCTTTCGACCTAACACCCACTTTGCGGGGTGTCGTCGCCGAATCGTCGACAGATTCCGCACCGTTTCCGGTAGCGATCATCTCGCGCATCGAGATTCGTTCTTCTTGTCGCTGGACATGCGCGACGACCACTCCACGCCGCGTGCCATCGCAACTGCTCACGATCACAGGGGCGTGGTGTCCGGAGCGTCCGAACGGCGGACGTGTCCGACCGGACGTCGGACGACTCAGGGGAGCGAGAACGTGAACGTCGAGGTGGTCGAGAGCTGGTAAGGCAGCTGGTGATTCATGAAGTCGCCGAAGCGGGCCCTGGGCCAGCCGAGGTGACCGCGGATGATGAAGAGGTACTCGCCCGCCGGGTAGCGCGTGGCGTCGCTGAGATCGAAGCTCGCCTCGAAGGCGGGCGGCAGCGGCGGATCGGGCGGCGGATCGGGCGGTGGGAGCGGGGTCTGCGTGAGGAAGATGCGGAGGGGGACGAGGCCGGAGGGCTCGACGCGCACGAGCGTGATGCTCCAGAAGTCAGTCGTGTAGGCGGCCTCCGAGATGAAGCGGAGGTCGGTGTCGGAGGAGCGCCCGATCGCTGTGCGGTCGGCGGTGAGCGGGCGGCAGGTCGCGTTGCTGCAGATCTCGATCGTGGAGACGCTGGTGGTGGCGTCGGTCGCCGGGAACGCGACCCCGCGTGCGAGCGCCGTGCTTCGGGGCGCCATGTCGTCGCCGATGACGCGGGCGACGATCTCGAAGCCCGAGTCGGCGGTCACGTCGGGGTCGGTGCCGGGATTGTCGACGAGCACGCGCCGCCAGAGCACGCTGCCGTAGGCGAGCTCGCCGTAGCGCGTCTGGAGCTCGCGGATGGGCGTGAAGGCGGGCTGGCCCATCGTCTGGGGGTCGCACTCCAGTAGCGGCACCATCCCGGGACCTTCCATGCGGGTTGGCGTGTGCGGGCCGACGCGCCAGGCTCGCGTGACGATGTCGGGGGAGAGCGCGTAGCCGAGGGCGAAGCGCGATACCGGCGTGACGGTCGCGAGATCGTCGAGGGCGAGGGCGGCGGTCGTCAGATCGTCGAAGATGTTCCAGCTCGTGGTGAGCGTGGTCGTGCGCGTGAACCACGTCGAGGTCGTGGCCACCGTGATCCCGAGGGCGGGCGGCGGAAAGGCGCCGAAGCCGATCGGACGGCGCGCGCACGGGCCGGAGCCCGCGAGCTCGAGCGCGAACGTGTAGTCGCCGCGCGAGCTGGCGGGACGCACCCGCGAGTCGGCGTAGGCGATCGCGCGGGCCCAGAGGACGTCGATCGGGTTGTCGTCGGCGTCTCCCTGCCAGGAGAGCCAGGAGCCGGTCGCGATGACGGCGCTCTTCTGCACCGTGGCTGGACCACCGGCGAGCGTGACCGACCACTGCTCGTTGGGAGCGAGCTCGTCGCCGCTGGTGTGACCGACTTCCGGGATGACCAGCTCGACGTCCTGCGCGTCGTCCGGCCACACGATCTCGACCGGTGGGGAGCCGTCGGCGAAGGTGATCTCCACGCGCGACGGTTCCTCGAGCACGATCGCCGGTACGACGAAGATCGTGAGGTCCATCGGATCGGGGGCCAGGTCGATGAGCTGACCACTCACGAGGCCAGCGCGGACGCGGGCATTCGTGATGCGCGAGACGTCCACCATCGGCGCGCCGGGACCCGCGCCGGTCACGTTGGCGCGCTTGCGCAGGAGCCGAACGCGCCCGGGGCCCGCGGGCAGCACGTCGGGAATGTTCGCGTCGAGGCTCACCGTTGGATCCAGGCCGAAGACCTGGTTGCAACCGGCGAGCGCGAGGGCGCAGAGGGCGGCCCGACTCATCGTGGGCAATGATACACAGGTCCAGCCGTGAAGCTCGATGCGCGTTTGACGCTGTTCATCACGCTGGTGGCAGTGTTCATGACGTGCCTTGTCACCGGGGACCTCATCGGCGGCAAGCTGACCTCGGTCCACGTGTTCGGGCGCGAGTGGAGCTTCTCCGTCGGGAATTTGGCGTTCCCCGTTACGTTCATCCTCACCGATATCCTTAACGAGTTCTACGGCAAGGCCATCGTTCGCCGGATCTCGATCATCGCGTTCGCGATGGTCGGGCTCGTGGTTCTGCTCTGTACCATCGCGGATGCCGTGCCGTGGTGGTCGGGCACGCAGGCCGCCGACTGGGGAGGCTTGACGCCCGCCCAGTTCGACCCGGTCTTCGTCGGGGCGCGCCGCATCCAGATCTCGTCGATGTTCGCCTTCATCCTGGCCAACTTCATCGACATCTCGGTGTTCTTCATGCTGAAGCGCGTGACCGGCAACCGGCTCCTGTGGCTGCGGGCCACCGGGTCGACCGCGATCAGCCAGCTCATCGACACCGCGGCGATCACCGCGCTGGCCTTCGCCGAGCAGCTCACCTTCGAGGAGTACGTGCTGATGGTCGTCTTCTCGTATGTCGTGAAGCTCTGCTGCGCGATCGGCGTCACGCCCATCATCTACGGGCTGCACTCCCTCATCGAGCACCGCTTCAACATCGAGCCGGCGCCCCTCGAACCGAAGGCTTAGCGCCAGTACGCGGACAGCGGACAGTCAGCGAGGCCAACCCGCTTGGCCTCCGCATCCAGCGCGTCGGCGTGCGCCCCCTTGGGCATCTGGTTGGTCTTGAGCATGAAGGCCTTGCCCTCCGGGGTCACCAGGGCGCCGGCCACCCACTGGGCCAGCGGCATCATCCGCTCGCCCTGCGGCAACTTGTCCGCACCCGACAGCGTCATCGCGTTGCAGAGGCGTTCGATGTCGCCGGCGTACTCGTTGGTTGTCGCGCCGATCGCCGTGCGGCCCACGGCCGGCGCCCCGGTCTCCCCGCTTTGACACCCGATGCACGCGATCAGGAGGAGCCACTTCATGGGCGTGAGGAATAGCGGAAGCCACGTGGTTATGGCTAGATCCGGAAATGGCATACGTCGTCGCCGACCCATGCGTGAAGTGCAAGTACACCGACTGTGTTGCGGTGTGCCCGGTCGACTGCTTCTACGAGGGCAAGAACTCGATCGCCATCAACCCCGATGAGTGCATCGACTGCGGTGCGTGCGAGCCCGAGTGCCCCACCACCGCGATCTTCGAGGAGAGCGAGCTCCCCGCGAAGTGGTCCGTCTACAAGGACATCAACGCGTTCGTCTCGGGCGCGAAGAAGCTCGCCGATGTCGACACCTCGGCGTGGCCGGCCAATCTGAAGGCGCAGGCTGACACCGCGGAGACCTGGCCGAACATCACCGAGCAGAAGGGCTCGCTGCCCGGCGCCGATGATGCCGCGAAGGTCGACAACAAGATCGGCGACCTCACCCTCGAAGGCGGCGGCTGAAAACCAAGTCCGACTTGATTTCTGCGCAAGTCGTGCAGAAACCATGTCGGACTTGATTTTCTGTCAGTGAGCTTCGCCGTGAACCACCAGCACCGAGCAGGGCGATCCCCGCACGGTGCTCTCCGCGACACTCCCTAGCAGCAGGCGCCGTACGCCGCGGTGACCGTGCGCGCCGACCGCGATGAGGTCGTGGCCGCGCTCTTCGGCGGCCGTCGTGAGGACCGAAGCGGGCGCTCCCTGAACGAGCTCGACGGAGATCGTGTGGCCGAGCGCGGCATAGTGAGCTTCCAGCTTCTGGGCCTGGGCCTTGACGCCGGCGAGCACGCCGTCGCGGACCATGTTCCAGGGGAAGCGCGCCTGGCCGAGGATCGAGGCGCCCCACGAGCCGGCCGGTAGCTCCCAGGCGTGGACGACGGAGAGGGGCGCGCCGACCTCGCAGATCGCGGCGGCATGGCCGAGCGCCTTCTCGGAGGCGGGGGAGAAGTCGGTGGCGACGAGCGGCTTGCCGAAGAGGGCCCGGCGCGGGGCCCCACGCACGACGAGCACGTCGCACTCGGACTGGCGAATCGTCGACGCGGCGACACTGCCGAGGAGCAGCCGCGAGAGGCCGGTGTGGCCGGTCGAGCCGAGGACGATCAGCTCCGCCCCGTGCTCCTTGGCTGCGTTGCCGATGATCTCGTCGGCGGGCCCGACGCGGCTGACGAGCTCCGCCTGCAGGCCCAGCGCCGAGATCGCCTTGAGGCGATCGGCGATCTGGCGGGCTTCCTCGACGCGGACGGCGGCGCTGACCTCGCCGATCTGCTCGAGCATCGCGTTGTCGACCTCGGCGATCGGCGCGTCGTTCGCCTGCGCGTGCACGAGGATCACGACGGCCTGATGGTGCGCGGCGATCGCCACCGCGCGCTCGAGCGCCTCGTCGCTGGAGGGAGAGAGGTCGCAGCCAACGACGATCTTCGTCAGCTTCACTCGGTGACCTCGCCGCTGAAGGTGAGGGTGGCTCGGCGATGAGACCGGTCGTAGGTGAGCTTCTGCGCGGGCCAGACGTACGTGCCGTAGTCGTCGCGCGGCTCGCCGTACATCGCTCGCAGCTTGGCCTCGAGGGCATCCATCTTCGCTGGTTCGCCATCCACGGAGATGGTCGCCACGGAGACGGCGTCTCCTTCGAGCTCGAAGAAGACCTGGGTGGGACCGCGGGCGGCCTCGAGCCCGGGTTCGGTCCACGCGAACGCCGTCTCGCTTCGGTCGGCGCTGCCCCAGCTCCGCGAGGCCTTGTCCACGGCGGCGACGGTCTTCAGCTTGCCGAGGGCGAGCGCCCGGGACAGCCACCGGTCGAGCTTCTGCGCGCGGTCGAAGACCAGGCCGCACTCGACGATGAGATCGATGCCCACCCGCTCACCCGTCGTCGGGTTCCACCACACATCCATGCTGTCGCCCGAGTAGCTCGGGCTCCCCCACCGCGTGGTCAGCTCCGTCGTTGCCGCCGCACACAGCGTGGTCGGGTCGCTGCTCGTGGCCAGGATGAGAGCGTCGACGTTCGTGCCCCCCGACATTTCCAGCGTCACGTCGGCGGCGGTGAGCGCGGCCTCCACCTCGGGGGCCGCGACCACGTAGCGTTCGTAGGACATTCCCAGCTGGAGCGGGCCCAGACCGGGACCGACGGTCGCGAGGGTTGAACCGAAGATTGTCCGCACGACGTCCGCGCGCTTCGCCTGGCGCTGCTCCTCGTACACAGCCTCCTCGCGCATCCGCTCGGCCTCGTCGCGCATGCGCTCGAGCTCCTCGCGCTGGTACTGCTGCTCGGCCGCCAGCTGGTCGAGCGAAGCGACCTCGTCCTCGAAGGAGAGCGACACTTTCGGACCGACGATCGTGTCCTTCACCGCCATCCCCAGGGCGCCCGCGGCGGCGAGCGCGAACACGACCGACACCGGAGCGATCTGCATCCGGCAAAGCTACTACATGCCGGCGTCGGCGACGAGCTGATGCTCGACGAGGCGGTGGTACACGCCGCGCCGGGCCATGAGCTCGTCGTGCTTGCCTTGCTCCACGACGTGGGCTCCGTCGAGGACGACGATGCGGTCGGCGTCGCGGACGGTCGAGAGGCGGTGCGCCACGATGATGGTCGTGCGGCCCTTCATGAGCCGCGCCAGCGCCGCCTGGACCGCGGCCTCGCTCTCGGCGTCGAGGTTGCTCGTGGCCTCGTCGAGGACGAGCACGCGCGGGTTCGCGATGATCGCGCGTGCGAGAGCGATGCGCTGCTTCTGCCCGCCCGACAGCTTCGTGCCGCGCTCGCCGATGACCGTGTCGTAGCCATCGGGGAAGCCCGAGATGAAGTCGTGGGCGTAGGCATCGCGCGCAGCCGCTTCGATCTCGGCTTGCGTCGCGCCGTCGCGTCCGTACGCGATGTTGTCGCGGATCGTCCCCGAGAACAGGACCGGTTCCTGCGCCACCATCGCGATCGCGCGCCGCAGGTCCGCGAGCTTCACCGTGCGCGTGTCGACGCCCTCGAGGGTCACGCGGCCCGCATCGACATCGTAGAAGCGATACAGGAGCGAGAGCAGCGTCGACTTGCCCGCGCCGGAGGGGCCGACGAGCGCGACGACCTCGCCCGGGGCCACCTCGATCGTGACGTCGGTCAGCACCGGTTGCGCGCGCCGCGTGGCGTAGGCGAAGGACACGGCCTCGAACCTGACCGCGCCCTGCCCCGCCGGCAGCGGCTGCGCATCGTCGGGGTCGCGGATCTCCGGCACCGTGTCGATCACCTGGAAGAGCCGGTCCGTGGCGCCGGCCGCGCGCTGCAGCGAGCCCCAGAGGTTCGCGATGTCGGCGAGCGCCCCCGCGACGATGAACGTGTAGAGGAAGAACGACGTCAGGTCGCCGGCCGTCATCTCCTTCTGGATCA
>JALHPV010000267.1 GCA_022842285.1 Kofleriaceae bacterium
GCGCGGGCCGGACGCTCGACGCTCGTCATCGACGACCAGCTCCGTCCTGGGGGCAGCCTCCGCGCCGACCCTCGCCACGGCCGGGCGGCGGCGGACGCGGCGTGGCATGCGGCCGTCTCCGCGGGGGCCATCGTTCTCGACCGCGCGACGGCCATCGGGTACTTCCCCGAGGACGTCGGACCGGGCGGCGCGCATGGCGTCCTCGCGGTCTCGGCCCCCGACCGGCTGCATCGCGTCGCGGCGGGCGCCTGGCTCTGGGCCACGGGCGGCTATCCGATGAACCTCCCGTTCGCCGACAACGATCGGCCCGGTGTGCTCGCAGCGCGAGGTGTCGGTCGCCTGCTCGTCGACCACGGCATCGTCGCCGGCGACAAGGTATGCATCATCGAGGTGCCCGAGATGTCATCCGAGGTCACGGCGCTGGCCGCCGCCCTCCGCGCCGCCGGGGCAGAGGTCACGCGGGTGTCCCTCGATCGCGTCATCGGGACACGCGGCCGCGGGTGGACACACGCCGTCGATACCCGCGACGGCAAGGTCGACTGCGATGTCGTCGCCGTCGCCGCGATCCCCTCCCCTGCCTCCGAGGGCGCGCGCCAGCAGCGCTGCCGGGTCGAGCTCGATCCCGGCGCGGGCGGGTTTAAGATCGTCGTCGACGAGGCCGGCCGCACGAGCACGCCGGGGGCGTGGGCCTGCGGCGATGTCACCGGGTATCGCGGCCCGGGGGCATCCATGGAGGACGGCATCCGCGTCGCCACCAACCTCCTCGGAGCGACCTAGATGGCCGGCAAGATCGTCCTGTGTCGCTGCGAGGACATGACGCTCGCGGATCTCGAGCACTCGGTCGAGCGTGGCTACCGCGACATCGAGGAGGTGAAGCGCTACACCGGCTTCGGCACGGGGCCCTGCCAGGGCAAGGAGTGCCTCGCCGCCGTCGCGATCCAGCTCGCGCGCCTCACCCAGCGCCCACCGGCCGAGATTCCGCCCTTCACGTCCCGCCCTCCCCTCGCGCCCACGCCGCTGCGGCTCCTCGCGCGTGACCCGGCCGCGCACATATTTCCCGACGAGGAATCATGATCGCGGGCAACGAGGACGACGACGTCGACCTCGACGAGAACGCACCGCGGGCGGATGCGTCGGGGGTCATCCGCATGCCCGCGACGCTGGAGGCGACGGGGCCGGTGCCGGAGCGCTGCGAGATCGCGATCATCGGTGGCGGCGTCGTCGGGCTCGCCATCGCGTACTACCTCGCATCGCTCGACGTCACCGATGTCGTGGTGATCGAGCGCGGGTATCTCGCCGAGGGGGCGTCGGGCCGCAACGGCGGGGGCGTGCGCCAGCAGTGGTCGACCGAGATCAACATCCGGCTCATGCAGGAATCGGTGGAGCTGTGCCGCCGCTTCGCCGTCGACGTCGGCGTGAACGTCTGGTTCCGCCAGGGTGGCTATCTCTTCCTCGCGCGGTCAGCCAAGGAGGTCGCGCGCCTCGAGAAGAACATCGACCTGCAGAATCGCTGCGGCGTCGCCACCCGCATGCTCGCCCCCGAGAAGGCGCAAGACATCGTCCCCGAGCTCGACCTCACCGGCATCGTCGGTGCGTCGTTCAATCCGTCGGATGGCATCCTGTTCCCGTGGCCCTTTCTCTGGGGCTACGCGCGGCAGGCGGCGGCGATGGGCGCGCGCATCTTCACGCAGACGCCGGTGCATGGCCTCGAGCCAGCGGCCGGCGGCGGGTACGTCGTCCACACCACGCGCGGCAACGTCCGCGCCCGCCGCGTGATCAACGCGACCGGCTCGTGGTCACCGCTCGTCGCGAAGCACATCGGCGTCGAGGTCCCCACCTGGCCCATCCGTCACGAGATTTGCTCCTCGGAGCCGCTGAAGCCGTTCCTGCGCCCGATGGTGTCGGAGCTCGCGAGCGGCCTCTACTGCAGCCAGTCGATGCGCGGTGAGATCGTCGGCGGCGTGACCGTACCTGGCCATGGCTCGACGTACGGGATGGGCAGCACGCTCGAGTTCCTGGCGACGTACGCGCGCCGGCTCACCCGGCTCATGCCCATCCTCGGTGACATCAAGATCCTCCGGCAGTGGGCCGGTCCTTACGACCAGTCACCCGACGGCAATCCGATCCTCGGACCGGCGCCCGGCCATCCGGACTTCTTCCTCGCCTGCGGCTTCGTCGGGCACGGCTTCATGATGGCGCCCATCGTCGGCAAGCTCTACGCGGAGTGGCTCGCCGGCGGAGAGCCTCACGAGATCTTCTCGCGCTACACGCTGTCCCGGTTCACGGACGGCAGTGGCAGCTCGCACCCCAAGGAAGACTTCAATATCGGGTAACGTCGGAGCGTGGGGGAAACGCTGCAGCTCGTGTGCTTCGAGCTTCGCGGGCAGGAGCTCGCGCTGCGGATCGGAGATGTCCGCGAAACGCTGCCCATTCAACCCATCACGCGCGTGGGCTGACGCCGCCCTGCCTCGCCGGCGTGTTCAGCCTGCGCGGCGACATCGTGCCGGCGATCGACCTCGCGGTCCTGCTCGGCCTGCCACGCACCGAGATCGGCGATGACTCGCGCATCGTGGTCGTGGACAGCAAGTCCGGCACCATCGGCATCGTCGTCGATCGGCTGCGCGACCTGCGCGCGCTCGAGTCGGCCCTCGAAGCAGTCCCGCCCAACATCACGCCGTCGGTGGCGGCGCTCCTCGAGGGCGTCGTCGCCACCCCCACTGGAACCGTTCGCGTGCTCGATGCGCGCGCGATCTTCGCCGCCGAGCCCCTTCGCGCACTCGCCGGCACGCAGTCCACGCACGAAGAAGGCACCTCGCCATGAAGCACGCCATCGACCAGATCAACCGGCGCGTCCGCGTGCCGATGTTCGTCAAGTTCCTCGTCGGCTGTCTCGCGCTGGCGGCCTTCCTCATCATCGGCGGCACGTACGTCGTGAAGAGCGAGACCACGCTGCGGTCGCGTGGCAACTACCTCGTGAAGCACCTGCGACGCCTGAATGGCTACATCGATCGCGTAGGCAAGGGCATGACGGGGACGCTGGAGCTCATCGCGCACGAGCCCGAGCTACGCGTCGCGATGGCGAACGTGCCGAGCCCGCCGCCGCCGCCGCCCGCCGAGGGTGCCCCTGTACCGGCGCCGCCCTCGACACCCACGACCCGCGATGTGGCCGCGATCGCCAGGGGGTTCTTCGACCAGCTCATGTCTCGCAACGCCCTCCAGCCGGATGCGTTCGCGGTCTACAACGCCGCCGGCAAGCTCGTGTGGGCCCCCGAGAAGGGTGTCATCACCGCGGGCGAGCTGCCGGAGCTCGCCGCCGTCGAGAAGTCGCGTAACGGGAACGTCTTCGCCCATCGCATCCAGCTGATCAGCGGCGTGCCCTATCAGGTCAGCGCCCTGCCCATCCACGCGCCGAACAGCGAGGTCGTCGTCGGTGGCGTCCTCGTCGGGGTGAGGCTCGAGCGCTTCTACACGGAGTACGCCGAGCAGAGCGACGAGGACGAGGGCATGCGCATGCGCCCGCACCTCATCGACGGGCTCACCGTGCTCGCCTCCGCGTGGCCCGACGACAAGACCGAGCTCGCCAAGGGGCTCCAGCCCGACAAGGTCGTGCGCGTCACGGTCGGCGAGGACACGCGCGACGTCGTGCGCACGAAGAAGGGCGACTTCGACTTCCACGGCGAGGATCTCGAGGGCTACACGCGGGGCGATGCCGGCGTCATCGGCAAGCAGTACATCACCCGCAGCCGCGCGAACGTCGTCGACCCCGCACAGAAGCTGCCGTGGCGCTCGATCACGGTCGGCGTCATCGCGTCGGTGGTCGTGGCGCTGCTCCTCGGCTTCTGGGTCACGCGCCCGATCAAGCAGATGGTGACGCAGTCGCGCGCCTTGCTCGCGGGCGACACCGACCTCACCCAGCGCATCGTGGTGTCCAGCAACGACGAGACCGCCGACCTCGCGCACAACATCAACCAGGTATTCGCGCGCGTGCATGCACTCGCCACCGGTGTCCAGGCGGCGGCGTTCCAGGTCGGAGCGTCGAGCGCGGAGATCAGCGCCGCGTCGCGGCAGATGCTGTCGGGGCTCAAGGACCAGACCCTCAAGGTCGAGAGCTCGACGACGGCGGTGACCGAGCTGTCCGCGTCGATCCAGCAGGTCGCGGGCAACGCCGCCCAGGCCACCGATGTCGCCGAGCAGTCGAGCACGGCGGTCGTATCGGCGGTCTCGCGCATGGAGCAGATCCGCGCGGCCGTCGACGATGCGGCCGCGAAGATGCGGGACCTCGGCGAATCGTCGAAGCGCATCGGCAACATCGTCGAGGTCATCCGACAGATCAGCGAGCAGACCTCCATGCTCGCGCTCAACGCCTCGATCGAAGCCGCCCATGCCGGGGAGCAGGGACGTGGCTTCGCGGTCGTCGCGGACGAGGTGAGCTCGCTCGCGCGCCGGGTCGGTCAGTCGGCGAAGGACATCGAGGCGTTGATCCAGACGGTCAAGGAACAGACCGCGGCCGCCATCCAGTCGATGGAGGTCGGCACGCGCGAGGTCGTCGGGGGCACGCAGCTCGTCACGGGCACGCTGACCGGCCTCTCGCAGCTCATCACCGTCGTGAAGGAGACGGCCACGGCGGTCCACGAGCAGGCCGTGGTCTCCGACGAGATCGCTCGCAACATGGATGCGGTCCGCGGCCTCGCGGGCGAGGCACTCCACGGCTCGGAGGAGTCGGTCGTCCAGGCCGAACGGCTCCACGAGCTGGCCTTCGAGCTCGAGGAGTCGATCGGAGGCTTCAATCTCGACGGCAATCGCGTCGGCGGTTCACGGGCCCGCAACGAAGCGCAGCAACAGGCCGCCCTGGGCGCGACCGTCGCCACCAAGGCCCTGCCCGCTCGTCAGGCCGGTAAGAAGTCAGCGTAGTTGCCCGTCGGGACGGACATCGTGGCCAGCGTGGCAAAGCGGCTCGCGGAGCGAGTTGGGCTCGAGCTACCCGCGTGGGTCATCGAGGCACGCACCTCGGCCCGCATCGCGGCGCTGGAGCTGACGCCCGCCGAGTACGTCGCGTTGATCGAATCGGGGCGCGGCTCTGCAGAGCTCGACGAGCTGGTGGAGAGCGTGCGCGTCGGCGAGAGCCGGCTGTTCCGGCATCGCTCGCAGATCACGGCTCTCGCGGACATCATCGCGCCGCAGCTCCGCGCGAAGGGCAAGCGCGCGGTACGCGTGTGGAGTGCGGGCTGCTCGACGGGGGAGGAGCCGTTCACGCTCGCGGTCGTCCTCGCCAAGGCGCTGCCTGGCGTGAGCCTCTCCATCATCGCGACGGACGTGTCGGCCGATGCGCTGTCGAACGCGATCACGGCGACGTATCCCGCGAGCGCCCTCGACGATGTTCCGGAGGCGTGGCGCGACGGGTTCGTGCTCGACGGCCCGGTGCTGCGCGTCCGCGAGGATCTGGCCGCGCTGGTGCGCTTCGAGCGGGGCAACCTCGTCGACTGCGTCGCCCCGCGGGGCTGCGACGTCGTGTGGTGCCGCAACGTCCTCATCTACTTCACGCCCACCGCGCGCCGGCGCGTGGTCGAGAAGCTGATGTCGGCCCTCGCCCAGAACGGGACCATCTTCGTCGGCTACAGCGAGTCGCTGCGCGACATCCCCGAGCTCGTCTCCCAGCGCGTGGGCGAGACCGTCTTCTACGTGAAGCGCGAGGGCGACCGCATCACGCAGGAGATTCCCGCGACGAGGACGCCGGCCTTCGGCGTGCCGGCCGGCAAGCTGCCCGATCCAGCGTCCGCCCCCGAGCGCGCGCTCGTGCGCGACGCCAGGACGCCGCCGCCGGTGCTCGTCCCGAAGGTGCCGCCGCCGAGCGATCAGCTCGTGCTGCGCGGCCAGCCCACCGCCCGCGCCGTGGCGGCCGAGCTCACCGTACGGCTCGGCCTACCGGGCCTGCGCGCGCTCACGATCGATCTCGACGGCGCGGAGCTGTTGCCCGATGACCTCGCCCCGGTGTTGCGCCGCGCCGTGAGCGCTGCGGGGACGGCGGGCGTGACGCTGGAGCTGCGCGCGACCCGCACCGGCGCGCGGCGCTGGCTGGTGCGTCATGGACTCTTCGCCGAGGAGACCGACCTGTGACCGGCGGCGCGACGATGTGGGAAGCGTTCGTGGCGAGCGCGGGGCGTGATGCGGCGCTCCTCGCGGAGCACTTCGCGAGCAGCGACGCCGAAGGGCGACGCGGTTCGATCGACAACCTCGACACCGCCGTCGGGCTCGGCCACGTCGCCTTTCGCATCGGCCTCGCGTGCCTCGGCATCGGCGCCGAGCCGGTCGGCTGGTTGGCCCTGGCGACGGAGAAGGCGCTCGATCGCGCGGGGGCGCTCGACGAGGCCGGCATGCAGGCCCTCGTCGCGGGCATCGCCACGCTCCACGCCGCCTTCGTCCAGCTCGCGAATCCCGACAAGTCCGGCGCACGTATCGAAGATCTCCCGGTCGCCGAACGTACGGCCGCCCTGGTGGCCCTGAAGCTCGGCGCCGTCGATGCGCCGGCGGGCGTGAAGGCCGCGCCGCCGCCGAGCGCCGCGAAGCCCGTCGCCGCTCCTGTCGCCAGCGGCGTGAACGCGTTCGTGTGGACGCCGGCCGTCGAGGAGGACATGATCGAGCTGTTCTTCGACGAGGCCACGGACCGCCTCGATGCGCTCGCGGGCAAGCTCGTGCAGATCGAACAGCGGCCCGGCGACGCCGAGCTCCTGCGCGACGTGTTTCGCGACATGCACACGGTGAAGGGCAGCTCGGCCATGGTGGGGCTGCGCCCCATCAACGACCTGGCGCATGCGGCGGAGGATCTCGTCGGTCAGGTGCGCGACGCGGGCCGCGCTGTCGACGGTCCGGTGATCGACGCCCTGCTCGCGTCACTGGATGCGTTGCGCGGCATGCTCGATCAGGCGCGAGCCCGGCAGCCCATCACCATCGATCCAACGCCCGTCATCACGCGCCTCAGGAACCCGTCGGCGGAGCCGGCGGCCGTGCCCACCGCGGTCATCCCGGCCGGTCAGCAGGCGAGCGCGCAGGCCGTGGCGGCGGCGCAAGAAGCAGCGCGGCAGACGATCCGCGTCGACTTCGACAAGCTCGACCGCCTGCTGAACCTCGTCGGCGAGCTCGTGCTCGGTCGCGACGAGCTGCGCGGCGCGGTCTCCTCGCTCGGCGCCGTGACCTCGGAGCTCGCGGCGGATCGCGGCGTGGCGCGCAAGGTCGCCACCCTCCGCGCGGGCGGCGTGGCGCTCGATTCGCTCGGCGAGGAGCTCTCACGCGTGGAGCGGGTGCTCGCCGAGGTCACCACGGATCTCGATCACGGCACCGATCGTCTCGACGCCATCTCCGGGGAGCTCCGCGAGCAGGTGATGCGCCTGCGCATGGTTCCCGTCGCGGGCGTGTTCCGCAAGCACGTGCGGACCGTGCGCGACCTCGCGAGCAAGCTCGGCAAGCGCGCCAGGCTCGTGCTCGTCGGCGAGGACACCGAGCTCGACAAGCTCCTGGTCGAAGCGCTCGACGAGCCACTCATGCACCTCGTCCGCAACTCCGTCGATCACGGCATCGAGGAGGCCGAGGGCCGCGCCAAGGCCGGCAAGCCCCCCGAGGGCACGGTGACGCTCGCGGCCTCGCACCGCGGCAATCAGGTCGAGATCCGCATCTCCGACGACGGCAAGGGCCTCGATCCCGACAAGCTCCGCGCGAAGGCCGTCGAGAAGGGCCTGATGACAAGGGAACAGGCGGAGGCCCTCGATGATCGCGGCGCGCGAGAGATCATCTTCCGGGCCGGGTTCTCGACGGCCGCGACCGTCAGTGAAGTCTCGGGCCGTGGCGTCGGCATGGACGTCGTGCGGTCGACCATCGTGAACCGCCTCAAGGGGACGATCGATGTCGAGTCCACACCGGGGCAAGGGAGTGCGTTCGTGTTGAAGCTGCCGCTCACGCTGGCCATCATCCAGGTCCTCGTCGCGCGCGCGGGTGGCGAGACCTTCGCCATCCCCCTCGACATCGTGCAACGGGTCCTCACGATCAAGCGCGAGGAGGTCGAGCTCGTCGGCGACCGCGAGGTCTGCGTGGTGCGCGGCAAGCACGTGCCGATCATCCGTCTGGACGCGGTGCTCGAGCTCGACGGGGGCGACGACGCCGACCTCCATCTCGTGCTCGTCGATCACGGCCAGCGCACCTACGCCCTCGTCTGCGATCACCTGATCGGCAAGCGCGAGATCGTGATCAAGTCTCTCGGCAAGCTGCTCGCGGCGGTCCCGTGCGTGGCCGGCGCCACGCTGCTCGGCGACCGCGTCGCGCTGATCCTCGACATCCCGGCCGTGATCGCCCGCGCCCTGACCGCGCCGAGTGGCGCCCCCGCACGTCGGCCGCGTGGGGCCTCGGGCGCCGTGAGCGGCTCGGCGTCGCACGTGCTCCTCGTCGAGGATTCCGACATCGTGCGCGAGTCACTCCGGCGGATCCTCGCCGACTCGGGATACGTGGTCACCGTCGCCGTCGACGGGCAGCATGGCCTCGAGCTCGCGCAGGCTCGCCGCTTTGACCTCGTCTCGACCGACGTGATGATGCCGCGCATGGACGGCTACGAGCTGACCCGGGCTCTCCGCGCCATGCCCGAGTACGCCGACATCCCGATCGTCATGGTCACGAGCATGGGCGAGCGCATCGACCGCGTGCGCGGCTTCGATGCCGGCGTCGACGAGTACATCACCAAGCCCCACGACCGCACGCAGCTCCTGCGGGCGGTGAAGAAGCTCCTCGGGCACGAGCGCGGAGAGGATCCGGGGGGGACAGGCGCGTGAATATCGTCGTCGTCTCCGACGAGATCGTGCTCGCGCAGCTCGTGAAGCGGCCGTTGCAGTCGCTCGGCCACGACGTCGTGCACGTGCAGAGCGTCGGCGAGCTCGAGGCGCGCCTGACCGAGCTCGCGCCCCGGGCCGCCGTGCTGCCCCGCCGTCTGCCCGATCGCACGCTCGCCGAGACGGTGGAGATGCTCCGCAATGCGCCCTCCCCGGTCGCGGCCATCGTCGTCGGAGTGGCGGCCGCAGATCGCAACCTCGCGCGCACCATCGATGCGGACGGCTTCCTGCTGGTGCCGTTCACCGATGCCGAGGTCATGGACGTCCTCGGCGCCACCACCCGCGCGAAGAAGCTCGTCCTCGTCGTCGATGACTCGCCCCTCATTCACCGGCATACCGTGCCGATCCTCGAGGACGAGGGCTACGAAGTGCACTCCGCATTCGACGGCGAGCAGGCCCTCGAGATGGTGCGGCAGCATCAGCCAGACCTCGTCATCACGGATGTCGAGATGCCGAAGCTCGACGGCTACGGCGTGTGCAAGGCGCTGAAGGGCAACGCCCTGACCGCGCACATGCCGGTGCTCATCTGCAGCACGCTCGGCGAGGCCACTGACCTCGAGCGCGGCTTCGACGCCGGTGCCGATGACTATCTCGTGAAGCCCGTGCTGCCCGAGGAGCTCTCCACGCGCGTGCGCGCGCTGGTGCAAGGCTCGCTGCCGGCATCGCGCGAGCGCGTCCTCGTCGTCGATGACTCGCCCGCCCAGCGGCACTACGTCGCCGACTGCCTCGCTCGCCAGGGGTTCGAGGTCCAGACCGCCGAGGATGGCCGGGTCGCCCTCGCGAAGGCGCAGACCTTCAAGCCGGCGCTCGTCGTCAGTGACTACGAGATGCCGAACATGACGGGGTTCGAGCTCGTCCACGCGATCCGCCGCGATCCCGCGCTGCGCAACACCCCCGTGATCATGCTGACCGCGCGCGACAGCAAGCGCGACATGGCGCAGATGCGGGCGGCCGGGGCGTCGGCGTACCTCGTGAAGCCGTTCTCCCAGGACAAGTGCATCGCCCTCGTCGAGCGGACGCTCGCCGAACGGCGCCTGATGGCCTACAAGGAAGCGTCGGCGCTCTTCATCTCCGAGGGGGCACGCCAGGCGGCGGAAGAGCGCGCGGCCCGGGGCGAGCTCTTGGCCTTCCGCGCCGACGAGGAGGTCTGCGCGATCATGTTCAGCGACCTCGTCGGCTTCACGCCGATGTCCTCGATGTTGACGCCGCGCGAGCTCATCACCCTGTTGAATGACTACTTCGACGTGATGTGTCCGATCGTGAAGCGGCACGGCGGCGACATCGACAAGTTCATCGGCGACGCAATCATGGCGATCTTCGACGAGGATCGCAGCCTCGAGCCCGCCCCGGT
>JALHPV010000268.1 GCA_022842285.1 Kofleriaceae bacterium
TGTGACCGTCAGCTTGCCCTGCTTGGTCGACGTCAGCGCCTTCTTCGCCTTCTCGAACGCGGTCACGGCGTCGGGGCCGTGCGTGCCCCGCGACAGCAGGGTCTCGGGGAAGCTGCGCAGGAGCTCGCCGAACGTCTGGTCCTGCGCGCTCGTATCACCCATGCGGCCGTGGGAGAGCGCGACATCGACGAGCGCTTTCGAGAGGGGGCCGCGCAGGGTCTTGTCCGCGGCGAACGCCCCGGGATTGGCGTGCGCCGTATCGATCAGCGGCGTGAGGATGCCGACCGCTTCCTCGAAGTTGCCCGCCACGAACGAGCGGTGGCCGCGATCCACCTGCTGGGCGAAGTCAGCCGGCATGCCGGTGGTGATCGCGGCGCGCGAGACTCGTGACTCGAACGTGCGGCCCACGACGGCATCGCCGACGTCGAAGTCGCGCGTCACGAGGACCCCGAGGATGGGCTCGAGCACCTGGTCGGCATTCCCGGGCCGCGCCCCGGCGTGTGATTCGAGAACGATGCCGCGCTCCGCGTGGGCCGGAGCCGCGAGGCAGACGAGAGCGGCAGTGAGGGCGAGGCGATGAAGTGCTGGCATGGGAGCGCGGCTATCGGCGGCAGGTCTCGATGGTTGCGTTCGCGTGTAACACGGCGTCACGGCAGGCTAAAGCGCGCGCACGGTGAAGACGGCCTGGCCCCTGTACCAGACGTCATCTGCAGGGACGTTCCCGCGTCCGACGGTATCCACGACGGCGCCCTCCTCGATGTACGGCTCGAGGTCGATGCTCGCATCGACGCTGAAGGTGAAGCTATCGACGGAGCCGGGAAAGTCCTTCTTCGCGATCTCGTAGCGCGGGAGGTTCGTGTCCGGCTTGGTGCTCCTCACGAACACCTGGATCGACGTGACGAACTCCCAGGTATCGGTGTCACCAGCCGGCCGCTCGGTGTCGGTGATCTCGAGCCGGAGCTCCGAGAGCACGATGCGATCGATCGGGCCCGTGTCCATCGCCTCGAGCTCGGCGGTGATGTCGATGTCGAGCGGGATGGGCAAGAGCTCACCGATCGGCTGCGGCAAGCTGTTCCCGAGGATGCGTTGCTCGGGCACCTCCTGCTCGACCTCGAAGTCCGCCACGCCACAGCCCGCGAGCAGCGCGAGCGAAACCCAGAGCATCCTCATCCTCATCCGTTACCTCTCGTCGGCGCCCATGTCCGGGGTCAGGGAGCGCGGATCCCCATCGATGTCGATCGTCACGTCGTCGTCTGGCATGGCGACGTTGCTCGCCGCGCTGTTCTCCGCGATCCGGTAGAACGTCGGCTCGTCGTAGTTCACCGGGTTGACCTCGATGAAGTTCGCGAGGCCCTCGAGGTTGGTGCCACCGGGCGACGGTACGCCGTCGAAGAGCGTGTAGGTCGCCTCGCAGGTGGCGTTGTTGTTGTTGTGCACGATCGAGCTCGTGACCTCGAACGAGGAGGCGCAGTCCAGGCCTGATCGGGAGCTGGTGTTGCTCACGTTGCTCGCGATGGTGTTGAACGCGAACTTCGAGCTCCCCATGGGGCGCGTGATCTGGACGCCGCCGAAGGACGTCGTCGATGCGCCGTTGTTCACGACGATCGAGTTCGTGATGGTGAAGCGAGCGTCACTCACGGCGATGCCGCCCCCCGTGTTCTCGACGAGGTTGCAGCGGTCCATGATGAGGTCGCCCCTTGCGACCCGGATGGCGGGCCCCTGGTGGTGGTACACGGTGACGCGGTGGAGCGCGAGCGCGCCGCCCACGTCGGAGACGCTGAACGCGCCGTTGAGCGAGATCGGCGTCTGCATACCGATGACGGTGACGTCGGACACGATCGCCTTGGCCGCCTGGCCATCGAGGCGGATCACGCTCTCGGTACCCGACTCGATCTCGGCCCCCACCTCCGCGACCACCTCGATCGCGCGATTGGTCAGGCGCACCGTCTCCGTGCCGTCCGTACGACCGGCGGCGAGCTTGATCACGGGGCGCCCCTGATCGACCGCCTCGGTCAGCGTGCCGCACGGCTCGTCCCGCGTGCAGTCCGCGCCCGTGCCGTCGGGCGCCACGTATGCGACGTCATCCGCCTCCGCGCACTGACCGGACGCGAGACAGGCCTGCGAGAGCGTGCACTCGGCGTGCGACACGCAGTTGCGACACTGATTGTCGGAGCCGCACACCAGCGAGGGCGCACACGCGTCTTGGTCAGCCGCCGTGCACTGGACGCACTGGCCATCGTCGCAGACGGGCGTTCCGCCCATGCAGTCCTCGCTCGTCTCGCAGGCGGGCCCCGTCATGTCGTCGGAGTCCGGAACCAGATCGCCGCCGTCGAAGTTCGGGTTGTCCTTGTAGCAAGCCGAGGCGAGCGCCAGCAGGGCGATGAGGTTGCGCATGGAGGCCTCCATCAAAATGATCCGCTCCAGCCGACGATCGCGTGGTTCGCGCCGACCGACGCCGTAGGTGAGCCTACGCGCGACTCGCCGCCGGTCGCGGTGACAAACAGCACGATGCCGACGGTGGCAACCGCGGCTCCGGCGACGGCGAGCCCGATACCGAGGGGTGCCGTATCGCGGTACCGCGCCTGCGAATCGGGGATGCCTTGCGGGTCCTCGTCGGTGCCGATGAGGATCGCGCCGGTGACGAGCACCACCCCTCCGCCGGCCAGGAGCGAGATGGGGAGCAGCTTCGAACGCTTCGCGGCGATGGGGCGCTCGGGGCCGGCGGGCGCGACCGGCTCCGGGGTTGAGCCCCCGGCGCCGACGTGCGCGTCACCGACGAACGACGTCAGGATCGTGCCGACCGTCGCGGCGAGCACGTCATCGGTGCATTGTTCGCAGGTGCGCTTGTCGACCTTCGACTCGCCGGTCTTCGGATAATAGTGGGTCGCGATCACGAGGGTGCGCAGGCCCGTGGCCGACGAGGGCCCGGCATCGACGCGCACGTACACCACCGCCGGGGCGATGGCGCTGCCGATGATCGCGGACCTCGCGCAGACTTCGTCCTCGACCGCGAAGCAATCGATCGCCGTATTGATGGCATCGGGAGGGAGCGGTGACGGCACGAGGGTGTAGCCGTGCTCGCGGAGCCAGCTCTCGAACGTGGCGGCGAGCGCCGGCTGCACGCTCGGCTCTCCCGTGACCACGACCCCCACCTGCGTGTCCGCGCCCACCGAGGAGGCGGCGGCCATGACGAACGCGAGAGCGAGAAGGGCGTGGCGCATTACTTGTCCCAGTTCAGCACGGAGATCCGGTTCTCCCGGTCCTTGGATATCGTCACTTTCACCTGTTTGGTGAAATCGCGCTCCTCGTTTTTGAGAACGACGGTGTAGGTAGCGCCGACGGTCAGTGGGATCTCCTGGTACGTGTCGCCGTACCGCTTGCCCTTGATGTAGACGGTGAGAGCGGGGTCCGCCGAGATCTTGAGGATCGCGGTCTCCGTCTTGGAGGGCACGCGGGACGACGGCCTGGCATCCGGCGCGAGCGGCGCCGCATCGACGACGATCGCCGCGTCGGGCGCGGGCGCATCCACGGGGACGGGGGCGGCGTCGACGGGGCTCGGCGCGGCGTCGATGGGGAGGGCGACCTGCACGCTCGCGTCCGAGGGCGATGCGGCGGCATCGATCACGGCCGGTCCCTGCGCGACGGGGGCCGTGGTCGGATCGCTCGAGCGCGTGGCGGCGATGATCCCGAACGTCGCGAGCGACACGAGTACGACGCCGACCGCGGCGATGACGAGCCGGCCGGACTTCTTCGGTCGCTCCGAGAGCTCGATCGTGTGCGTCGGGGCATTGCGGACGGACCCCAGGCTCGGCATCGCGGCGGCCGGCGCGCCCTGGGCGTAGTTCGCGGTCGTTGCCGCGTAGGGATTCGCCGGCACGGGCGTCGGGACCCCGGGGAGCTGATTCGCGGACGGCCGGTTGCGCATCATGCTCTGCCGCACGGGCACCTGATGCGGGAAGCGCTCGGCGAGGGTCTGCATGAGGAGCTCGCGGCCGTTGCGGGGGGCATCGGCGCAGGCGAGCAGCGCACGGATCGCGTCCTCGGCGGTGGCGTAGCGAGCAGGCGCCTCCTTTTCGAGGAGCTTCATCACCACGCGCTCGAGATCCTTCGGAATGTCGGCGCGAATCGAGCGGGGGCGCGGAATCTGCCCGAACAGCACGGCCGCGAGCACGGCGCGCGTGTCACTGCCTTCGAAGAGCCGTCGCCCGACGAGCATCTCCCAGAGCATGATGCCGACGGCGAACAGGTCGCTGCGCCCGTCGAGCGCCTGGCCGTTCGCCTGCTCCGGGCTCATGTAGGCGGGCTTGCCCTTGATGAAGACCGACGCGGTGGCCTCGCTGGCGGCACGCGCCTTCGCGATGCCAAAGTCGGAGACCTTCACCGCGCCCTCCCACGAGAGCAGCACGTTATGCGGTGAGACATCGCGATGCACGACCCCGCGGACATCGGTGCCGACGGGCAAGTCGTGGGCATAGCCGAGACCACGCAGGACCTCGGAGATCGTGAAGATCACGACGGGGATGGGCAGGAGTCCCGTGCTCGAGAGGCCGTCGAGGTCCTTGCCATCGACGAGCTCCATCACGAGGAACAGCCGCCGCTCGGCGTCGCGGTCGAAGTCGAGCACCGACACGATGTTCGGATGGACGAGCTGACTCGAGATGCGCGCCTCGGCGACGAACATCTGCGCGAACTGCTCGTTGTCGGAGTAGCCCGGCAATACGCGCTTGATGGCCACGCGCCGCGAGAAGCCCTCGGCGCCCATCGTGGACCCGAGGAAGACCTCGGCCATTCCGCCGCCACCCAGCCGGTGATCCAGTCGGTATTTTCCCAGAACGCCTAGCACTGCGGCCGGGGGGAATTATAGCCAATCAGAGGGCGGTAAATCCGTGTGAGCCCGTGATGCCGCGCTCGCCGAACCATCGCTGCGCGGCTTCCATGTGCGATGAGAACGCGAAGACCTCGGAAATGCCCTCGGGGCCGAACACGGCGCCGCGCTCGCTGGTCTCGCCGGCCTTGTCCGGTGTCCAGGGCGGCAAGGCCGTCGCCGCCTGGCCGGGCGCGACGCAGAACAGGAGCACGCGGTTCGGCTTCGGCGAGCTCGATGCGTACCAGAAGGGCTGCAGCGTCGCCGGATCGACCGTGGCGCTGGTCTCCTCGCGAACCTCGCGCGCGCCCCCCACCTGCCAGGTCTCGTGGTCCTCCAGGAAGCCACCGACGAGGGCGAGCTTGCCGAGTTGCGGCGGGATCGCGCGGCGTACGACGAGGAGCCCCGTCTTGCCCGCGTGCTCGATCGGCGCGAGCACCACCACGACGGGGATGGGATTGGCCCAGATCGTCGTTTTGCACCCCGTACATGTCCGGGGATAGCCATCGGCTTCGAACTTCGTTCCGCAGAACGAACAGAACGCATCACGCAGCAGGGGCACGGGTCACCTCGGGATCAGGGACGCCTGGCCGCGCTCACGCATGCCCTGACGCCACGCCTCGGTCAGCTTCACGAACGCATCGGCAAGCTCGGGATCGAACTGCGCACCGGCGCACCGCTCGATCTCGGACACGGCGACCTCGTGAGGCAGGGCGCGGCGATAGGCACGGTCCGACGTCATCGCATCGTAAGCATCCGCGATCGCGACGATGCGCCCGACGAGGGGGATGTTATGTCCGGCGAGGCCGCGCGGATAGCCGCCGCCATCCCACCACTCGTGATGGCACCAGCAGCCGTCGATCAGGCCGTGCAGGCACGGGACGGGCTCGAGGATGCGCTTGCCCTTCTCGGGATGCTGCCGGAACACGGCCACCTCCTCGGGCGTCAGCTTGCCGGGCTTGTTCAGCATGTCGTAGCGCACGCCGATCTTGCCGACGTCGTGCATCACACCGGCCTGCACGATGCGGCGGATCTCCTGATCCGGCAGCGTCAGGCCACGCGCGAGGATCTCGGTGTAGACGGCGACGCGCTCGCTGTGACCACGCGTGTACTGGTCGCTCTCCTCGAGGGCCTGCGCGAAGCCGGCGACGGTCTGCTGGAACATCTCCTCGAGGGAGAGGTTCGCCTTCGTGAGCTCCTCGTTCGACGCGCGCAGCTCGCCGTAGAGCCGCGCGTTGTCGATGGCGCTCGCGGCTCGGGACGCGAGGACCGCGAGCATCTTGCGGTGCCCCTCGTCGAACTTCTTGCCCGACGTGAAGGAGAAGACATTCAGGACGCCGACCATGTTGCCGCGCACCTGGAGCGGGACGGCGACGAACGAGGACAGGTCTTGCGGCGTCGATGACTCGGTGAAGAAGCGCGACGCCTTGCCGCCGTGCGCGAGGATCGGCGTGCCCTGCGCGAACTGCTCGAGGAGGACCCCGAAAGCAGGCGAGGGCAGGCCGCCCGTCGGCGCGGACGTGACGGCGGGGCCATCGGCGGCGACGACCTTCACGCGCTCCTCGTACTCGCCGGTCCGCGGGTCACGCAGGTGCAGCGTCGCGACGTCGGCCTTCACCTCGTCGAGCGCGGCGCGCAAGACGACGTCGAGGATCTTGTCGATCTCGATCTGGAGCGCGATCGCCTCGCTGACCTTGTAGATGGTGAGGGCCTCGCGGAGCCGGATGTTCTCCGCCTGGAGGCGCTGGCGATAAAGCGCGCGCTCGACGACGTGGATGACCTCTTCCACCTTGAACGGTTTCAGGAGGTAGTCGTACGCGCCCTTCTTCATGGCCTCGATCGCGGTCTCGACCGTGCCGAAGCCCGTCATGAGCACGGTGAGCACTCCGAGGCGCTCCTGCTCGATCTTCTCGAGCAGCTGCAGCCCCGAGAGCCGCGGCATCTTCAGGTCCGTGATGAGGAGATCGTACGGACGAAGGCGCAGCTCGGTGAGGGCCTTCTCGCCGTCCTCGACGGTGTGGACCGTGAACCCCTCGAGCGCGAGGAACTCGGCGAGGATCTCGCGGATCACTCGTTCGTCGTCGACGACGAGGATGCGCGCGCTCTCGGCCGGCTCCGCGGTCAATGCCCTAACCGCCGATGGTGGTCGAGCTGCTCGGGCCCATCGGGTCCGGCAGGTTCGAGGGCTTGCCGGCCGCCGAGTCGGCGGCGGCCTGCGCCGAGAGCCACTCCGTGCGGGCGTTCTGCGCGGTGGCGCGGGCGCCGTCCACCTTCTGCTTCGCGCTCTGCGTGCGGTTCCCACGCTCCTCGGTCTGCGGCTTGAACGCGGCGAGGTTCACGCCCTTTGGCTGGATGTTGTTCTTCTGGGCGAGCTCGACCTTGGCCTGCTCGTACTGGGCCTCGCGCCAGTACATGTTCTCCTGGGTGAAGCGCCAGTGGACCTTCAGGAAGTCCCGGTACGCCTCGAAGTACCGGACGCGGGCCGCGGCCGCCTTCTCGAGGAGCTCGGCCTTGTGCACGTCGGCCTGGGCCGCGTTGACGCGGTTCATGTCGCCCGACGCCTCGGCGGCCTTCTTGTTCTCGATCGCCGAGTTGATCTGCAGCTTCGCGGACTGGTGCTCGTTGCGAGCGACCGACAGCTTCGCGCCCGAGACGTCGTTGTAGTCGGCCTCCGCCTTCGCGTTCTCCATCTTCGCCGTCGACCAGTCGGCCTGGGTCTGCGAGACCTGGGTCTTCTGGTCCATCGCGACGGCGGCGATGTACATGTCATCCATGTGATTGCCGAGAGGGCCGGGCGGCGAGTCATCGGGACCGCCACACGCCACCGCGACCATCGCGACAACCGAGAACACGACGCTCGATAGGAACGAAGAGAGACGCATAGGTGGGTCGGAGCCTACTACGGGCCGAAACGGCGAGCTACCATCTGGGCGAATGACCGCGCTCCTGGCCGTCGACGTCGGGAACACCAACACGGTGCTTGGCATCTTTCAGGATGGCGAGCTGACCGCGCATTGGCGGATCCAGACCGTCGCTGCCCGCACCTCCGACGAATACGCAGTCCTGCTGAAGACCCTCCTCGACATGGCCGGCTTCCCGTGGAAGTCGATCACGGCGGGAATCATCTCCTCGGTGGTGCCGCCGGCGGTGTTCGGGCTCCAGCGCTTCTTCAAGGCGTACTGCGGTGGTGCGGCCCTCGTCGTGGGTCCCGGCATCAAGACCGGTATGCCGATCCTCTACGAGAACCCGCGTGAGGTCGGCGCCGACCGCATCGTCAACGCGGTCGCGGCGTTCGAGGAGATCAAGGCGGGCTGCATCGTCGTCGACTTCGGCACCGCCACCACCTGGGACGTGGTCACCCCCAAGGGGGAGTACCTCGGCGGCGTGATCGCGCCCGGGATCCAGATCTCCGCCGAAGCACTGTACGAGCACGCCGCCAAGCTGCCCCGCGTCGAGCTCGCGCGGCCGGGCAAGGTCGTCGCGCGCAACACGATCCAGTCGATGCAGGCGGGCCTCGTCTATGGCTACGCCGGCATGGTCGACGCCCTCGTCGAGCGCATTCGCGCGGAGGTCGAGTACCCGGCGCGCTGCATCGCGACCGGCGGTCTCGCGGCGCTGATCGCGACGGAGACCAAGACCATCGAGGCCACCGACGATCTCCTCACGCTGAAGGGCCTGCGCATCCTCTACCAGCGGAACACCAATCCGTGAGCGAAGCGGACCGTGAGTAACCTCCCGCATACCGCGCTCGATCCGGCGAGCCTGTCGGTCGCCGCGCAGCGCGCGCTCGGTCCGGGCCCGGGACGCACGATGGCCGCGCGCGGCATGATGCCATTGCCGCCGGGCGATCAGGTCGCGGTGCTCTACCAGCTGTCGCTCGACGCGGATCCCACGATCGCGTCGTCGGCGAAGATGACGGCGGCGGGCCTGCCCGACAAGCTGGTCGCGGGCACGCTCGCGGATCCGACGCTCGATCCGCGCGTCATCGATTTCTTCGCTCTCGTCGCTGGCGGCAAGGCGGCCATCTTCGAAGCGATCGTCCTGAATCCGTCGACCGCGGACCAGACGATGGCGACGTTGGCCGGCAAGGGAGAGGCCCGCGAGGTCGACCAGATCGCGCAGAACGAACAGCGCCTGCTCCGGCATCCCGAGATCATCGCGGCGATGTACATGAACCGCAAAGCGCGCATGTCGACGCTCGATCGCGTCGTCGAGCTCGCGGTGCGCAATCACGTACGGGTTCCGGGCCTCGCCGCGTGGGACGAGATTGCCCGCGCGCTCACCGGCGGGCATGGCGGCAGTAGTGGCGCCGAGGTCGATGTGCTGTTCGCGGTGGCGGCCGACACCCTCTCGGGCGACGACAGCCCGCTCACGACGGGGGATGCCGAGCAGCCACTCCCCGAGGACGAGGTCGCCTTGCCGACCATCGAGGAGCCCGTCGCGATCGAGAAGCTCTCGGTGCCGGCGAAGATTCGCCTCGCCACGCTCGGCAACGCGTTCGCCCGCCAGACGCTCATTCGCGATCCGCTGCGCATGGTGGCCGTGGCCGCGATCAAGAGCCCGGGGGTGACGGATATCGAGGCCGCGCGCTACGCCGGAAACGCCACCCTCGCCGAGGACGTCATTCGCTACATCGCGAGCAAGCGCGAGTGGACCAAGATGTACGGCGTGAAGGTCTCGCTGTGCCGCAACCCGAAGGCGCCGGTCGCGGACGTGACGCGCATGCTGCCATTCCTGCGCGAGCGCGACCTGACCAACCTCAGCAAGTCGCGCGGTGTGTCGTCGGCGGTCGTGGCGCAGGCCCGCAAGCTGCTCATGCAGCGGCGCGGCAAGTGATGCGGTCATGACCTGGCTCGGCCGTATCGGGCTCGCGCTCGTGCGGCCCCGCACGGCCCTCGAGACGGCCGGTCGTCGCGAGCACGCTGGCCGCTCGGGCAGTGACCTCGTCGGCTTGCTCGCGCTGCTCGTGATCGCGGCCCAGCTCCGGTCCCTCGTCGGTGCCATCTGGCTCGCCGTCGCCGCCGACGCGGGCAGCGGGATCCGCGGCGTGCTGCGCGTGCTCACCCAGAGCCTCACGCTCGAGCTCGCGGCCATCGGCGTCGCGGGCGGCGTGCTCTGGCTCCTGGCCGGGGCACGGCGCGACCTGGGCCGCGCCTTCGATCTCGCGTGCGTGGCCATCATTCCCCTCGTCGTCGTCGATAACGGCGCGAGTATCGTGCGCGGCGTCGTCGATAGCCCGGTCCCCACCTGGCTTCGCTGGTCTGTCATCGGGGTGGGCCTCGCCTGGGCCTCGCTGCTCGTGATCCTTGGGGTGCCGGTGGCCCGGGCCCTGGACGGCAGCCCCGGCGACCCC
>JALHPV010000269.1 GCA_022842285.1 Kofleriaceae bacterium
CGGCCGCGCCGCGCTCGCGGTCGCGGTCGCGGTCGGCGGCGCGGTCGGCGGCTCGCTCGCGCTCCTTCGCCTCGGCCTTCTCGCGGGCGTCCTTCGCGTCCTTGGCCTCGCGCTCGCGCTCGAGCTCGCGCTCCTCGCGGCGCTTGTCACGCATGCGGCGGAGGCCGCCGACCATGATCTCGGCGATGAGCTGGTCGTACTCCATGCCGACCGCCTGGGCGATGAGCACGAGGTCCGAGTAGCCCGGGGTGAGGCCCGGGAGCGGGTTCACCTCGAGGACGTAGATGCGACCGTCCGCGTCCATGCGGAGGTCGACACGCGCGACATCGCGGCAGTCGAGCGCCCAGAAGGTCGCGCGGGCGATCTTCTCCATCGCCTTCTGCTCGGCGTCCGTCAGCTTGGCCGGGCACTCGTAGTAGACGTGCTCCTCCCACTCCTGCTTGACGCCGTAGTCGTAGACCGGCCGCGGGTTGTCCTTCTTGAACTTGATCTCCATCGGGGGCAACACGCGCGGGCGCTTGTCCCCGAGGAGGCCGACCGTGAACTCGCGACCCGCGATGTACTCCTCGACGAGCGCCGGCTGGCGGTACTTCTCGACGCAGAGCTTCACCGCCGCGCGCAGCTCTTCCTCGGTGTCGACGACGTTCGTGGCGTCGATCCCCTTCGAGGAGCCCTCGGCGTTGGGCTTCACGATGAGCGGGAACTTCATGTCGGGCGAGAGGCGCTCGCGCGCCGACTCCATCAGCTGGAACTTGGGCGTCAGGATGTCGTGCTGGAGAAGGACCTTCTTGCCGAGGGCCTTGTCGAGCGCGATGGCGAGGGTCGCCGAGTCGGAGCCCGTGTACGGGATGCCGAGGAGCTCGCAGAGGGCCGGGACCTGCGCCTCGCGGTTGCGGCCTTCGACACCTTCCGCGATGTTGAAGATGAGGTCGACATCGGCCTCGGCGAGCACGCGGGGCAGGTCGGGCGTGGCCTCGAGGTGGACCACGATGTGGCCCTGCCGCGCGAGGGCGTTGGCGATGGCGATGATGGTCTCCGGCGGATCCCACTCGGCCTCGTCGTCTCCCTCCTTGCTGCGCTTCACGTTGTAGGTGAAGCCGACGCGGATGGGCTGGGCCTTCTTCTGGCGGCGGGTGGTGCCGAGCTGCGACGCGGTCGCGAGGCCCGTGCGGACGGCCGCCGAGCCGAGGATCGACGCGATGGTCGCGTTGTAGGTCAGGCCCACCTGCGCGGTGGCCGCGAACAGCGACGACGCGGGTGACAGGGCAGGGAGCGCATTCGCCTCGAGGAGGAAGATGCGGCCCTCGGCCGTGACCCGGTAGTCGAGGCGCGCGAGGTCGCGCAGGCCGAGCGTCTTGATGACGTCCGAGGAGATGGCGCGGAGGCGGGCGGCCACGTCGCGGGGCAGGTTGGCCGGGCAGCGGAACGACACGCGGGACGTGTCGACGTGTTTCAGGCGGTAGTCGTAGATGTTGAAGCCACGCTCGTTCGACGGCATCCCCTCGAACTGGAGCTCGACCGGCGTCAGGAGGCCGTTGTCGTGGCCCACGCCATCGACGTAACCGACCGCGATGTCGATGCCGTCGATGTACTCCTCGATGAGCACGCCGTCGGGGTACTGGCGCAGGGCCGACCGCAGGGCGCCCGCCAGGTCCTTGGGCTCCTTCACCACGGACGAGCCGAGGAGGCCGTTGTAGATGCCCTTGCTCGACCCCTCGTGGTTGGGCTTCACGATGACGGGGAACGCGAGGCCGGCCCCCCGCTCCACGATCGTCTCGTAGTTCCGCGGGGTGACGAGCTGGCCGCGGGCCGTGTCGATCCCGGCGCGGTCGCACAGGAGCTTGGTCAGCCACTTGTCCAGCGTGACCGCGCACGTGTACGCATCGCTGCCGGTGTAGGGAATGCCGACTTCCTCGAACAGCGAGGGGTAGAATGCCTCGCGCATCCGGCCGCGCACGCCCGCGCCGCCCTCGGCGGTGTTGAAGATGATGTCGGGGTCGATCGCCTCGAGCCGCTCGAGGAGGTTCGATGCCGGACCGGAGACCTCGACCTTTTCGACCTCGTGGCCGGCGGCTTCGATCGCCGTGGCGATCGCCGTCACCGTCTCGGCCGTGTCGTACTCGGCCTCCTTTTCGGTCTCGCGAACGTCGGTCAGCCGGAGATTGTGCGTGAACGCGACCTTCATGGAGTGATCACCCCATAACAAAGCCGTCTGACACGCGGAAGGTCAAGCGTTCATTGGAGCCGCGACTCCCGCCGGCCGGCTGGCCGCGGCCCCGGGATCTCACGGAGCGAACGACCGCCTCGTGCGTCATGATCAGGCATGCGCCTCGCCTGCCTGGCCCTCCTGTTCGCCGCGGCGTGCGGCGGTCGTGCTCAGACCTCGACCCTGCCGCCCGCCCCCACGGTCCCGAACGAGGACATCGGCACCGGGGGCCCGACCGTCACGCCCGAGACCCCGGACGACGACGGCCTGGCGGCCAAGGATCCGCGCATCGTCGACCTCGACATCATCCGGGTGCGCGGCGCGGGCACGGGGACGGGCAACGAGCCGGCCGGTAGCACCGTCGCGACCGCCGACCTCTTCAAGGCGGCCCACGAGGCCCTGAAGGCGGGCCGGTCGAAGGAGGCGATCGGCCGCTTCCAGCAGCTCATCGACGAGTTCCCCGACTCCCTCTACGCCCCCATCTCGCTCTTCAATATCGCGGCGATCTACGACGGGCAGGGCGACACGAACCAGACCATCTCGACCTTGCGCGAGCTCGTCACGAAATATCCCGACTCGCGGGAGTCGATCGAAGGCCACATGTACATCGCGGCGCTCTACGCCGAGCACAAGAACTGGGTGGAGGCGGAGCAGACCCTCGCCGAGGTCGTACTGCGCACGGGCCTCACCGCCGCGGACCGCGTCGAGGCGAACGCGCGCCTCGGCTACGTGAAGCTCGAGCAGTCGCAGTTCGATGCGGCCGAGGCGGCCCTCGAGGCGGCGGTCTCGGAGTGGCGCCGCGCGCCGCGCATCGACGAGCCGTACTACATCGCCATGGCCTTCTACTACCGGGGCGAGATCCTGCACCGGAAGTTCAAGGCGCTCACACCCGCACTCCCGGACGACGCCTTGATGAAGGCCATGGAGGCGAAGCGCACCCTCGCCGTCGCCGCCTACGACCGTTGGAAGGAGGCCCTCGGGTTCCGTCACGCGTACTGGGCGACAGCGGCCGGCTTCCAGATGTCGGAGATCTACGTCGAGCTCTGGGACGCGACGGTGAAGGCGCCGCTGCCGACGCAGCTCCCCGCCGACAAGCGCAAGCTGTACGTGAACCAGGTCCACGCCAACATGCACGAGCACCTCGTGAAGGCGCTCGACGGCCATCAGATGAACATCGAGCTCGCGAAGGCGTTCGGCGTCGATACCGAGTGGAGCAAGGCGAGCGAGGTGCGGGCGGTGCAGGTGATGGAGTTGCTGGCGCAGGAAGCGAAGCGTCCGCGCGAGTAGTCTCGCGGCTCGTAGGTAGGTAGCTAGCACGCGGCTTGCTGTAGCCAGGGGGCATGCGAGTCGCGGTCATCTTGAACGGCAAGTCCGGTTCGGTCGGCGCCGACCAGTGCGAGCAGAAGGCGAGCGCGATCGCACAGGCGTTCTCGCAGGTGGGCGTAGACGTCACGATGCAGCGCTGCGAGCCCGCGGATCTCGTCGCGTCCGCGCGGCGGGCGGCGGGGCTCGGCGTCGACGCCGTCGTGGCCGCGGGCGGGGATGGCACCGTGAGCGCGGTCGCGAGCGCCCTGGCGGGTACGGAGATGCCGCTCGCCGTGCTGCCCATGGGTACGCTGAATCACTTCGCGCGTGACCTCGGGATGCCGACGGACCTGGTCGACGCCACCCGTGCGATCGCGGAGGGCCGCCTGACGGCCGTCGATGTCGCGACGGTCAACGATCGGGTCCTCATCAACAACTCGTCGATCGGGCTCTACGCCGCGGCGGTCGTCGAGCGCGACGCAGAACAGAAGCGCACCGGCGCGGGGAAGTGGGTCGCGATGGGCCGCGCGGTGTGGAAGATCTTGCGTCAGTTCCCGCGGCAGCGCGTGACGCTGACGGTCGGCGACCGCGTCCTCACCGGACGCATGCCGATCGTGTTCGTCGGCAACAACGAGTTCATCGTCGAGCCGCGTGGGTTCGGCAAGCGCGAGCGCCTCGACGCCGGCGTACTGTCGATCTACGCGGCGCGGAGCCGCAGTCCCCTCGGCCTCCTGTGGCATTCGCTCCGCGCGATGTTCGGGCGCGCCGAGCACGTCGCCGAGCTCGAGGTGCTGACGGGCACGCGGGCCTGTATCGAGTCGAGCCCGCGCATGCTGCGCGTCGCGGTCGACGGCGAGGTGGTGCAGATGACGTCGCCGCTTCGCTACGAGATCCGGCCCGGTGCCCTCCGCGTGATCGCGCCGCGGGTGGAGGAAGCGAGAGCGGCCGCATGAGCGAGGTCGTGCACGTGTCGGATCTGCACTTCGGCACCGAGTCGGAGGTGCTCGTCGAGGCGCTGCTCGCGGACCTCGGGGCCGCCCCGCCCGCGCTCGTCGCGATCTCGGGCGACCTCACCCAGCGGGCGACCGCCGAGCAGTTCAAGGCCGCGCGCGCCTTCCTCGGCCGCATCGAGCGCCTGGGCATTGCGGCCCTCGTCGTGCCGGGGAATCACGATGTGCCGCTGTACGACCTCGCGCGGCGGTTCCTGCGCCCGTTCGCGCGCTACACCGACTACATCACGCGCAATCTCGCGCCGACGTTCGTCAACGCAGACCTCGCCGTCGCCGGCATCACGACCGCGTACGGGGGCTTGACCAAGAACGGCAAGATCAGCGCCGTGCAGGCCGCGGCGGCGTGCCAGCTGTTCGCGGCGTCTCCCTCGCACTGGAAGCTCGTGGTCGCCCATCACCCGTTCGAGGTCGCGAACCACGCGGCCGAGGTCGTGGAGGGCGCCGAGGCTGCGCTCGCGCGCTTCGAACGCGCGAACACCGACGTGATCTTGACCGGACATTTTCACATCGCGCACGCGGCCCAGCCCGCGGCGCGGCCGGCCGGCCACGACATCATCTCCGTCCACGCCGGCACCGCCATCTCGTCGCGGCTGCGCGGCGAGGCCAACGGCTACAACCGGCTGTCGTTCTCGCCGCAGGCGGTCTCGGTGATCCATCGCGGGTGGACGGGGACGGGCTTCGCGGACCTGCAGGTCCAGACGTTCGCCCGCCACGCCACGCTCGCCGTCGAGCGTGATCAGCTGTACGCGTCGGAGTTCTGACGATTGACGACCACGCGACCCATGTCCTCGAGCTCGAGGGCGGACGCGAGGCGCAGGATGTCCATCCCGATCGGGGCGCCGACCGATGCCGCGAGGAACGCCGCGCGCACGGCCGCGTTCTTGATGTAGCCACCCGACAGCTCGAACTCGTTGGCGAGCGCGGTGAGGTTGAGGTTCGACTCGACGGGGGCCTTCGGCGGCAGGAACGACTGCCAGAGGCGCTCGCGTTCGGCGACATCGGGGACCTCGAGGCGCAGGTGCAGCGTCAGACGGCGCTGGAGCGCTTCGTCGAGCGCGGTGTCCTTGTTCGTCGTGAGGACAGCGACGCCGGTGTACTGCTCGAGGCGCTGCAGGAGGTAGTTGGTCGCCATGTTGCCGTAGCGATCGTTGGCGCCCTTCACCTCGGTGCGCTTCGCGAAGAGCGAGTCGGCCTCGTCGAAGAGGAGGACGGCGTGGGCGCGCTCGGCGCGATCGAACACCTGACCGAGCTGCTTCTCCGTCTCGCCGACCCACTTCGAGACGACCTGCGCGAGGTCGACTTGATAGAGGTCGAGATCGAGCGCCTGCGCGATGATGCCGGCGAGCATCGTCTTGCCGGTACCGGGCGGCCCCGAGAACAGCGCGATGAGACCCTTGCCGTACCCGACGCGGTCGCCGAAGCCCCACTGCCGGTAGACGGTGTCCTGGTACTTCTTGCGCGCGACGAACTCGTCGACGCGGTCCATGTCCTGCTGCGGGAGAACGAGGTCGTTCCACGTGGTGACGACCGTGATGCGGCGGGCGAGGTCGCCTAGGTCATTCCGGAGGCGCCGCTCGACGCCACCACGGGCATCGAGCTGCGTGACCGCACGCCCGTTGCGCTCGGCGATCATGCGGGCTTCGCGGGCCGAGCGCTGGATCTCGCCCGGGGTGAGGTTGAACCCGCGAGCCAGGCTCTCGAGGTTCACGTCGGGCTGGCGCACGCTCTTCGGGATCATGTCGTCCCAGATCAGGATGCGCGTGGGCTCCGACGGGCTGCGTACGAAGAGCTCCCAGACCGGGTGGTTGAGCATCAGGCGCGGCGGCTGGAGCGCGTCGCTCCCCAGGACGATCTGGCCCTTGTAGCCCTCGAGCCGACGGGCGAGCTCGAGCCCGCCATTCCCGATGAGCTCCGCCGACAGCGGGCCGATGTAGAGCACGGCGTTACGGATCAGCGCTTCGCGCTGGACGCGGGCCAGCATGTCGTCGAACTGGGTCTTCTCGACGGCGTTCGTGTCGAACACGAGGAGCGGCTGGCCGCCATAGGCCGCCATGCGACCGGCGATGGTGCGCTTGCCCGCACCCTCGGCCCCGTAGATGACGAGCCACGGCGCGATGGATCCGGCCTTCGCGGAGCGCGCGGCCTTGCAGAGCTGCTCGACCTCGGTGCGCATCGCCTCGTCCAACCGGAGGTCGTCGAGCGTGGCGTCGTGCTTGGTCAGCGATGCGACGCGCATGAGCTCGGGGGCGAGGTCGCCACGGCCGCACAGCGTCGAGACGAGGTCGAACGTCGGCTTCAGGGCGCGGTGCGACATCGAGTTGAATGCCTCGAACGCCTCGGCCGGCATCACCTGGAGGAGGCGCCAGCGGAGGAGGGGACGCTCGGGGTCGAGGGCGTCGAGGAGCGCCACGCGGTCGTGACGCTTCAGGCGGAACAGCTGGCTCACGAGCGCGATGTCGACCCCGCGCCGACCCGTCGACGGGCCCTTCAGCACGTTGAAGATCTCGGCGAGCGGTGCATCGAGGTGCGGGGCGATGGCGACGACGAGCGTCTCGACCTCGAGGGGACGCAGCCCGAGGTTCTCGACGAGGCGGCCGAGCAGGGCCTTGCGGCGCAACGGAGCGAGCTTGGACTCCGCGTCCTCGATCGCCTTGGTCAGCGCGGCCTCGTCCTCGACGGCCGTCGCGTTGGCGCCCAGCCGCGCCGTGCGTCGCGCTGTCAGGATGGCCTCGGTCTCGGCCATCGACGGGTGACCCGGCTGCGGCCGGATCTGGGCGCGCTGGAACGAGCGCAGCGCACGCTCCGACACCATCCAGATCCGATTGAGCTCGGCGGCGAGCCACTGATCAGCGATCTCTTTGTCCTGCGTTTCCATCCCCTGACGGGGACTCTAACGCAGGTTGATCGCAGCCTAGGCCTTCTTCGACTTCTTCTTGTCGGGCTTCTTCTCGTCGGGTTTCGGATCGTCGTCGTCGGTGGGCTCGTCCTCGTCGTCGCCCAGGTTGCGGCGCTTGACGGCGGAGAACACGTAGTCCGCGTCGGCGAAATCGTCGAACGAGCGCTCCTCGGTACCTCCGGCCGCCTGCTGCGCATCCCCCACGGCGTCGGGGTCGATCATGTTCGAATCGCCCGCCTCGGAATCGTACTCGAAGTCATGCATGAAGCCCTCAGGTGGCTCCTCGTCGACCTCGTACTCCGCCTCGGGATCGCGCACCTCGTCGATCCAGTGCAGTAGATCGAGGGGCCGGGCCTCGCCGCGTTCGACCTGATCCAGCGCGTACTGGACCTGTTCTTCGCCCTCGGCGTCGATCGCGCCCTTCAGGTCGTCGGCCAGGCTGTCATACGGGAGCAGCTTCTCGTCCAGGACGGGTTGCTGCGTCTCCTTGGCATCCTCTTCGAGGGGACGCATCTCCAGTCGGTCCTCGAAGCGCACGTGTCGAGACTAGCACCGAGTTACAATCCTCAGCGCATGACCTCCGTTCCGGCCGTTGCCGTGCCCGATCCAGTGCGCCTGGCCACGGACGTTGATGGAAACCGCATCGGGGTCATCGAGCCGGGGCGGGTGGTGCTCGTGGGGGTGCCGAGCCTCATGGCGATGTCCGAGCTGGGGATCGCAGGGGACCTGACGGACAACGATGTTCACTTCGTGAGCGACCTGGGGCGGCTCGCCGTCATGTCGCGGAGCGCCGGCCGGGCGGTCCTCCATATCGTCGATCCGGACGGCCCGACGAAGGTCGGAGAGGTGCAGTTCCGCAACTCCGCGCGCATCGTCGCCGTGGCCGGCTCGTACGTGCTCACCGTCGCCGGCAACGTCACCGCGGTCGTCGACGTCACCCAGAAAGAGCTCGCCGCGATTCCGCTGCCGACGCGCGGGGGGGTGACGCAGGCGGCGAGCCTCGGTCCGGCGATGGTCGTGCTCGCCATCGGCGGCGCGCTCGAGCAGTGGAACCTCGAGCAACGTACGCCGGGGCGCCGCCTGCGCCTGGATCGCCCGATCGATCCCTTCGTCCTCGGTGGCAACTCGGATCGCATCTGGGTCGTGCAGCGCGACACGCGCCACGTCGTCGACATCGTCACGATGGCGTCGCGCACGACCAAGCAACTCGAGCTCCCCGAGCCCGCGCACGCCATCGAGGCCCATCCTGACGGCAACCTCATCGCGATGATCGGGGCGGACTCCCGGCGCGGCTATGTCGTCGATCTCGTGCGCTCCACCCCGACGACGCTCCTCGACGGCGGCGAGCTGACCGCCCTCGCCTGGGCCCAGCACGGCGACTCGATCGTCGTGAAGCCCGAGGCTGGCCCCCTTACATTACTCAGCACGCGACCGGAGCCCGAAGCCCGCACGGACGAGGCCGAGGACGTGCCCCCCGAGGCCGAGCCCTCGTCGCTGGCGGAGCCCGAGGAGCCCGACGAGGCAGCCAGGCCGCCAGCCGCGAACTGGTCGCGCGACGAGATCTCGCGCCGCCTCGCCCAGTGGCGCTCTCGCTACCAGACCGAGGATGCCGCCGCACCGAACCAGGCTGCTGCCGACACCGAGTCGATCACCACGCCGGCGCTGACGAGCCTGCCCGCGGCCACACCCGCGCCGTTCCCGTCGGGCGGTTGGCGCGGTCAGCTCGCCGACTGGTCGCGTGCGATCCTCGCGCGGCAGCTCCGGCCGCTCCCCGAGGAGCTCGATCGGACGGCGCTCGAGCTCGTTGCGGTCCGGACGAACCTGCCGCCCGCGCTCCTGCCCGCCATCGCCCTCCTTTATGGTGCGTACCTCCTCGGCCACCGGGACGTCGCCCCGATCGACCTCGCCGCCGTCACCGACTACGCATGGCCCGAGGCGCTGGCCCAGGGGCAGCTCGCGCGGGCCGGGATCACTGCGACCAGGCGCGGCCGGACCCGGCTGGTGGCGGAAGCCCGCGCCGTTCTCGACGACGCGCCCGCGTTGGCACGCACCGATCGCCCCGAGCGCGTTGAGCTCGAGGCCCGGCTACGGGGCTCTTGACGCCTCGCAAGCCCTCGTCTATACGTCTGGGCCTCTCACCCGGGCAACACGAGCAATCCTGCTGGCGTAGCTCAACTGGTAGAGCACCTGACTTGTAATCAGGAGGTCGCGGGTTCAAGTCCCACCGCCAGCTCCGAAAAGACGACGACTAGCTTACTAAGACATACGGAGGAATGCCCGAGCGGCCAAAGGGAGCAGACTGTAAATCTGCCGAATTTATTCTTCGGTGGTTCGAATCCACCTTCCTCCACCCCCTGCGGGCGTAGCTCAGTTGGTAGAGCTCCAGCCTTCCAAGCTGGTTGTCGTCGGTTCGAGCCCGATCGCCCGCTCTTTCGTGTAAAACACAACCGGTTCTACGCCCTCTTAGCACAGTGGCAGTGCACCTCCTTGGTAAGGAGGGGGTCGCGAGTTCAATTCTCGCAGAGGGCTCGGCTCATTAACCAAGAGGAAGATCGCACGTCATGTCGAAGGAAAAGTTCGTCCGCAATAAGCCCCACGTGAACATCGGCACGATCGGTCACGTCGACCACGGCAAGACCACGTTGACGGCTGCGATCACGAAGGTCCAGTCGACGAAGGGCTTCGCGAAGTTCACGGCGTTCGATCAGATCGACAAGGC
>JALHPV010000270.1 GCA_022842285.1 Kofleriaceae bacterium
CGGGCTGCGAGCAGTTTGGCTGGCGCCAGCTCGAAGTCACGCCGGCGCGCGATGCCTGGGCCCTGCTCGATCAAGTGGTCGTGATCGCAGCCGACGCGAGTGGCGCGTTCGTGTTGATCAACGGGGTCCGGACGGATGCGCCCGCGGGTACATATCGCGTCGCCGCGGGCACGGACACCGTCGGCTACGCGATTGGCGATACGGCGATCGCGACCTGGAACGGAACGGCCTGGTCGACGATGGCCGTGGGGTGGACGGCGGGAAGTCCCGTCGCGGCCTGGCGCCACGCCACCCTCGGGCTCTATGTCGCGCTCACGACCGGCGACGTGTGGCGCTATGACGGCGCCTGGAGTGTCCAAGGGGTCTCCGGGATCATCGGGCTCACGGGCAACAACACGGCGGTGTATGCGTGGGGGACATCGTCGATCGAGGTGACAACCGGCGCAGCGTGGACCCCGATCAGCGCGCCAGGATCTGGGCCGATCGCCGTCGTCGGCGCGGCGGATTCACAGCTCTGGCTGATCCGGAACAACCAGCTCTATCGAACGCCGCCGTCGCCGATCGGTTGGTCAGCGCCGACCTCGTTCGCGGCCACGCGGGGACGCACGACCTCCTCCGGCGATTTCGTGACCGACCACTTCGGCGTGACCCGCGTGTTCATCGCGTCGACCGGACTGACGTCGCTGGTGTCGGTCCCTACGCCCGGGGGGGCGGTTCAAGGGCTAGCGACGGCGAGCGACGGCAGCCTCGTCGTGGCGAACATCAACGGAACGCACCACATGCGTACGGGGGCGTGGGCGCAGAACCAGCCCGACGCGGGATGGGTCGAGTATCAGGAGTTCTCCTTCCAGCGGTTCACGGTCTCCCCGACGGGACAGCGGATCGCCGCCGGTACGATGGGCCCATGGGGCGGGGGGCCCAGCGGCTCCTACTTCCCGTATGCGTCGGCGTTTCCCGGGCTCGACTTCAATGTCAACGATGGCGCCTTCGACCGCCTCGGCGTCGCGTACTTCGCGACGAACGACGGCATCTTCAGCGAAGCCACGGGCGCGATCATTCCGGAGACCGAGTTCATTCCGTTCACCACGATGGACGCAGCTCGCGACGGGGAGCTCATCGCTGGCGCCGATGGCGTGATCGCGCGCGACGCGGGTGCCGGCTGGCATCTCGTGGCGGTCCCCGGCTGCAGCGTCGAAGCGCTCGCACGGGGGGCGTCGCCGATCATCTACGCGATCTGCACGGGCGCGACCGGTGACTCCATGATCGCGATCGACGAGGCCGCGGCGACCATCACGACGCTCCCCGCACTGGGTGCCAACCTCGTCGCGCTGTGGGTCGCTGGCGCTGGAGAGGTCGTCGCGATCAGCGCGAGCCGGATGTTCGTGTACAGCGGCGCGGCGTGGACGATGCACGACCTGCCCGCCGGTCTCACGGCGCGCTCGGTCAGCGGCACCTCGATCACCGACGTGTTCATTGGCGGCGTGGCGCAGCCGTTCTCGGTCTCGACCGGCCTCGTTCGCTGGGACGGCGTCGCGTTCACGCCGGTCCGTCTGCGCGACGGCGGCGAGAATCCCCTCGACGTGTACGTATCCGATCAGATGATCAGCTACGTCAGCGGGCGGCGCTTCGTCTACGACCTGATGCGCCTGGCGTGGTAGCGAGAGGCGCGTGTCTCGAGCACGTCAGCTCGGGCCGCAACACAGCGGGACCTCGCCCGCAGGCGTGGCGGCTCCGGAGCTCGTCGCGTCGGCGGTGCATCCCACCGACGGCGTGGGCTCACCGACGATCCGGGCCGGCGGCGAGTAAGGCGGGATGTCGCCGCCCTGGTTGGTGTAGCAACGCTTCGTGCCGGTACCGAGGTTGTTGTCCGAGTCGGTACACAGGTAGTCGCTCCCGATCTCGACGAGCGCATTGGCGCAATCGCCGCCGACCGCCTGACAGAAGCAGCTGCCGCACGTGCGCTTGTCGTCGATGGCCGTGTACCAGTCGCTGGCCGTTTCCCACCCGGGGCACGCCCCGGGCGTCGTCGCCTGGGTACAGATGGCGGCGCGCTCCGTCGTCAAGGGCACGCACCGCTGCTCGGTGCTGCAGCCGAGCGCGACGGACTCGGTGGCCGCGCAGAGCTTCTTGGTGGTGCCCCACGACGCCGCAGAGGGACTTGCGCTGTTCGTCGCCGTGCACGTGGGAACGGGATCGATCTGCGCCCGGATGCCTCCCGGATCGGTGAAGTAGATCGGCTCCATCGGGCACGCGTCGGTGAAGACCCGACCGAGCATGGCGCCGCCCGAAAGCCCGACGTCACCGCTGCACTCGTTGAAGCTCCCGTAGAGCCAGAGCGTCGCCTCGCACTTCGTGTCGCCGGTGGCGCATCCGCAGCCCTCGCACGTGGTCGGTGCGATCAGGTCCTGGTGGATCAGGGTCTCGCCGCCTTCGTACCCTGCCGGACAGGGATCGCCGGCGGCCACGAGGACGCCCACGTCGGCCGGAGACTCCACGCATGTGGCGTGGGGCCCGCACGCCGGATCGGCGCAATCGACCAGCCCCGCCGTCCCCGATGCCTCGTTGTCCTCGCCGTCGAAGCACGTCGCGACGAGCATCCCGCCATCGGTGGTGTCGCCGTCGGCATCGGTTCCGTCCGCATCCGTCGCGTCATCTGACGTCACGACCTCGCCGCACGCGCACAGGACGAGCAATCCGCCGATCACCAGCTTGTCCATCATCGCCCCCATTATAGGCCTGGCCGGGAACGTAGGGGCATCCTGCTCGCCGCCGGGGGGGGGGTGTGCGGGGAGTCACCCCGTCAACCCAGTCGCGCCCGGTACACCGATGGCGGCACCGCTTCCCAGCGCTTGAACGCACGGCGGAAGTTGGCGAAGTCGGTGTAGCCGAGGCGGTGGGCGATCTCCTCGAGGCTGAACTGGTCGACCTTGAGGTGCTCGATCGCGAGCCGATGGCGGACGGCCTCGAGCAGCTGGCGGAACGAAGTCCCCTCGGCGACCAGGCGGCGATGCAACGTCCGTGGCGTCAGATGGAGCAGTCGCGCCACGACCTCGAGCGACGGGAAGCCGTGGGGCCCCTCGAGCAGCAAGCGGCGCACGCGCCCCGCGAGCGTCTCGTTGGCCGCGAGCAGCTCGAGCTCGCGTTCACAGATCCGCACGGCCTCGCGCAGCGCGGTGGGATCCGCGGTGCGGAGCGGCGTGTCGAGTACCCGGCGCGGCAGCGTGTACCCGGACCAGCTCGCCCGATAGCGAATGGGGCAGCCGAGCATCTGGTGAGCGAGGGCGGTGTAGGTCGGGGCTTCGAAGGGAAACGCGACGCTGGCGAGCCGACACGCGCCGAGCGTGATCGCGTCGAGAATGTTCTTGGTCGACATGATGACCGCCTCGAGGATCGGCCGCTGTAGCCCACCCAGCTCCCGGGTCTCCGCGACCTGCACCCGCACCTCGTCGCGCCGGCGGTCGCCGTCCTCGATCCGGAGATCGATCAGCGAGAACCGCGCGCGCGTGAACGTCTCCATCAACGTCAGGGCCTGGCGGACCGAGCCGGCGGAGAGCGCCGCATAGCCGAGCCCGCCGTGGGTCTGCACCTGCAGACGCTGGCCCACGAGGAGTCCGAGCGCAGGCTCGCGCGTGAGCGTCATCGCGTCGACGATCAGGCGCTCGAAGGTGGCGAACGGAACCGCCTCGGCCGCGCGCTCGAGCCCGGCCAGGGTCAGCCCGAGGGGCTCGAGCCACGCGACAGGATCGACACCGAGCGTGCGTACCAGCTCCGCGATCTGCCGCAGGTAGGGCAACGGAATCGAGAAGCTGTGCGGGGCCGGCACCCGCTGGATGCTGGCAGAAAATGACCTGCGAGTGTCAGAAAGTGACCCCTCCGCGAGGGGGCGTGTTCCCTATGCTGAAGACACCGTGTCCCGGACCCCCACCGCGCAGATCAACGACACCCTGATCACGCTCTTGCCCAAGGAGACGGTCCTGCAGGCCGCCCTGCGCAACGGGATTCCGTTCCCGAACAGCTGCCGCGTCGGGGGGTGCGCGACCTGCAAGTGCAAGCTCGCGGAGGGCGAGGTCAAGGAGCTGACCCAGACCGGCTACCTGCTGTCGGCCGAGGAGCTCGATCAGCGCTACATCCTCGCGTGTCAGAGCATCCCGCGCACCGACGTCCGCATCGAGGTCGAGCTCGGCGCGAGCACGCGCCCCCGCGTGGGAGGCCAGGTCGTCGAGCAGATCCAGGTCACGCACGACATCACCCACCTCGTCATCCAGCTCGACGCGCCCCTCACCTATCGCGCCGGGCAGTTCGCGGACCTCGGGCTCGCCGCGATGCCCGGGGTCGTTCGTTGCTACTCGTTCGCGACACCGCCGAGCGTCGACGGACGCGTCGGCTTCTACATCCGCAAGGTGCCGGGGGGGCAGCTGTCCTCGTACATTCACGAGCACGATCTGCGCGGCACGCGGGTCGAGGTCGGCGAGCCCACGGGCGACTTCTGGCTGCGGGAGAGCGAGGCGCCGCTCTTGATGATCGCGGGTGGGAGTGGACTCCCTCCGATCCTGGCGATGCTGCAGCAGGCGGCGGCCGACGGGGTAGCGCGATCGGTCACGCTGCTGTTCGGCGTGCAGACCGAGCGCGATCTCTATGCGCTCGACCAGATCGACGCGCTCGCGCGCACGTGGCGGGGCGGGTTTCGCTTCGTGCCCGTGCTGTCCTCGGCGACGAGCACGGACGCGACGACCCTCGCGCGCGGTCACGTGACCGAGCTGATCCCCGACCTCCTCGAGCCCGGCGCGCACGTCTACCTGTGCGGACCGCCCGCGATGATCGACAGCGCCCGCGAGGTGCTCGACGACCATGGGGTCGATCGCCAGCAGGTTCGCTTCGATCGGTTCACCACGCGCGCGGACGCCGCGATCCCGGCCGGGCTCCCCCCGACGACGGTCGGCAGCACGTCGCGCATCGTCGGCGCGCTGCACTACCTGAAGTTCTTCCTCTTTCACCTGGTCGGGCTCTTCGCGGTCGGTGCGCTGCTCGCCGGCGGCTGGTACCTGACCCTCGGCCTCGTCGCCGTGCTCGCCTTCTACCTGATCGGTGATGCGATCGGCGGCAACGACACCTCGACGCCGACGTTTCGCCATCCGGCCATCCTGACCGCCCAGCTCTGGCTCGCGTTGCCGCTGCTCGGGATGATCGTGTTCGCATCGGTGTGGAGTGTCAGCACGGGCGACCCGCTCGGGTTCGGCGCGTGGATCTCCGGGTGGTCGGGCTATGACGTGCTCGCGGCCCGTGCCGCCACGTCGGCCGGTCACCACGTGTCGGGCGTGATCCTCACGGGGCTGATGATCGGCATGGTCGGCACCATCCCCGCCCACGAGCTCACGCACCGGACGTGGGACCCCGTATCGATGCTGATCGGACGCTGGCTCCTCGCATTCAGCTTCGACACGACCTTCGCGATCGAGCACGTGTACGGCCATCACCGCTACGTGTCGACGACCGAGGATCCGGCGACCGCGCCGCGCGGACGCAACGTCTATGTCCACGTGCTCGTGTCGACCCTGCGCGGCAACGTCAGCGCGTGGCACATCGAGTCCGAGCGGCTGGCGAAGCAGCGCCTCGCGCGCATGTCGTGGCACAACGCGGTCCTGCGTGGCCACCTGATGAGCGTGCTGCTGGTCGGGGCGGTGGGCGCCCTTGGCGGCGCGGTGGCGGCGGGCTACTTCGTCGCGTGTGCCCTGTGGGGCAAGTCGCTCCTCGAGATCGTGAACTACATGGAGCACTACGGCATGGTGCGGAATCCGACGACGCCGGTGCAGCCGCGCCACTCGTGGAACACCAACCGGCGGCTGAGCTCGTGGACGATGTTCAACCTGACCCGCCACTCGCACCACCACGCGCAAGGCGAGGTGGCGTACCAGGACCTGCGTCCGTACCCGGATGCGCCGATGATGATCGGCGGCTACCTCACCACGCTGGTGGTCGCCCTCGTGCCGCCGCTGTGGTTCCGCTTGATGAACCCGCGGGTCCTGGCGTGGGATCGCGACTACGCCACGGCGGAGGAGCGCGCGCTCGCCAGCCAGGCCAACGCGAAGAGCGGGACGGCGAGCCTCGAGGGCGTCGCGTACGCCTGAGCGCTTACTGTTCGACGATCTCGGAGCGGCCGGACGACATGTCTCCGCACAACCACTGCCACTCTTCTTTGAGCCTGATCTTGCCGTTGCTCATCAGCTCTGGGGTCGACAGACACGTCCCGAGCATGAGCTCGCCACGCCGATTCACGTGGTGGTACCGCATGTCGAGCTGACCCGACGCCAGCACGGCGGCGACGAGGTGCCCCTTGACGATCTCGCCGCCCTCGTACTCGGCCCAGACGACTCCTGCCTGCTGGTGGTACGTGAACACGGTCTCTGCACCGACCTCGCCGTTGTCGGTGTTCGTGGAGGAGCGAAAGATCTTTCCGTCGAAGTTGAATGACATGTTGTTCTCCGATGGTGCTGATCGACTGGGTACCAGCGACGCTTCGACTACCGGGAAGCCGAGATAACTCGGCAGCATATCTCGGCACGCCAGGAGACGCTCCTCCAAGATTGGAGTTGCCCAGTGCCTCGCAAAGCGCGTTCGCGCGTCAACGCATGCCGACCTCGCCCGTCCTGGGTACATGACCCATCTCACGCGACGCACCATCCTGGCGTCGTGATCGCGGATCCCGACCGCGTCGCCGCCGAGCTCCGGGCGATCGAACGTCAGAGCGGTCGCGGGCACGCCGTCATGTAGCCTTCGCCGGCTTCTTCGAACGCACAGCTCCGGTAGTCCTTCTCGCACCGCTGCTTGCCGTGATGCGCGCCGATACAGCCCTGGTACCGAAGCGAGCACACGTTGCACCCCTTCGTGATCTTGGTGTCGCGCCGTTCCGCTTCTTCGCGCTTGAACTGGTCGCTCGCGTCCTGCTGGCGCTGCTTGTCAGCGGCGAGCGCGGCCCGCTGTTCCTCCGTCGCGACGCGCGACCAGAGCGCGATCTCGTACTCACCCGACCCGAGCGGGGGATCTCCGACCATCGGAACCATCGACAGGGTGATCGGCCCCGATGCTTCCGTGCATCCAACGGCGCCCACGACTCCGGGACCGATCAAGCCCGGCCCCGCCGTGCCGGTGGTCGCGGGAGTCTCGAAAGCAACCCGGATACCGGCTTCAGCCCCCGGACCCCAGGCGGCACCCTCCGTCAGGCGCAGCACGACCGTGTAGCACGTGCCTTCGATCCCCTCGAAGGTGTAGGTCACCGCACGATCGAGCGCCCCCCGCGAGGTGCTGCCCGCCGGTGAGAACCCTGCGGTGTGCTGCGCGACGGCGGCATCGAGCTCCGCAGGGGACTTGCGCGTGGGGTATCCCATGGCCTGGGCCGTTGCGGCGCGCGTCTGGGCCTGGGGGTCGGCGGGCGGCGCCATCTTCGGTGCAAAACACGCCGAGAGGAGGGTGGAGATGAGAAGAGAAGCGTGGAGGCAACTGCGGGTCTTCATGCCCGTTCGGACGCAGGCCGCCAGCACGAGTCGCATGGCTCCATGCACTTTGTTCGCGAGATCGTGAACCGACGCTGCTCGCCATGCGGATCGCAGGGCGCTAGCCACCGGCTGCGTGCTCATCGCTTGGCGGTAGGATCGGGCCTCATGAAGCAGATGACCCACGTCGTGGTCTCGGAGGGTTCGTTCGCGAGCGCCGACAAGTACGATCTCATCAACTCGAACCTGACCGTCGTCAATCTGCTCCAGAGCGAAGGGTATCCGTCGGCGTGGATCACCCCCGAGTCGCGGGCCGCGTACTGGGTCGACTTCTACCGCGCCCAGATGGCCAATGGCGGATTCCCACAGTTCGTCTACAACGCGCGGTGGTCCGCCGAGGTCGTCGCGGAGGTCCAGGCGGGGCTGGAGGCGCTGGCGGTGCCAGGCCACGCCGCCCTGTTCGCAACGCAGAAGGCGGTCGTCGACACGCTCACGTCCGACGAGCTGGCGACGTTCCTCGCCAGCTCGCTGTTCGGCACCAATCCGATCCGCGACCGCCTCGCGACGACGAGCTACGCCGAGGTCGAGACCCGCGAGCCGTTGTACGAGACGACCCACGCCTACCTGCGCGGGTTGAAGAACCTCAAGGTGCTCTCGATCGACGACATGTTCACCGCCCTCGAAGACGTGCTCGGGCGGCCGATCGCACGATGATGGGCCCGGGGGGACACCGCCTACGCGCGTCGCGCCATGGATGTCACGGGTATGTGGCGCGCGAGCGCCGGACATGCACGTCATAGTGGCCGCGCGGAGCGCGGAGCCCCGTCCCCGAGCTCCCCGCTCGGCCTCGCCGTTGCAATCGCGACGATCGTGAGCAAGGGCCTTGGACTTGGTGTGTGTCTGCTCGCCGGCTGTGCCGCGCCTCCCCTGGGTCTGGGGTCCGGCGCGGCCACGATGCCGGGCGGGGGCAGCGTGATTGGCGGCACGGCGGCGGTCGGCGCGGCCGCGAACCGCCAGTCGTTTCAAGTGGAAGCCCACGTGGACGTGGACCTGGTCTCGTGGTTCGGCCTCGGGGGCGGCGTGGTCTACGCGCAGGTCTCCGACGACCGCGAAGGGGGAGTGCTCGCCGCCGGCGGATTCCCGTACCTGCGCCCCCGCTTCAAGTACGGCCCCATGTCGCTCGCGATCGGACTCGCGGGGTTCGGATTCGGCGGCGGCGGCGGCGGGCTCGTTGGCGGCATCGCCGATCTGCAGCTCGGCTATGGCACGGGGACGTGGTCGGTCTACACCGGCGCCTACGCGCACGGCTTCGACGTGACCGGGGAAGAGCCACTCGAGTCGAGTGCGCGGCAGCAGCGACTCGGTGGCGAGTACCTGTGGCCCCTCGGAGAGGGCCGGGTTGGAGTGGCGCTCGAGATCAACCACCAGCGCGATCGGTTCCGCAGCGGGGACGTGATGGTCGGTGCCGACCAGTGGGGCGCGGCGCTCAAGCTGCGGGTCCTGAGCGGACGGATCCGATGAGCGCGGCCTGGCGAGTGAGTCTGGTCCTGCTCGGTGGATGCGCCGCCGCCATCCCTCCGACGCAATCGTCGATCGGGGCGATGGCGAACGCGAACGGGGTCGCGATCCGCGGCTCCGCCGGTGCCCACGCCAAGGCGGCCGACCGCACCGATCGCCTCGACGTCGACGTGGGTGCGGGCTACGTCTTCGAGCACGCGGAGACGATGACGGCGCACGGGACGTACATCGCCCTGGCTCGTCGGCTCCCGCTTGGTGGTCGACGTGACCTGTGGCTCGGTGGTCGGTTCGAGCAGTTCTGGCGGGCGGACATGGGCGAGCCGAGCCGCGGCTTGAACCTCCGGCTCGCACTGCGCCATCACGTGGGTGGGGTCGCGGCGGGCTCGTCGGATGGCAGCGGCGCGGCCGGCATCTACGGCGCCCTTGCGGTCGGCGCCCATGCGGACGTCGGCGTGCGTACGCTCGAGGGCGGAGGGGCCGCGGTCATGCTCTCCGCCGGCCTCTCGCTGGATCTACCGGCGCTGTTCGGCGCCGCGAGCCGATGAGCGTGGCGCCAGCGACGGTGCCACGCATCACTCGACGGGACGCCCCTTCTGGTTGCTCATCGTGACGAGGAACTCGACCTTGGCAGGCTCGGACGTGACGGGCCAGGTACGTCCCTCGAGCTCTTGCGCGACGCATGCCTTCACTGCGCTCGTCGGCTGGGCGAGGTCGTTGCGGCCATTCCACGTTCGGTAGTGCGACGTGACCTCGACCCGACCGTCGCGCAGCATCCCCGTGACCCTGTCGGACTGGTTCCCCCATTCGATCGGCGTGCCCACGTAGCAGTGCACGAGCGCCGAGGCCAGTTTGGAGTTCGTGGTCTCCCGCTGCGCCTTCACGGTCTCCCACTCCTCCGCTTCGATATACTGGACGAACTCGATCGCGGTCCACCGGGCTCCGATCCGCTGCACACGCGGCTTCGCCGGCTGGCTTCGGGAGGTGGGCTTCGGTTCCGGTTCCCCGCTCGCCGCGTCGGGAGCCGGGGCTGCATCGAACGGGGCCGCGTCGGGCGGCGCCGCCACTCGCGCGTCGGGCGACGCCGCGTGCGCGCCGAGCGTGGTGGCGGCGTCGGGGACGACCGCGAC
>JALHPV010000271.1 GCA_022842285.1 Kofleriaceae bacterium
CTTCGCGCGGTGGGCATGCGCGAACCGGCGTCGGGTCGCCGCGCGCTGCCCGGGCTCCTGTGGGGGCGGCTCGCCGCCCGGCGACTCGATCTGGCGGTGGTGCCCGCCGCGCCGCGTGCCTTGCCACCGCTGGTCCGGAGACAGATCGACACGTCGTGGTCGCTCGCCCACGGCCTGTCGCTCGTCGACACGTTCGCCGGCGCGGTGGCCCAGACGCGCCACGTCGTCGACGCCGTGCGTTCGGGAGATCCGTTCCTCGCCGCCCGCGCCCTCGCCCTCGAGGCGAGCTACCTGTCCGCGCTGCGCGGCAGCGAGCGCCGGGCCGAGACGACCATGGCCACGGCGCGGCGCTTCGCGCAGGCCTCGACGCAACCGCACGCCTACGGCCTGCTCGGCACGGCCGAAACGGTGGCCGCCTACTATCGCGGTCGCTACGCCGAGACGCTGCGGCGCGCAGACTCGGCCGAGGAGTACCTGGTCTCGCACTGCACGCACGTCGCCTGGGAGCTCGGGGTCGTCCGTCATCACCGCCTGTTCGCGCTCGTCTACATGGGCGAGATGGCCGAGTGCGCCCGGCGGGCCGCGCTGCTCCTCTCCGATGTGCGCGAGCGTGGCGATCGCCACGGCGAGGTGTACCTGCGCACCGGCGTCCTGCCCTTCTGCGATCTGGTGCGCGACGATCCTGCCGCGTGCATCGCGGGCGCGCTCGGCGCCGTCGACGCATGGGCGCAGCCGCGGTGGCTCGTCCAGCACTACGCGGTGTTCATGGCGACCACGCAGGCCGAGCTCTACCGCGGTGACGGCGAGGCGGCCGCGCGCGAGGTGACGGCCCGCTGGCCGGCGCTCGTGAGCTCGTTCCTCCTCGAGATCTCGATGGTGCGCGTCGAGACCTGGCGCCTGCGGATGCGGACCGCACTCGTGCTCGCGCAGGCGACGAGCGGGTTCCGTCGTCGGCTCCACCTGCGGACCGCGAAGCGCACCCTCCGCGTGATCGAGCGCGAGCCCGGCGCACCGGGTCAGCCCTTCGCGACGCTGGCGCGGGCGGCCATCGCGAGGCTCGAGGGTAACGATGCACGCGTCGACGAGCTCCTCGCGGTCTCGCACGAGGCGTTCCTCGGGGCCGACATGCGCCTCATGGCGGCAGCCGTCCGCCGGAGCCGCGGCCTCTTGATCGGCGGCACGGCCGGGAGCGTGCTCGTCGCCGAGGCCGACGCCTGGATGCGCGCGCAGGGGATCGTCGCGCCGGCACGAATGGCCCACTGCCTCGCTCCCGGCCTCGGACACGAAGCGACCTGAGCGGTGCGCGATCTATACTGGCCCGCGATGCCGCAGACCGCGTCCGATAGCGAGCTCTCGCGGCACGATGACGACACACCGGTCGCCGGGCTCCTCGTCGTCTGGAGCGACGGTCGCCCCCAGCTCGCGAGCATGCGCATCCCGCCGCCCGGCCTGATCCTGGGGCGCACCAACCTGGCCGGGTTCGAGGACGACCGGCTCTCGCGGCAGCACGCCCGGGTCCGCTGGACCGGGACCCAGTTTCTCGTCGAGGATCTCGGCAGTCGGAACGGCACGTTCGTTGGCGGTTCGCCCGTCGCGGGCGAGGTCGCAGTCTCCCCCGAGACGGTGCTGCGGGTCGGCCGGTCGCTGTGTCTCCTCGTCCCCGACCTCCGGCCCTTCGTTGATGGTGTCGTCTCGCACGACGGCGGCGTCATCGCCGGTCCGACGCTGCGCCGCACCTGGGAGGCGGCCGCGCGCGCCGCCCGCACGGGCAAGACCCTGCTCGTCACCGGGGAGAGCGGTGTCGGCAAAGAGCTCGTCGCGAAGGCGTTCCACGCCGCCACCGGCAGCACGAGCGAGCTCGTCGCGGTGAACTGCGCCGCGATCCCGGCGGGCGTCGCGGAGCGACTCCTGTTCGGCGCGCGCAAGGGCGCGTACTCGGGTGCCGATCGCGACGCGCCCGGCTACCTCGCCGCGGCCGACGGCGGCACGCTGTTTCTCGACGAGGTCGCCGAGCTCGAGCTCGCGGTGCAAGCCAAGCTCCTGCGAGCCCTCGAGACGGGAGAGCTGTTACCGCTGGGCGCCGCGCGCCCACAGAGCGTATCCGTGCGCGTCGTGGCCGCCACGCTCCGCGATCTTCGCGCCGAGGTCGCGGCCGGACGCTTCCGCGATGACCTCTACTTCCGGATCGGCCGGCCCGATATCGCCGTCCCGTCCCTGCGCGAGCGCCGCGAAGAGATTCCATGGCTGGTCAGCCAGGCGACCCACGCCGCCGGGTTGCCCGCACATCATTCGCTGGTCGAGGTGTGCCTGATGCGCGCGTGGCCCGGGAACATTCGCGAGCTCCTGGGCGAGATCGGGGCGGCGGCCGCGATCGCGAACGAGGCCGGGGCCACCGCGGTGCGCGCCGATGATCTGTCGCCCACGGCCGGCATCGCATTCGCGCCAGCACATGATGCGAGCTCGCCCGCGACGAAGGCGCCGACACCCGGCACGCCGACGCCGCTGCCGTCGCACGATCGGATCGTCGCCGTGTTGCGCGACATGGCGGGCAACGTCACCCGCGCCGCGAAGCAGCTTGGACTCCATCGCAACCAGCTGCGACGCTACCTGGCCAAGCATCCCGAGCTCGAGGGTGACTCCGACGCGCACGAGGAGCCCGGCCCGGAGGCGTGACATGACGACCGAGCGGGTCGCCGTCGCGCGTGATGACGAGCGGCTTGCAACGTCGGCGGCGGCTGCGAGGACGCGTGGCCAGACGACTCAGGGGCAGCCGCAACCCGCCGGGAGGAGCGCGCGTAGCTTGTCGAGGAGCTCGTTCTTCTTCGCGGCGTACTGCTGATTCGCCGTCGTGAGGACCGGCTGGATGAGCCCGGGCAGCTGCCGATTGGCGAAGTTGCGAGCGAACTGCGCGATGGCTCCCCGGACGCGCGAGACGAGCGGGCCCTGCAGGCGCGGGAAGAACACGCCGTAGAAGTGGGCATCGTCGATGTGCAAGTTGACGTTCATCGCCGGGGTGCCGGGCGTCGTGACCAGCACGCCCGAGCAGCTCTTCGAGAACGTGACGCTGTCGGAGAAGGTCGCGGTCCCCGACACGGTGGCGTCGCCGATCGAGAACCACTGCCGGCGGAGCCCGACGAGCTCCTGGTAGGCGTTGATCCGCGCGTTCACGTTGGCCGCGCCGCTGAGCGAGATCGTCGCCGTCCACGAGGTGGGCGTCGCGGTGAGCGTACCCGACAGGGTCATCGTCGCGTTCACGCTGGCGTTCGCGCTCGCGTAGATGTTGTGCTGCCGCACCGGACCGAACGTGCCGAGGTACGTGAGCGGGACGCTGACGTTCGCCTGGGCGCTGAGCGTGGCGGAGGCCATGACCGTGACGGAGTCGGTCGTGCAGGCGGCGTCGACACCGACGCTCGCATCGAGGGTGCCGTCGATCACGGCATCGATCACCCCGGCGTCGACGTGCGCATCGAATGGAATGGGGCCCGTGCCCGCGTCGATCCCCGCATCGATGGGCGTGCCGTCAGCTTCGGCCTCGGCTGCGATCCGCGCCGGCGCCGGCGCGGGTGGCGGCTCCGGCGCGTCGCCGGGGGACCCCGCGAGCTCGGTGGGAAACAGGGCCTGGTCGGCATCGAAGTCCCGCTCGAACTCCTCGATCTCGGCGCTCGAGATCCCCTCGAACCACGCGGAGTAGTCGCTGCTGTCGGCCTCCGGATCCTGCGGGATCGCGGACGCATCGGGCGGTTCGACCACATACGTGTCGTGGCTCGCCGTCGGATCGCTGGTCGGTTCGTCCGCGGGGACACACGCGGCGAAGAGGGTGGCGAGGACGGCAACGAGCGTCGACGAGGGTTTCGGCACGGTGGCGTGTTCACGAGCAAGGCGCGGGCCGGCTCGTGGACAGCGAATTGAGGCCAGGGACGGTCTCGGGTGCAGGCACGCACCTGCACCCGACGGCCGGCGCCTGCGGCACGCGCCTAGCCGCCGCAGGGAAAGCGACGCGCGTCCGCGTGGTTGCAACGATCACGAGGCTATTGACCGCCTCATCAATCCCACGAGCACGCGCCTAGAGGCACAGCTGGTGGACAGCCACGTACCCGTTCTGGAAGTCGAGGACGCTCTCGAAGCAGTCACCGCCCACGCTCGCCATGTCGAGCTCGAACCCGTCGAAGCCGTCGGTGTACTCGACGTGCAGCGTCTCCGGATCGACCATCCACCACGCGCCCGTCCAGCCGGGCTCGTTGGGGAGCGTGATCGACATATCGGGCTCGAGGGTGCTCGCGAACGACTGGATCGAGCTCGGGAACAGGGCGCACTCGAAGAACGACGTCAGATTGGTGCCAGAGCAGCTCCGGGTGATCGCCGCCCCGCCCGCGGTCAGGTTCGGCACGAGCGCGGGGGTGGCCGTGTACGAGCGCGAGTTGTTCGCCGGCGTGGCTTCCGGAGCCACGCCCGTCGAGGTCGCCGCGGCCGCGATCACGAGCGGCGCGGTGCTGTACGGCAGCGCCAGCGAGAACGCGACCGTCTTGGACGTGTTGCTATTGATCGTCCCGAGCGCGCACGTGAGGCGCTGGCCGGAGCGCGTGCAGCGCGGGTCGAACGCGCCGAGGGTACCCATGATGTAGACCTGGGGGCTGGTCCGGGTGCGCGGGAGATCGATCGCGAGCACGACGTTGGTCGCCTTGCGATTCCCAGTGTTCGCGACCTGGACCGAATACGTACCGGGCGTGTAGACCGTCACCGCCGGTGCGGTGATCGTCGTTGCCAGATCCACGTTGGGAGCAGCGTGCGCCGTGCCGGCAAGGACGGTCAGGAGGGGGAGGGTCAGGACACTCAGGGCAGAGAGCTTCATGACCTCCACGATGCGGCGTCGCCCCCGTCGGGGCATCACACGCGGACCCCACGGAATCGACGCTAACGTCGCGACTACCCTTCCGATACCCGGCTCGGGTCAGGTCCGATCTTCGACCTGATCGCCGGCATACATCTCGAGCGAGATCTGGCCGGTGCCATCGGTCTGGAGCAGGTCGCGCACTCCCGCCTGGCGGAGGCGCGCGCGCAATCGCGACAGCGCCACATCCCAGCGGTGCCGCAGCGCGAGCGTGTCGTCCTCGGCGGGCCACAGCTCGCGCGCGAGCACGTCCCATCGTGTCGGGCCCCCGCAGGCGACGAGCTCGCTCAGGAGCCGAGCGCCCATACCACCGACGGTGTGTACCTTCTTGCCGCGCTGGTAGAGCTGGACGCTGTCGTAGAAGGCGACCAGCCGCAGCGGCGCGACGACGCCGTCGGTGTTCGCGTCCGTGGCAGCGACGCTCGCATCGCCGATCGAGACCAGGGCGAACTCGAACGACTGACCGCCGATGAGGTGCCGCGATCCCGGCTCGATCGGACGCGAGGTGCCCTCCGTGCGAAGCGTCCACCGTTCGCCCGTCGACCAGGCCGTTCCCGCCGCCGTGGGGAGCAAGCGCGGATGCATGCGCGGGGGATCGAGAGTGAAGCTCGCCACTTGCGGCAACACGAGGCGTTCGCCGCTGGGCATCACGACCGCGAGCACACATGGCGGCTCACTCACCTCGCGCACGACGAGCTCCAGCTCGTCGATGAGCGTGATGCGTAGTCCTGGCACGAGGCGGACCTCGCTGGACGGAGCCCCGTCGGCGATCACGAGGCGACGGAGGGACAGGAGATAGAGCACGCCCTTGCGCAGGCTCACGATCGCGTGGGCCTCGCTCACCCGTGGATCGTCGACGACCACCCCCGCGGTGGGGGTTCGCCCGATCAGGTCACCATGCCCGACCACATGATCCTCGCCCTGGCAGCTCACGACCGCATACGCACGCACGTGCCGGCAGAGTAGCGCGACCGCGAGTACACTGGTCAAGATGAGCTCGCGCACGACGGCGCTCGATGACACGACGCCCGTGCCGGAGTTGCGCGAGGACCGCGGGTCGGTGGCGGGCCTGTCCATGGAGGTCCCCACCCCCGTGACGTCGCGATCCGAGCTCTCCGGGGAGCGCTACCAGGAGGTCGCGGTCGTCGGCGAAGGAGGGCTCGGCACCGTCCTGCGTGCGCACGATCGCTATCTCCGCCGCGACGTGGCCCTGAAGCGGATCGGCCCCCGGGCCCGCAGCCCCGGCGAGCAGGCGCACGACCGCTTCCTGCGCGAGGCCCGGATCACCGCGCGGCTCGATCACCCCAACATCGTCCCGGTCCACGATGCCGGCACCACGAGCGACGGCCGCATCTACTACACGATGCGGCTCATCCGCGGGCGGTCGCTGGCCGAGGTCGCGGCCTCGCGCTCGACCCTCGACGAGCGGTTAGCCCTCGTGGGCGGACTGACGGCAGCGTGTCACGCCGTCGGTCACGCGCACCGGCGTGGCATCATCCATCGCGATCTCAAACCAGCCAACATCATGATCGGCGACGAGGGCGAGACGCAGGTCGTCGACTGGGGTCTCGCCGAAGCGCTCGACGAGCCCGTCGACCACGCGGGGTTCGCGGGCACGCTTCCCTACGCGAGCCCCGAGCTCTTCGGAGGGGCACGGGCCACGATCGCATCTGATGTTTGGGCGCTCGGCGTCACGCTGCACGAGGTGGTCGCGGGCGTCCATCGCTTCACGGGCGGGCGCGAGACCCTCGAGGCGGAGCTGACGCGCGCCGAGCCGACAGCGGCCATCTGGCCTCCGGGCTGCCCACCCGAGCTCGCCGCGATCGGCGACCGCGCGATGGCAACCGCCCCGCACGACCGGTATCCCGACGCGCACGCGATGGCGCTCGACCTCGAAGCCTTTCGCGAAGGCCGGCGGGTCGCGGCGCACCGCTACTCGTCCTTCGAGCTCGCTCGTCGCTTCGTACGGGCCTGGCGCTGGCCCCTCGCGGCCCTCGCGACCCTCGTGCTCGGCACGATCAGCGCATTCGCGCTGACGGCCCATCGGACGGAAGGTCAGCGCCAGCGAGCGGTGACGGCGGAGGCGGCAACCCGAGCGCAGCTCGAGCAGACGGAGACCGCCCTCGCCGAGTCGCTCGCCGCCGAGGCCGTATCGTTCCTCGGCGAGCACGCGCCGGCCGCCGCCGAGCACGCGGCCGTCGCCGCGCTACGCCTGCGCGAGCACATCGATGCCCGGGGGGTGCTCGCGGTCCTGCACGCCGCTCCGCGCCCCACGCTCCTCGCGCACTTCGTCCCTCCCGAATGCACCCACGTGGCGGCGGTGACAGCCGACTCCGCGCTCTGCCTGGGCGCGGCCGAAACCTCGGCCTGGGAGGTCGGTACGGCGCGGCGCCGGTGGACCCAACCCATCGAGCTCGCTGGCGCGGTCGCACTCGCGTCGGGCCTCGTCGTGGCCTGGGATGACCGGGGCAAGGTGCGCACCCTCGACGGCGCCACCGGTCGCGAGCGTGCCAGCAGTACGGTCCTCGTCCGGGTGATCGCGGCGAACCGCGCGCCCGACGGCGAGCGCGCGGTGCTCCACGACGGGCTCGCGCTGATCACCGTCGAGTCGGAAGGCACGCTGCTCGTGAGTGAACATCCGTGTGGAGACGAGACGATCGCGGCGGCCGCGACCTCGGCGACGGAAACGTACGTGGTATGCGCGAATGGCGAGCTGCGCGAGGTAGCCCCCGATGAAGTCCGGATCATCGTGGCGACCGGATTCGGGACGGAGATCTCGGCCGCGACCGCGCTGGGCGTGTCGTTCGACGGGCTCGACGTCGCGATCGGGAGCACGGCGGGTGACCTCGCGCTCCGCGATCACCGCGGCTGCTTCTCCCCCGATTGCGGGACCGAACCGCGCACGACGATGCTCGCCTTCGAGCAGCGGGCCGCGATTCGCCGGATCGTCTCGCTCGGCTCGTCGGTCATCGCCGTCGCGGACCACGGGGACGGGGTTGTCGTGCGGCGCGGAGCGGCGGGCGAGTCCACGCGGATTCCGGTGGAGGTGGCCGACGACGTGGTCGCGCTCGAGGGTGGCGAGCTGGTCACCGGGGGCGCGGCCTGGCGCCGCTGGCAGATCACCGACCAGCCCCCCGCCGCGCTCCATGTCTACCGGGGGCTCGTGGCCGGCAGTGTCTCCGACGACCGCCGGACCGCGGCCGCGCTCACGGATGATGGCCTCCTCGTCGTGTGGTCGGTGCAGGACGGTGTGCTCCGGCTCGAGCTCGACGTGGGCGATGCGCACGCGGTGTCGCTCGACGCGACGGGCACGGAAGCGACCGTGCGGTTGGTCGACCGACTGGACCGGTACACCATCGCGACCGGCGTGCGCGTGGACCAGCGGCCGGTCGACAGTGCGTCTCCGCGGGCGGCGCCCTCGGCGCGAGCGGACGACGGGCGGGTGCAGGCCGACGGCGTACGGTCGACGGTCGATGTCGTGGTCGGCGGCACGCGTCATTCGCTCGCGGTCGTGGGGGCCACGGTCGAGAGCCTGGCGCTGTCCCCGGATGCAGCGTGGCTGGCGGTCGGAACGAGCCGCGGGCGGATCGACATGTGGCGGCTCGGCGACGCCGCGCCCGAGCTCCGCGCACGCATCCCCGCGCACACCGAACGCGTGACCTGGCTCGCCTTCGTCGGGGACACGCTCTGGTCGACCGGCGCGGATCGCGTGATGACGCGAGCCGACCTTCGCGTGCTCGACACGGCCGTGCCCTCGCTCGAGGCGGCGGCGCTCGCGACGTGGGGACCGCCCGGCGCGCGCGACTAGCGCTACGCGCGGGCTACAGGGCGCGGAGCGTCGCCTCGCTCGCGTCGTCGGCGGGAAAGTAGGTCTCGATGTGGATCTCGTCGGCGGTGACGTCGAGGGGCGTGCCGATCGAGGTGAGCATCGTGAAGAGCTGGACCTCGCACGTCGGCGACTTCAAGTGCACGGTGATGAACGGGGCCGCCATGCGACCGGGCGCCGGGGCCCGCCATTCGGTCGGCACATCGGGCTGAGCGAGACAGCGCGCGAGGAGGCGACGGAGCGAGCCGTCGCCTGGCCGACTCGCGATGTCCCGGTGCATCCGCGCGATCAGGTGACCGGCGACATCGGTCCAGTTGACGATGTATGGGCGCAAGGCGTGGGGGTGCAACGTGCCGAGCAGGAGGTTGCGCGCCGCCGCGAGGCCCTCGCTACTGGTCGGGACGAAGTGGGAGAACAGCTTGCTCGCCCCGGTGTTCATGCGGAGCACGTTCCACTCGCCATCGACGACGACGGCGCCGTAGGGCTCTTGCTTCGCGAGTACATGATCGAGCGCGCGCCGGAGCGACGCGAGCTCGTCTCCTTCAAGGGGCGACGAGCGATACGCCGCCGCGAACCCGGCGGCGGTGAGGAGCACGTTGCGCTCGCGCAGGGGTACGTCGAGGGCGCTGGCGAGGGCGAGTACCACCTCGCGGCTCGGCTGCGACCGGCCGTTCTCCACGAAGCTGAGGTGCTTCGCCGAGACCCCGGCGCGCGCGGCGAGGCTCTCCTGGCTGATGCGGCGCGCGACCCGCCACGAGCGCAACTGGGCGCCAACCCGTTCCATGACATGACGCTACACGGTCACCGCCGGCACTTCCCTTACCTCCGAGGTAATGGTGGCGCTGCGCGGGCGCGCCTATCACCACGTCATGGCAACCACGACGGCCTCTCTCGCCCCCTCCCCGCTTCGCCAGCTCCGGTCGCGCGCCCTCGCGGCCGGTGTCGTCCTCGCCGCCTTCACCGCGTATTCGCTCTGGGTCGTCGCGGGGCACGGCATCTTCGGCTTCATCACCCTCGCGTTCCGCGAGCCGTGGGCCATGCAGCTCCTCCTCGACCTCGTGATCGCGTGCTCGTTCGCGATCGGCTGGATGGCCCATGACGCGCGCAAGCACGGCATCACGCTCTGGCCGTTCGTCGTCGCGACCATGCTGGTCGGGTCGATCGGCCCGCTCGGTTACCTCGTGTGGCGCGGGGTCCGGCCGACGGACGCTACGCCTCGCCGAGCGTGACTCGACCGATCTGCAGGCGGCCAGGTTTGCCCGCTAATCCTTCGCGTACGGGGAGTGCGCGAAGAACGGCTGCGCGCGCCAGTGCGCGTAGAAGGCCTGGATCCGCGGATGCGAGGGCGCATAGCCCGCACGCTTCGCATTGGAGAGCAGCGTGG
>JALHPV010000272.1 GCA_022842285.1 Kofleriaceae bacterium
CGAAGCGTGGACCGTCATCGCCGGCTACCACTGGTTCACCGACTGGGGCCGCGACACGATGATCGCCCTCGAGGGCCTCACCCTCTCGACGGGCCGCACGGCGCAGGCCGGCTCGATCCTGCGGATGTTCGCGGCGCACGTACGCGACGGGCTCGTGCCGAACATGTTCCCCGAGGGCGCCAACGACGGCCTCTATCACACCGCCGATGCGACGCTGTGGTTCTTCCACGCGGTCGATCGCTACGTGCGCGCCACCGGCGATCGGCGCACGCTCGACCAGCTCTTGCCGACGCTCGTCACGATCATCGACCACCACCTGCGCGGCACTCACTTCGGCATCGGCGTCGATGCGACGGACGGCCTCCTGCGTGAGGGCGCCCCTGGCTACCAGCTCACGTGGATGGATGCGAAGGCGGGCGACTGGGTCGTCACGCCGCGCCGGGGCAAGGCCGTCGAGATCAACGCGCTCTGGTACAACGCGCTGCGCCTCCTCGAGGGCTGGCTCGTGGCCGCGGGCGACGTGCCCGGCGCGATCCGCGTGCGCTACGCCGCCGATCGCGTGTACGAGGCCTTCGACCGCCGCTTCTGGAACCGCGAGGCGGGCTGCTGCTTCGACGTCATCGACGGCGAGGACGGCGGCGTCGATGCCGCCATTCGCCCGAACCAGCTCCTCGCGATCTCCCTCGAGCACCCCGTGCTTCCGCGCGAGCGCTGGGCCTCCGTCCTCGAGGTCGTCGCGCGCGATCTCGTGACCCCCGTCGGACTCCGCTCCCTCTCGCCCAGCCACCCCGACTACAAGCGGCTCTACCGTGGCGACCTCTTGACCCGCGACGCCGCCTACCACCAGGGCACCGTCTGGTCGTGGCTGATCGGTCCGTACGTCGATGCTCACCTGCGAGTGCATCCGACGGACCTCGCCGGCGCTCGCCGCGCCCTCGACGGTCTCGTCACGCACCTCGGCGCCAATTGCATCGGCTTCGTCGGCGAGGTCTTCGACGGCGAGCCGCCCTTCACGCCGGGCGGGTGCGTCGCGCAGGCATGGGGCGTCGCCGAGCTCCTCCGTTGTCTATTGCGAACCGAGCCGACTGCCTGACGACATGGCACTTCACCCCTGCGGGGTGAAGTCGACAGCAAAGTTGTGCCAAGTGGCGGATCGTCGACTTGTCGAGACGTTTCTCGTTGCCGGTGCGACGCGAGCTCGCGTAACGAAGAAGCGCACGATTTCGGTGGCGGACTCGAGACACGCACTCGAGTGCAACATTTTGCAGCACTCGTGAGGGCCGGCGCGTTGGCCGCCACGAGCGCATGGACGTGGAGGAACCTTGGTGAAGCATCTGGTCATCGCAATGGCCGCGGCCAAGGTAGACTGCACAGGATTGTGCTACTGATGTTACGAATAGTCTTGGCGAGTGTCGTTGCGTTGCATGGCGTGCCAACTGCGGCCTCGCCTGGCTCTGCGCCGCCCACGCACAAGCGGCGTCCAGGCAACAAATTCATGTTCCTCGGAGCAGTGGCGGTTCGTGTCAACGATAAACCCTTGCCGGTGTGCGACGAAGCGGCACACTACCGGGTTCCCGAGGACAAGGTACTATGGGTAACGATTGATCCGAATTCTTTGGATATCGACGGTGACATATGGCCTATCGAACTCCAAACAAAGACCCAAATCGTGGCAAGACGCGCCTCTGGTACGGTGGACCAAGAAGTAACGATTCGACTCGCCCGGCCGCGACGTGCTGACATCGTCACTCGAGTGAGCGATGATCGAGGTTTGGTTTGCGCGATCGACCAAGTGTTTAAAGCCAAGTAAAAGCCGCGTCGCGCCTGCTACCTGCTCAACTGGATGAAGAATCGGCTTCACATGACCAGGAACTGCCATCTCTGCCATCCTAATTGCATGCAAGAAGCCAGCGAGGAATGCTGGACGGATTTCGCCCGTGTCGAGGTTTGCGCTCCGACGCCCACAGACTCTTCAGTCTACGTAAGTTGCCATCATGAGTGCTGGCAGAGGTGGTGCCAGTGAGCCATCGCCGCATGGCAAGACTTTCACTATTGTTTGCGATGCTTTGGCTAACTTCGGGCCTTACATTGGCCACGCCAACGAAAACGAGGTCCACTGTTGTACAGCAAGCCTTTGACTACCTGGCGAAGTCACTTCTGAAACTCGGCCGCGGGAAGGTGGCGCCACAATGTGACAAGGAAGTTGGAATCTCTATTGAGAAGGACAATGTGCTACGTGTCGCTGTCAACGGGAATAAACTATCCGTAAACGAACAGGAATGGCTGATAACTAAGTTCGCGCACCACCAAGCTGTCGCGGTGCTCAGGCAAGGCGAGGCCTATTCCCGGTTAGAGGTCACATTCGGACCTAAGGGTCGAGTTCGAGTAGAGACGAAGTTGCTCGACAAAGGGAAGCTCGTCTGCGGCGTGGTGCAGCTCTTCTCCTCGCAGTAGCCAGCAGGCGGGGCAGAGCGGACCTCACCCGAGCTCGGTCTGGACGTACATGGTCGGGTGGCTCGGGTAGTTGAGGGTCGTAGAGATCCTGGCCATCCTGGCCACGTCGTAGGGCTCGGCAAGGATGATCACGACTATCCTCTGCGCATGACGTGCGGACACCTCGCCGCGGCCGAGGCCGGTTGCGACAGCGGATTCACCGTCGACGCCTCGCGCGTGACGTTCGGGCGCGGGGTGCTGGCGGAGCTGGGCGAGCGGGCGCGAGCGCGGGGGATCCAACGCGCGGCGCTGTTCACCGATCCGCGGATCGCCGCGCAGCCGTGGTTCGCGGAGGTCACGCGGTCGCTGGCGGCGGCGGGCGTGGATGCAGCGATCTTCGACGCGGTCGCCGTCGAGCCGACGGATGCGTCGTTCGAGGAGGCGGGACGGTTCGCCGTCGCCGGGAGGTTCGACGGCTATCTCTCCGTCGGCGGCGGCTCGGTGATGGACACGTGCAAGGCGGCGAACCTGCTCGCCACGCACCCGGCCGCGCTGCGCAGCTACGTGAATGCGCCGGTCGGCGATGCGCGTCCTGTGCCCGGACCGCTCGCGCCCCACATCGCGTGTCCGACGACGTCGGGCACGGGCAGCGAGGTCACGGGCTTCGCGATCTGCACCTGGACGGCGCTGCACGCGAAGACAGCGGTGGCGTCGCCGATGCTGCGGCCGACGGAGGCGCTCGTCGATGCGCGGGTCGCCCTCACGCAGCCGGCGGGCGTCGTCGCCGCGTCGGGCATGGACGTGCTGTGCCACGCCGTCGAGTCGTTCACCGCGCGGCCCTTCACGCGGCGACCGGTGGCATCGCCGGTGAGCGCGCGGCCGCTCTCGCAGGGGGCGAACCCGTACAGCGACGTGGGCTGCCGCGAGGCGATGCGGCTGCTCGCCATGTACCTGGTGCGCGCCGTGAACGACGGGTCCGACGAGGAAGCGCGCGAGCAGATGATGTGGGCCGCGACCCTCGCCGGCATCGCGTTCGGAAACGCTGGGGTCCATGTCCCGCACGCGATGGCGTACGCGATCGGCGGTGGTGGTCACACGCATCGGCCGGCCGGCTATCCCGACGGCCTCCTCGTACCGCACGGGATGGCGGTCGCCCTCGCCGCCCCGGCGGTGTTCCGGCATACGGGGCCGACGGCGCCCGCGCGCCATCTCGAGGCGGCCTCGCTGCTGGGCGGAGACACGCGCGGCGCGACCGACGCAGATGGCGGCACGCTGCTGGCCGCACAGGTGGTGACCTTGATGCGCGCGATCGGGATTCCCAACGGGACGTCGGGCGTCGGCTACGGGGAGGCCGACATCCCCGCGCTCGTCAACGGCGTGACGCCTCAGCAGCGCCTGCTCGTGAATGCCCCGTCGACGATCACACCCGAGATCCTGGGGCACCTCTTCGCGGACGCCCGGAGCTACTGGTGAAGCCGGAGCGGCCCGCGTTCACGGCGTATCCGTGGTCGACGACGCTCACCACGCGCTGGTCCGACAATGACGTCTACGGCCACATCAACAACGTCGTCTACTACAGCTACTTCGATAGCGTCGCGAACCTCTTCCTCGTTCGTGAGGGGGGGCTGGCGATCGCGGCGAGCGCTGTCATCGGGCTCGTCGTCGAGTCGCAGTGCCACTACCACGCGCCGCTCGCGTACCCGCAGTCCCTGCGCGCCGGCCTGCGCGTCGACAAGCTGGGGCAGCGCTCGGTCACGTACGGCATCGCCATCTTCAACGAGAGCGATGATCGCGCCGCGGCGCATGGACACTTCGTGCATGTGTTCGTCGACCGAGTTACGCGCACGCCGGTCGCGATTCCCGAGGCGATGCGCGCCGCCCTCGAGCGTCTGATGATCTCGTAGGGCGATCGCCGTGCAGGTGCGCCCGCAGCGCGCGGACCGTCGAAGGTGGGCCAGCAATCCGGGCAGGTTGCGATCGGCACGCCTGATGCTTCTAGTAGCGGTCATGCAGAACACCAACCGCACCGATGTGTCGGCGATCGCGGCTGATGCCACGCCGACGTCAGCGCCGCCACGCACGCCCTGGCACGAGCAAGTTGGCGCCCTGCTGACGCAAGCCGCGTCCCTCTGCGCCGACCATGGCGTCGAGCTCGAGCAGTTCATGAAGGGCGCGTGGTCCGCCTATGTCGAGGCGAAGCCTGGCATGCGCGAGGAGCTCGAGGAAGTGCAGCTGCGCGCTCAGCTCGATTCGCTGCGCTCGCGCGGCATCATGCCCGAGGCGTGATCACGCGCGTTCGACGCCGAGGATGCCCGCGAGTGTTGCGGCCACCTGCAGTGTCTTCGTGAGCTGCGTGGTGGCCTCGCGGCCGCGCTCCTCGGCGTTCTGTACATCGATCGCGTGCAGCGCCGCATCCCACGTGTCGACATCGAAGGAGATGAGCCCATCGCCCTCGGTCTTGCGCATCGGGCGACCCTTGAAGTTGAGCCAGCAGGTCCGCGAGTACATCGGTATGCGCAGGCCCCCCCACCCCTTGGAGTAGAACTTCACGAGGCCCCACGTGCGGCACACCATCGGGCGGATCTCGTAGATCTGGCACGCGCCGTCGACCCCGAGGGCAACGCATTTCGGTGGTGGCGTGCCGTCGGCGGGAAGGGCCGCGGTGACGAGCTGGGTCAGGGCCGCGCGCCGCTCGGACGGCAGGGATGCGATGCCCTCGGCCATCGCATCCGCCTCGACGTGGGCGATCGCCGGATCCTCGTGGCAGCACTGCGAGCAGCCCCGCTTGCACTCCATCTCCGACCGGTGCGTGTCGATGGCCTGGGTGAAGAGGTCGTCCAGCTGCGAGAGGAGCCGCCGGTAGTCCTGGATCGCTGCCATCCAGGGATTCTACAGCACCCACACGTAACCACCTTGCATCCGGTGTCCCAGGCGCGGATCCTCGAGAGGTGAGCGGGACTGCCGGCGAGCTAAGCCACGGCAGCGCGTCGAACCAGTATCAGTTGCTGGCGCGACTCGCGCAGGGTGGCATGGCCGAGATCTTCCTGGCGCGTGCCAGCGGTCTCGCCGGCTTCGAACGGTACGTGGTGCTCAAACGGATCCGGCCCGAGCGCAACGAAGATCCGAAATGGGTCCAGCTCTTCCTCGACGAAGCGCGCCTCTCCGCGCAGCTCGTCCATCCGAACATCGCGCAGGTCTTCGACCTCGGGCAGCTCGGCGACTCGTACTTCTACACGATGGAGTACGTGCACGGCGTCGACGTGCTCGAGATCCTGTCGCGGTGCGCTGCGCTCGGGCAGCACATGCCGGTTCAGATCGCGATCGCGATCGCGGTCGGGGCGGCGACGGGTCTCGGGTACGCCCACGACCGCTCGTCCCCCGACGGCCGATCTCTCGGCATCGTGCATCGTGATCTCTCGCCGGCCAACCTCATGGTCAGCCACGACGGCATCGTGAAGGTCCTCGACTTCGGCGTGGCGAAGTCCCGCACGAAGCAGGTGAAGACCAACGTCGGCACGATCATGGGCAAGGTGGCGTACCTCTCGCCCGAGCAGTGCGAGACCGGCCGGCTCGACCTGCGCAGCGACATCTTCTCGCTGGGCATCGTCGTCTACGAGATGCTCACGCAGTTCCGCCCGTTCAAGCGCGTGAACGACTTCGAAACGATGCAGGCGATCGTGCGCTTCGATCCGCCGGCGCCGTCGGCCAAGAACCCGCACCTCCCGCCGGAGATCGACGCCGTCGTGCTGCGCGCCCTCGCGAAGCGCCCGATGGATCGCTACCCGAGCGCCCATGCGTTCGCCGAGGCCCTCGAGGATGTCGCCGAGAAGTACGGCCTGTCGCTCAGCGCGCGCGAGCTGAAGCGGTTCATGCGCGACCTCTACGGCCAGCCGCCCGAGCCGTGGCGCGAGCTCGTCGACCCCGAGGTCTCGCTCCACACGTTCGACGGCGGCGAGGAGAGCCTCTCCGGCGTCCGGATGTTCGGCACGAACGCCGACGCCTCGGAAGTCCCGCTGCTGCCGCTCCGCAACTCCCCCATCGGGACGCCCGGCATGCGCCCATCGGCGACGGATGACCTCGACCTCGCGATGACGCCGCAGGGGAAGTACCGCCCCGTGCCGCGCGCGTCGACAGATGACCTCGATCTCGGCTGGACGTCCGAGAGCGCCGGCGGGCGGCGCAGCGATCCGGCGCCACCGCCGTCGTGGAGTCCACCGGACGTACGTCGCCACGGCGGCAGCCTCCGTCCCGTCGCCGAGCCAACCGGGCATCTCAGCGAAGCGGATCTCGAGGAGCCGTCGGACGTGCGCCACGAGACGATCGCCGCGACGCCGAGCGCGGCCGCGCGCCGGCCTCCGCCCATGCCGCCGTCGGTGTCGGCGCAGATGCCGGCCGTACGGCCCGTTCGCGCGACGGGACCGACGCCGGTCTCGCGGCCGAACCAGTCCGGCGGCATTCCCTCGGTGCGCGGTCCGAACCCGTCGGGCAACGTGCCGACGGTGCGCGGTCCAAATGCATCGGGCGGGATGCCCGTCGCCCGCTCGGGCCAGACGCCACCCTCGATGCCGGTCCCGCGCACGGGGCAGACGCCGCCCTCGATGCCGGTCGCACCATCGCCGCATGCCTCGGGTCGCATGCCGGCGGCGCGCAATCCGTCGGGGAACGTCCCCGCGGTACGCAATCCGTCGGGTGGCGTGCCGGTCGTGCCCGAGAGGCACTCGAACGACACCGCCGCGCTCTCCGATGTCATCGCCGCGCTGCGCACGGGGCCGGTCTCGGCGGAGATGCCCGCCTTTGGCTCCGCGCATCCGTCGGAGTCGGTGCTGCCGGTGCGGTCGGGCCCACTCACCTTGTCGATGCCGTCGCTCGGTTCGGGTGCATCGGCGGACATGATGCCCGCCCCCACGTACTCCGGGGCCATGCCGGTGCTGCGCCCGCCGCCCGGCGCGACCCCGCTGCCCGCCCCCGCCACCCTGCTCGGCACCGGTCCGAATTCGGCGGTGATGCCGACGGTGCTGCCCGGCCCGTCATCGTCGTCGATGCCGGCGTTCGGGAATCCGTCGAGTCCGACCGGCGTGACCGCGGTCGTCGCGCCCCTGCCGAGTGGTGAGCCGAGGCTGCCGACGGCGCCGCGACGGTCGTGGGGCATCATCATGGTCACCGCGCTCGCGGTCATCGTCGGTGGACTCGGCGTCGTCTTCGCGATGCGCTTCCTCGGCGGCAGCGACACGCCGGCCGCGATCGTTCCTGTGTCCGAGCCCGCCACCGCGACGCCGATCGAACAGCCGACCGCCGAGCCGATCGAGCAGCCCGCCGCGCCCGCCACGGCCACGTCACCAACGGTCACGACCGACGAGCCACCCGCCCCCGCGACCGAGTCGCCCCCGGCCGTCACCGCCGAGCCCCCGGCCGTCACCGCCGAGCCCCCGGCCGTCACCGCCGAGCCCCCGGCCGCCACGACCGAGCCGCCCCCGGCCACGACCGGCGAGCTCACGAAGACCGTCGAGCCGCCCGCGTCGAACAACGCCACTGGCGCGACGAAGACCGCCACGGAGACTGCCGAAGTACCGACGAAGAAGCCCCGGCGGTCGACCACCGAGGTGACCGCCACGCCCACCGGCTCCAGCGCGGCTGATCTGCTCGAGAAGGCCGCCACGCCGGTGAAATCCGGCGAAGCGAAGGCGAAGAAGAAGAAGAAGCGCGATGCTTCCGGCTCGAGCCAGTCATGCGACGACCCGTTGGATTGCCAGCACTGATCGCCTTCGCCGGCGTCGCGGGGATCGCCCACGCCGACGACCTGACGGAAGCCCGCGAGCTGTTCCAGCGGGGCCGCGACCTGGTGAAGGCCGGCAACCACGAGGAAGCGTGCCCGCTGTTCGAGCAATCGCTCGAGCTGGAGGCGGCGCTCGGCACCGAGCTGAACCTCGCGCTGTGCTTCGCCGAGGTCGGACGCCTCCTCGACGCGCGGAAGCTCTTCGAGTCGGTGGCGCTGAAGACCGAGGCGCCGGATCAGGTGAAGCGGCACGCGATGGCGGTCGAGGGCCTCGCCGCCCTCGAGATGCGAATCCCGAAGCTCATCATCAAGCTTCCCGGCGACAGCACGACCGTTCGGGTCGACGGTCGTGCGTACGACGCGAGCGAGCCCATCGCCGTGGATCCGGGCACGCACGAGATCGACGCGGACGGGATGGCAACCCGGACCATCGAGATCGGCGAAGGCGAGACCAGCGAGGTGAAGCTCGCCCCGCCCGCGCCGGTGAAGGAGCCCGAGGTGGTTCCGGACCCGCTCCCCCCGCCGCCGCCGCGTTCGAAGCTGCCGCTGCAGCTCGGCATCGCGGGCGGGGCGCTCATCGTCGGTAGCGTCGTGACCGGACTGTTCGTCGTGAGCAAGCGTGACAACGGCCTCGAGCAGTGCACCGGCAGCGGCGACACGCTCGTATGCACCCCGGCCGGCGCCGATGCGCTGCGTGGAGCGCGCACGCTGTCCCACGTCGCGACGGGCTTTGCACTCACGGGGGCCGCCCTCGTTGGCGTGGCCGTCGTGATGCGCCTGCGGGACAAGAGCGACCGGCCGCCGGCGGTCAGCGCCTGGGTGGGCGGCTCGGCGGGCGGCATCGCATGGGGAGGTCAGTGGTGAAGTACATCCTGCTCGCAGCGCTCCTCGGGGGCTGCGAATTCCTCGTCGATGTTCCCGAGCCGACCGCGATCACCGACGGCGAGGACTCGCTTCCGGACGCCGACAACCCCGACAGCCCCGCCGATATCGACGCTCCGGCGACGTGCGAGATGACCGGCTGCCCCGGCGAGACGCCCATCTGCGCCGGCGGCACCTGCCGCGGCTGTTACTCCGACGACGAGTGCCCTGGCTCCGTCTGCCTGCTCGAGGGTCAGTGCGCCGACCCCGCGCGCCTCCTCTACGCCGCGCCGGTCGCCGAGGGCGACGGCTCGTGCAACACCGGCAACCCCTGCTCCGTCGATACCGCCATCACTCAGCTCACCCCCACGCGCGACATCATCAAGCTCGCGCCCGTGCAATACGTCCGCGACACCGGCTTCGTCATCAGCGTGAAGGCGCTCATCGCCGGTGCCGGTGCGACCCTCCAGCTCATCAACGGCACCTTCAGCACCGGCATCCAGGTCACGGGCGCCGGCGACGTCAGCGTCACCGGCCTCACCATCAACGGAAACGGCAGCAACATCGGCCTCAACTGCACGGACTCCGTCGCCCTGCGCTTGCACCGCGTGACCGCCACGAGCCTCCTCGCGGGGGTCTACGCCAGCAACTGCACGATCGAGGTCGCCCGCAGCGTCTTCGACAGCAACGCCGTCTACGGCCTTCTCGTACAGGGCGGCTCCTTCGCCCTCGAGAACAGTCAGTTCACGCGCAACGGGACGGGCAGCACCCAGATGGCCGGGCTCGTGCTCACCGACACCACGGGCTCCGCCCAGCACCTGACCATCGCCAACAACACCAGTCAGCTGACCGGCGGCATCCAGTGCACCGGCGTCGTGACCGGCGGCATCCGGAGCTCGATCATCCGCAACAACTCGAACGACTCGATCTCGGCGGCCTGCACCGTCGAGTACTCGATCGTCGACGCGGCCTATCCGATCGATCTGCCCACAAACCAGAAGATCGATCCGCTGT
>JALHPV010000273.1 GCA_022842285.1 Kofleriaceae bacterium
CGCGTCGGCCGCTTCCGCTTCGCGTTGGGCCCGGTCCAGCTCGTCCCCCGTGAGCGCGCCGACGGCGGCCGCTTGCTTGACGCGCTCCGCGACGGTCTCGGCCAGGGATGCACGCGCCCGCGCCGCATCAGCCTCGGCGCGGGCGGCCCGAATATCTTCGGCCCTGCTGCCGCGCACGACTCGATCGAGCTCGGCGCGGGCCGCCAGCACGTCGGCCTCGGCGGCGGCGAGCGCGGCCGCTTCGACCCGACGATCGAGCTCGACGATCGGCGCGCCCGGCTCGACGTGCTGCGCCTCGGTCACCGCGATCTTGGCGATGAGCCCGGACACACCCGCGCCAAGCCGGGTCTCCGGCGCGGCTGGCTCGACGACACCGTTGCCGGCGGCGACCGCGGCCGGGGCCGGGCGCTCGCGCTCGTCCTCCTCACCCGACGGCGACCGCGCCACCCGCTCCGCCTTGGTGACGTCGACGGCGCGCGGCGCGGTTGGCGATTCGGCGCGCAGGAGCCGCGACGCCTGGAAGCTCATCCCCGCGATGAGCACGACGAGGATGATCGGGTACCACCGCAGTCTAGGTCGTTTCATGAAGTGCCTCGCGGTCGGTGACGATCTGACCGTCGGCGATGCGAACGATCCGATCGCCGAAGTCGAAGATGCGCGGGTCGTGCGTGACAACCACGACCGTCGCCCCGCGCTCGCGCGACATCTCGGCGAGCAGCTCGGTCACGGCCAGCCCGGCCTGGGCATCGAGCGCGGCCGTCGGTTCGTCCGCGAGCAGGAGCGGAGGATCGCCCGCGACCGCCCGCGCGATCGCGACCCGCTGCCGCTGACCTCCCGAGAGTTGCGCGGGCAAGCTGTCGAGCTTGTCGCCGAGCCCGACGCGCTCGAGCAAGGTCTTGGCCTCACGCGTGGCCAGGCTCCGTCGCACGCCCCGGGTCTCGAGGACGAGGCGCACGTTATCGAGCACGGACAGGGAGGAGATCAGGTTGTGCCCCTGGAACACGAAGCCGATCAGGGCGCGCCGAATGGCGGGCATGTCTCGCTCGGCGCGTTCGCTGATGTCCTCGCCAAACAACCGGACCCGGCCTGCCGTGGCCCGCAGCACACAGCCGATGATGGACAGGAGGGTGGTCTTGCCCGATCCGGACGGGCCGACGAGCATGACGATCTCGCCGGGCGCGACCTGAAAGGACACCTCGCGCAGCGCGGTGAACACGAGCGCCCCGCTGCCGAACGTCTTGGTGACGCCCTCGACATCGACGGCGAGGTTCATCGGAACACCATGCCCGGCTCGAGCCGCGCGGCGCGATAGAACGCGAGGAACGACGCGAGGACGCACAGCGCGATCATGGCCGGCGGAGTCGCGAGCACGAGCGCGCGCGGGATCACGAGGCTGAGGTTGGCGGACCGGATCCCCTCCGCCGCCCCCGCGACCATTCCCAGGCCGATGATCGATCCGACGATCGCGTAGAGCATCGCCTGGACGATCAACATGCGCATGAGATCGAGGTTCGTGTAGCCGATCGCCTTGAGGGTCCCGAGCTCGCGCAGGTTGTCGATCACGGACGAGTACATCGAGAGCAAGACGATGACGAAGCCGATCGCGAGCCCGAACGCGGTCGAGACCCCGAAGGTGATGCCGAGCTGCTGTGACAACAACGTCCTCGTGATCAGCGCGCGGAACTCCGAGCGCTCGAGAACCGTGGCGGTGGTGATGCGGCTCTCGAGTGCGCGCTTGACGGCGTGGATGTCGGCCCCGGGGGCGACATCGACGAGGACAAAGTTCAACTGGTCGGGCTCGACCTTGGCGATCGTCCGCGCGAGGTCGATATCGGCGAACGCGAACGCGGGCCCGAACGGCAGGAGCCCCCACGTGAAGCCACCGACCCGGACCTGGTAGCCCCCGACCTCGCGGATCGAGCCGAGATTCAGCCCACCGAAGCGCTCGCGCTGGGCGTCCTCCATGATCACCGTGTCGGCGATGCGGAGCGCGCTCGGATCACCCGCGACCATCTGAAACGGCCCGCCGAGCATCGTGTCGAGATCGACCCCCACGAGCGTGATCGCCTCGCTGCCGCCACCGGGCTTGGCGATCGACGTCCCGGCCATGACCAGCGCCGATGCCCTCTCGACCCCCGGGGTCACTCGCGCCTGGTTCACCAGGGCGGTGCTCATCCGCTGTCCCGGCTGCGCGAACGTCGTGCCCGGTGGCACGATCCAGATGTCGGCGGCGGCGTTGTCCACGAACAACGTGTTCTTCGCCAGCAAGCCGAACAGGGTCCCGAGCTGGAAGTTCGCCAGCAGCGCCGCGAACACGACGCCGAACAAGGTCCCCACGAACTTGGCGCGCGCATGCAGCGCCATGCGGAGCGCGAGCCGGATCGTCGCGAGCCACCGGGTCAGCGGGTACCGGCGCACGTGCGCGATCCGCGCCGCCACATCAACCACGGGGCGTGTCGTGCGCGGACCACGAGGCACGGCCATCATGGTGCTTCGATTCCTCCCCCGTGCAAACGTTACGCCCGCTCGCGATCGCCCGTTGCCTGCCCCTACCCGAGAGAGGCGCCGCGGGGCAGCTCAGCGCATGCCCTTATCGGTGACCTCGACGATCTTGCCGCCGGTCCAGCACGTCTCGTACGTGCGCGTGGTCATGCCGGCCTTGGCGTCGAACGAGTAGCAGTCCTTGTCGCCCTTCTTCTCGTTGCCGACGACCTTCGGGGACGCGAGGTCATACATGCCCATGTCCTTGGCATCGAGGCCCTCGGCGCCGAACTGCTTCAGCTGCGCTTCCACCGATGCGCTACGGCCGTTGAAGCCGATCAGAAAGTCGGACATCTCCTGGCTCGGCTTGACCGCGGCTGCGCCACCGCCACCGCCACCACCGCCACCACCGCCACCACCGGCCTCGTCCTTCTTACCGCAGCCACCGAGGAGCGAAGCGGCCAGCACGCCGACGAGGACCACACGCCCGAACAGGTTCTTTCGCATGGGCGCCATGGCACCACGACGAGCCGACGCGAACAAGCCCGGCTGCCAGATCCGACTCGTCGCGCTAGGTACGGCAGAGGCAGTACACGAACGGTTGTGGTCGGCCTGCGGGCGTCACGTGATCCTCCGTCTGGTGATCGACGAGCGTGAAGCGTTCACCGAACTGATCGTGGAGCGACTCCGCGTCGTACCGAACCACATCGAGGCCGCTGCACTGCGTCGGTCCGTCCAACCCGAACGTGGCCACGATGACGTGCCCACCCGGCTTCACGGCCTTCGACACTTGCTCGACGTACGCCCGTCTCAGCGCGGGATCCGTGAGGAAGTGGAAGACCGCGCGGTCGTGCCAGAGGTCGTACGCCCCGGCCTGGAACGCGAAGGTCGTCACGTCCCCGCACAGCCAGCCGACCGTCGTGGCCACCTCGCCGAGACGAGCCCGCGCGACCTGGAGGGCGGTCTCCGACAAGTCGAGCACGTCCACATGCGCGTATCCCGCCCCGACCAGATCGTCGACGAGCGTGGCTTCACCACCTCCCACATCCACGATGCGAGCCTGGAGGTCGGGGACCGTCCTCCTGATGAGGCCCAGCGACACATCCAGGTGAGGGCGATACCAGCTCACCTGATCGGCCTGCTTGGTCTGGTACACGCGCTCCCAGTGCTCTTGTCGGCCCACGCATGGAGTCTACCCGTCGGCACGTGATCGACGAGCAGGTCGTGAGCGTGGTTTCCGGCGAGCTCGCTGAACATCACGTGCAGGGTTCACAGCGGGAAGCGAAGAATCGCGACGACCCGCTGCGTCTCCGGACGTCGTCGCTACCTTGCTGCGAGAGCGTTGCGACATCGCGAAACCGCTCTCCCTGCAACCAAGCGTTGACCATGGCGAAGAAGGAGCCCTGCACCGAGTTCGTGTCGACCTCGTCAGCGAGTCGATAAGCCTCCTGGCCATGGTAAGGACGCTCGTGACCGAGTGCGCCCCCTCTCCGCGTGGGTTCTGGGCTTCGATTCGCGAGCGCGTCGCCACGATGTCCGCACCCGCGCTTGTTCAGCTGCTGCTCGACCGCCAAGGGCCGATGGACGAAGAGCTTCGCCGAGGTGTCGTCCTTCCGCTCGCGTGGGTCGCGTTTCGATTCGCCCCCGAGCGAAGTCCTAGTGCACAGTTCCAGGTCCCGCTGTTGCTCACGCTGATGGAGCGTGGGCAAATCGAGGTCGAGCAGTTCATCGAGCACCTCGAGTACTTCGGTGGATCTGAGCTCGAGCGACTGACGGCAGCCCCTGCGGACCAGCTCGAGCTCGAGATCAAGGAAGGGTTGCGTGACCGCCGGAGCGGTCGCGAAGCGTTCCTGCCAGAGGTGATCGCCGGCGTTGCCGAACGACTCTCGATCCCGCGCTCGGACGACGAGCCCGCCGAGGAGCCGCCCATTCACTCGGCGGCGTGGAACGAGATCTCCGAGGCCATCGCCGCAGGCGAACCGACACGCGACCTGGCGCGGCGTTGCGCCGAGGACCCGAGTGAACCAACGCCGATCCGCGCGCGCGCCTGGGCCGAGTGGGCCCGCAGGACCGATGACAACACCGCCGCCATCGACGGATTCAGACGAGCCCTCGAGCTCGACGTCGATCCCGACGTGGTGTGCGAGCTCGCCGATCGGCTCGCCCTTCGTGTACCGCCACCATACGACGGCCCTTTGTATCAACACTGGACCGAGGAAGCCGACGAGGCGGTGGCGACGGCCGGTCGAGCCCTTCGGTTGGGCACGTCCAGACCGGCGCTCGCCTATCGCGCGATCGCGTTCTCGCGCGAGTCCCAAGGCCGAACGGACGAAGCACTGCGCGCGTACGGCTTCGCGATCGCTCACGCCGAGCCTGGCGGGCACCCGCATCCGTCCATCCTGGCAGTTAGCCGCCTTCGTCTCCTCATCCGCCAGGGCAAGCTCGACGAAGCGCTGCCCATCTGGCTGAACTTCATCGCGCAGAACCCGAACAGCCGGCGCGTCAGCATGGTCTTGCTGGCCTACCTCCAGGTACGGCTCGGGCGACTCGATGAAGCGCTCGAATCGGCGACGGACGCGACCAACCAAGTGAAGGGCACGAGGGCCTTGTTGGGGCGCGGGCACGTGCGTGCGCTGCGAGGCGAGTGGGACGAAGCAAAGGCTGACCTCGATCGCTTTCTCACCTGCCCGCACAGCGAGGACGAGTACCCCTTCGCGCGCGCCGTACGAGCATGGGTTAACGAAGCCCTCGGCGCGTGGGAGGCCGCGGTGCTCGATCTCACCCACGCCCTGGATGACGACGGGTGGAAGCTGGTCGTTACCCAGATCGACGCCTATGCCCATGGGCTGCCGCCCGATCGTGGCTCACGCGCGGCGTTCGAGACGTGGCGTCGCGAGCTGCTGGCGAAGCTCCTCCCCGCGCTCGAACACCCAACGATCTCTCGATGGCAGGCGCAGCTCGTCGAAGGGGTCGAACTCGGGTCGGTGATCGCCGAGCTGTGCGAGGCTCTCGTCGGCGACGACCGACTCCTTCGACAGGCTATCAGGGGCGCGGCCCCCGCGTGGGTACGGGCGCTCGCCGGCGATGCGAGCGTTGCCGATCCGCTCCGTAGCCTCCGCCGCCTCCTCTGAGGCGCGCCCGCGCATCTTCATCGGGTGTCCGCTCTGACACGGCGGGTTACAAACATCCGACGCCGTGTTACTCGGTCCTCGTGGGCGTCGATATCGGTACGGTCATCGCTCCTTGCGGTTCCCTGCTCATCATCGACCCGGGGTACCTCGGGATGTGGTCACACGACCGCGCGCCCGAGCTTCCCGATGGGATCCTTCCGCCCGACGTAACCGCCCAGGCTAACGAGTCAGTGGACGTGGCCATCGTCGGGAGGGACGCCGAAAGCGTCGGTCGTCAGCTCGACCGACAATGGAACCCCCATTTCGCCTACGACCTCCCTCGTGAGAGCGCGAAGGAGCTCGCGACACAGGTGGAGAAGATCGCCAAGGCCGAGCGACTCGATGCACGCGTGGAAGCTCTTCGCGAACGAGTCCCCCATCGTCGTCGGGCGGACAACGCGCTCGCGCACGGAATGGGTGCAGGAGAGGTCCAGTTCCATGGTGTCTGGGCTGGGGTGGTGAGCGGCGTGCCGGGGCGCGAGCTGCGCGTCGTGGCGGAGCCGATGCCGCAGGACGATCCAGACCCCGGACGACTCCGTCGGATCTCGGTCATCGCGAGCGAGCGGGATATCGCGCGCAGCGAGCAGTTCGCGCTCGTCGTCGTCGATTGGGCGCGGTTGATGCTCGTTGACCTCGATGCCGTGGCTACGTGGAAGCACGACGAGCCGATCGATGGGCTCGCCGACTTTGCATTCTGGGGACGCGACGCCGAAGTCGTCGTGAAGCAGACCGGCGCGACCGAACTCGAGTCTGGCGTCTTCGGGTGGCGAGACCTTGCCGTCGATGAGGCTGCCAACCGTGGAGAGCAGGTCGAACGGCTGCGTCAACAGCAACAGCTCAAGTTCGCGACCGACTTCCGTCCACACTCGCACCACTACCAGCTGATGCAGCAGGTCCGCGCGTCGTCTACCGAGTCGGGTGTGGTGACGCTAGGTGCCGCGCGCGCGTGTGGATTCATGACGACGTGGGGCGATGGAATCTTCGAGCTGCATCGCGACCTCGATGCGCACGGCGGTCTCGTTCAGATCCGGATCGAGCTGGGCACGGAACAGCGTCGACAGCACATGCGCCAGCTCGAGCTTCGTACGTTCACCTCAGCACTCGTCTCGAAGAAGATCCTCGAAGAGGACCAGCCAGTTCGATTCATGTATCGCGAGGCGCCGGATTGCGACGAGGACAGCGGCTGGCGGATGTTCTCCGGGCTCGAGACCCCGGACTACAACGACAGCGCCGAGAACATCGCGATCGTTCCGATGTCCGCCTTCGCCGAGATGGACGAGCGCGTCGACAAGCTTCTGGATGAGCCGATCGGATCCGTATTCGAGCGGCGCGAGGCACTGTCCGAGTTCGAGCCAGTCACGGACTGGGCACCCTCGGATTCGTAGCTTCGGACACCGCCGCCTTCGACGCTAAGCCGGAGCACCGCCCGAGCGTGGTCCGGATCCGCTCGAGGTCGATGGCCGCGGCATCGAGACCCGTGCTCACGCGAATCATACGCGGTCACCTTGCCCGCCTCTTGACACGACGCACGTGCGCGCCGAAAACTTCCGCGCAGCAAGGTCGTGACGACGGCGAAGAGCCCGGACGGGTGCCAGTACCGCTGGGAGCCGGCGGGCGTTCGTCGCACTTCGAATGAGCGCGAGGCCGGTGGACACTCGACGTGTTGGCGCTGCGTACGTCAGGCCGGGCACTGCGGCTACTTGCGGCGGCCCTTCGCTCGCTCGGCATCGATCCGAAGACGCCAGTTCGCGCGGTGCGACAAAGCATCGACGAAGCGGTTGCGCCAACGCGTGACCAGAGAGTCCTCCAGCAAGCGACCGGTACCGAGATCGATCTGCCGCATCATCGTGTTCGTGATGTTGTAGAGGATCTCTAGATCGCGTGCGTAGTGCTGCTTGAAGTACTCCGTATTCGAAGCGCATCCGGCATTGCGGGCGAGTTGCTCGAAATCGCCGTGCAGCAGGCCATTGCGGAGGCCGGTGACCAGCTCGATCAGATGGTCGCGATCGCCGCCCGGCACCTCCAAGTGGTCGTGCCGTCGTTCGCTGAACGCTCTCTCCAATAGGTTGCGCAGCGTGTCTGTGCTCGTCGACTCGGGGCCGAGGTGGGCGCGAAGGAAGCGTTCCATGCAGACGAGAATCATCGCCCCCTCGGCGAACATGAGGATCTTGTCTTGGGGGTCGCCTTCCTTGAACTGGATATTGTAGTTCCTCAGCACGAATACTTCGCGAGCAAGCTCTTGCAGCTCGCGGTTCTTGTCCTTGAAGGCCGTGGTTCCGGGAGAATGGTGCCGCTTCAACTGCTCGCGTACCTTGGCGAGGGCGTAGTCGATCAATCCTCCGGTCTTCTTGAGCAGCATCAGCATCCTTGTGTCTGCAACACGAATCGCAGTTCGTCGGAACACTTGTTCGGCTTCGGTCCTCGATGGCGTTCCGCGATGCCTCGAGCGCTGGCTAGCTGGACCCCGGCACGGACCCTGATGACCAATCCGGTGGCAGTGGGCGCCGCGGTCCTTGCAGCTTCTCGGTTAGCCTCCTCTGCACCTTTCGCGCATCCTTGAGATATTCGACGCACGTGCATGGCGCGCGCGACGTTCGTCTGAGGTGTCATTCGGCTTCCTCTCGAGTAGGAAGCCGAACTGTTTCCTTTCCAAGGATTCTCGCGATGGTGCGAACCAGTTCGGACGGCGGCTTGCCCGGAACGAGGGGGATTGCTCCTACTCCGTCGATGTCGCGAGCGTCAGCTTCGAGAGCCGGAAACTCGCGTACCTGGTTGCCGGGGTACAACACGCGCGCGGACCTCACGTGCGGAAGTGCGTCCCGGTAGGCGTGCATCTTGACGATGTCTTCGTTCTTGAAGCGCAGAGGGTTGGCCTCCACGTCTTCCTCGTCCTCTTCGAGCTCTCCTGTGGGAACAACGCCGTCGAGCCGCAGCTTGGCATCGAGGGCGTGGAGCTCGCGTTGCCCGTCACGCATGACGTTGACCACGATGTCGGGGCGAAGCCACAGCGAGGCCGACTGGCGCGGTGCGCTCTTCTTCCGGGTGAACGACAGGTTGTAGTAGACGGTCGGGCCGTCGTTCCAGGTAACGCGGAAGCCGTATCCGAGATCGACCTCGTCCTTTGCGTTCATGGCATCGGCGTAGTCAGGTCGCCGGCCGACCACCTGGGCAACAGCGTCGACGACGGCGAAGTAGCACCACAACTCGTAGAGAGTCGCAACGTCCTTGAGCCCGAGCAGCTTCTCAGCGGTGTCTCTGTCGAATGGGATCCTCGCGGCGGCGCGAAGGGTCAGGTGGTGCGAAAGCACGTCCTTGTAGCCTCTACGACGCTGGAGCACTGACGAGCCGATCGGCACGTGGGCCATTCGACCGACGTCGTTCCACATGTCGTGGCGCTCGAACGGCCCGAGGACGCGCCGCATAGTCTCGCAGTCCATGAGCGCACGTGTCCAGAATGAGCCAGGCTTGGCCTTCGAGCGAGCGATGCACTCGACGCGGTCGACGATCCCACGAAGCTGCGCGAGGAACTCGAGGACGAATCGGTTCTCCGCGGTGTCGAACGTGTTTTGCACGCGTGGGACGTCAACATAGAGCGGAAGGTGGCCGTTCAAGGCGTGGGCAAGCCTGGAGTGCCCTGCTGGGCCCGTGGCGCGAACCACGCCATCGGCCGCGTTGGCGATGCGTGCGAGCGTCAGTCCATCGACGCGATGCGCGGCGCTCAGGTTCACTCTTGCCCGCTCGGCGCTGAACCGCCGGTGCGGGTCACGGATGACGAGCTCGAGAGCGCGTGGCAATGCGGGCTCCTCGCCGAGCAGGATGTGGCGCGCATAGATAAACGCATGGAGGAGGACGTCGTCCCGGTCGGCGATCGAACGATCGTGCGGCAGCCCGGCCGCCTGCGTCGCCGAGTACGGTAGCGCGAGCGCACGAGCGGTGAGATCGTCGAGCAGCGCATCGAAGACGCCCTCGCTCCATTTGCCACACTCCACACGCATTACTCCGAGCGAACCAAGCGCGAACGTGCCGACGACGTTGCCGAACTTCAGGATCGCGGACCGCGCCGACACCTTCACTCCCAGGCCCGCGGTCGCCTGGACGAGGGTCGAGATCTCGGCCTCGCCGCCCTCGACCAGCCACTCGTACTCGCCGCGCAACACGACCACCCCTGCCACATCCTCGACAGGGCTGGCGGTCCCGAACCGGGGCCGGAAGGCGAGGCCGGCAATCGCCATGGCTACTCGATGAAGCTCACGAAGCCGTTCGCGCGGACTCGGTACAGCATCCGTCCGAGCTTGCGTGCGGTGCGCGGCAGCAGGGCGATATCGTCGACTACCTCGCCGTGAGAGCGACGAGCGTCCGTCTCGATCTGGCCGCCGCTCGCGATCGCCAAGAGCTGCTTGAGCGTCGCTTCGA
>JALHPV010000274.1 GCA_022842285.1 Kofleriaceae bacterium
TCGTTGGGCATGAGGCCGATCCACAGCCGGCCCATGATCGGGCAGAAGTGGTGGCTGCACGCGCTCCGCACCGTGATCGGGCCAACGATCATGAGCTCGTTGAGATACGAGGCGTTCGGAAACTCGGTGATCGGCGGCACCGGGAGGTACCGCCCCCGGAACACCTCGGTGAGGTACATCTTGGCCACGCGGCGCGCCGTGTCCTTGGTGTTGTGATCGTTCGTGGTGTCGATCACCAGGCTCTCGAGGACCCCTTCCATCTTGGAAGCCACCTCGTCGAGCAGCTTGTCGAGGTCGCCCGGCTCGAGGAACTTGGCGATGTTGTCGTTGGCGTGGAAGCGCTGGCGGGCACGCACGATCCGGTCGCGGATTTCCATCGACATGGAGCGTGGCGTGACCGCGACGGGCTTGGGGGCATCGGTCATGAGGGTTCCCGGACTTGGATAGAACGAGGCGCGTCCAGGTTACTGGCCGCCGGTGGCGCGACCACGGTAGTCGAGGCGCCTGGCCGAGCGGGCAGTAGAGGTGGTCAAACGCCGGATGGGGATCGGGTAGGCGCCGGCGTTGCCGTCCTGGCCGGCCGACGCGTGGGCGTACGCTCGCGCCATGAGTGAACACCGAGCCACGATCGACTGGCGCAGCGCGGCCAGTGCGGCCGACTTCATCAAGGGCCGCTACTCGCGCGAGCACGCGTGGACGTTCGACGGTGGCATCACCGTCGCGGCCTCTCCCTCGCCCTCGGTCGTCCCCGCGCCATGGTCGAACCCCGCGAACGTCGACCCCGAGGAGGCGTTCGTCGCGGCCATCTCGAGCTGCCACATGCTGACGTTCCTGTGGGCCGCATCGAAGCGCGGCTTCGCCGTCGCCAGCTATCGCGACGAGGCCATCGGCGTTCTGACCAAGAACGAGCGCGGCAAGGCGTGGGTCAGCCAGGTGACCCTGTCGCCACGGATCGAGTGGGTCGAGTCCGCGCCGTCCGCCGACGAGCTCGCGGCCCTCCATCACGCCGCGCATGATGACTGCTTCATCGCGAACTCGGTCGCCACGAAGATCGTCACGACCTTCTGAGCGCGGCCTACGCCGGGCGGGCGGTCAGCGTGGCGCGCGGCGCGCGCTGCTGGAGCCTGGCGACGAGATCCGCCGCCAGCAGCCCGTCGTAGATCTTGAGCGTGAAGCGGTCCCCGCGCATGAACGCGAGGCGAATCTCGTACGTGTTCTTCACCGTGATCCCGACGAGCGACTCGAGGGACAGCACGCGATCGCGGCCGATGACCCGGGGCAGCACGATGGCCGTGCGATCGACCGTCACGCGGCGCCGTCGCATGACCCACCACGACGCGATCAGCCACAACACGCCGCACGGCACCGCCAGCGCCACCAGGCCCGACGGCCCCACGCCCCGCATGAGCAGCAGCTGGATCGGGATCGCGCACGCACAGGGGATTCCCATCCACACCAGCACGACCACGTACGTCGGCGTGGTGGTAGCGAGGAACGACGCGGCCGCCGCCTCGCGCCCCGGATCGAGGCTCGCCAGGAGCTCCTCCGCAGCGGCGGCCGACGCGACCTCCAGCGTGAGCGGCGTGCCCCCGCGCAGCTCGATCGCGGTCACGCCTGGCGTCACGCCCGCCGTCGCCATCCCGCGCCGCGGTGTCGCGAGCACCTGCCCGAACGCCTCGCGGGGAACGAGCAGCTCGCCATCGGCGACGAGGCCCGCCGCCGTCACCGTCACCGACGCCCCGCGCCGCTTGGTCGACATCCCCACGCCCATCAGCCCGAGGTACGCGAGCACGAACACGATGCGCCCCACCTCGAACACGGCTGCCGCCTTGCCCACCGGGAGGAGCAGCGTGATCGCGGCCAGCGCGCCGACCCCGACCATGCCGAGTGGCAGCACCCACCGCCGCAACCGGTGCGGCAGCACGAGCTGGACCGAGACCGCGTTCACGTCGTCAAGGGTACGGCACCGCGGGCGCCGTACCTCGTGAATTGCATCGGCTTGTCCGGAGCTCCTCCGAGATCCTGAACTGCATGCTCGCCCGCATGCGCCGCCGGAAGCTCGTGGACCCGTCGCTTCTCGTCTGCGCGTGACCCTCGCCCGATGCCCCCAGCATCAAACCAAACGACAGCCGGCCGGTCAGTCGTACCAGCAGCTCCGCTCCGGTCAGGGCGCGAGCGTCACAGCCACGTTGTCGTAGTCCTGGACCATCGCCGGGCGGTGGGTCGCCGGGTTTCCGCCCGTGAACCCGCCGATTCGCGCCTCCCAGACATCGCCGTCCATGATCGTTACCGGGAACTCCGTGCGGTCGAGCAGGCTGGCATCGTCGCGCCTCACGGTGACGAAGACTCCCGACGAGGTGCTGTTGGTCTCGACGTCGATCGAGAGGTGCTGCCACGTGCGGAGCGCGACCGCGTCAGAGACGAACGCTTGTCCGCCGATCAGGGTGGTTCCCTGGTAGAGGCGAAGCCGGAGCCTCGGTGCGTACGCCTCGCTCTGGAGACCGAACACCTCGACCTGCACCGTTACCTGGCTCACGCCGGCTTGCTGTCGCTGCAGCGAGAGCACGCCGCCGCTGAGCTCGGCGGCCATTCCTGGAGCGGTGAACGTGTCGAGCCGATAGTCGAAGTCGAACCTGACGCGCTTATCGGTGGCGGTGAGCTCCTTCAAGACGAATGCAGCGAGCTGCCCCGTCGCGGTCGTGGAGGCAGGAAGCATGATCCGCGCATGCGCCGGCGCCGACGCTGGGCTCACGGTGGCGACATCGACGCCGCTGCTGACACCACGATATTGTGGAGGTGCCCACCGCGCGAACGGAACACCGAGATCGAAGTCGTCGCAGAAGTCAGCAGTCGTCGCGAAGTGGCAGGGATCGAGCCCCGCATCGATCGAGGCGTCCACGGATGTTTGCCCATCGTCGATCGAGGCGTCCAGGTTGGAGTTGGGGACGACGTCGCCGCATCCCGCCAACCCGATGAAGACCAACGACGCCGCGTAGCCTCTGCGCGCGGAGCGGAGGCCGCCCGTGCGTGATGAGCCCGTAGTTCTCCTCATGGCACGAGCATCTCATGACCGCGAACGGTCGCCGGGTGAGCCTGACGACCGTTCGCCCACCGCTGCGCTCGCATGTTCCGCCAGTTCCGAGAATCGGTGGCCCGGGGTCTTCGGCATCCGGCTCGTCGCCGCCTTCTGACGAACGTCGCCTCTCGGCTTCCTCGCCACCCCGCTCGCCTGTCGCCGAAAAGGCGAAACGCGCCGGAGCAGTTCGGCGCGTTTCTCTTCGTAGCGGGGGCAGGATTTGAACCTGCGACCTTCGGGTTATGAGCCCGACGAGCTACCAGGCTGCTCCACCCCGCATCAAGTTGTCAGCCCAGTTACCCGAGCGAGGGGTTGTTTGCCATGGGCTGATGAGGGCGTCAAGAGCCGGACGCGATAGGTTCGGGAGGTGACCGACACCGAGACGATCGGCCGATGGCCCGAGCGCCTGTGGCTCGTCGCGACCGGTGAGTGCGTCGGGAAGGTCGGTCTGGCATCGGCCGAGCGTGCCGGGGCGGCGCGGAAGGCCAGCTGATGGCGAAGGCACGGTTGCCGAAGGCCACCGCGACGCAGGCTCCGACGCTCGAGGCGGCCAGCCCGCCGCCGGCCGACGCGGTGGTCATCACCCCGAAGCTGCTGCGGCGGTGGGCATTGCCCACGCTCGATGGTACGCGCGGCACGCAGGAGCGCGGCACGGCCCTGGTCATCGGCGGGACGGACGAGAGTCCGGGGGCGGTGCTGCTCGCGTCGCTCGCGTCGCTGCGGGCGGGCGCGGGGACGGCCGTCGTGGCGACGACGAAGGGGGTGGCTCCGGGGCTGGCGGTGGCGTATCCCGAGGCGCGGGTCATTGGCCTGCCGACGACGTCGAAGGGGGAGCTCGGGCCGACCGCAGCGAGCTGCCTCGAGGTCGAGCTGGCGAGTGCGAACGCGATCCTGGTCGGGCCCGGGATGCGATCGCACACCGCACCGACGGCGCTCCTGGCCGCCATCGCGAAGCACGCCGCGCCGACGACGACGGTGATCGCCGATGCGGGCGCCCTGGCGGCGTTGCCGATGAAGCCGAGCCCGACGCGCTTCATCATCACGCCGCATGCGGGCGAGCTCGCGCGGCTGCTCGACACGACCGCGGACGCGATCCAGGCGAACCCGCTGCCGGCCGCGCGCAAGGCGGCGCAGCGGCTGCAGGCGATCGTGATCCTGAAGGGCGCCACCACGTACATCACGAGCGCGAACGGTGAGCTGTTCACGAACGCGGCCGGCAGCCAGGGGCTGGGCACGTCGGGCTCGGGCGACACGCTCGCCGGCATCATCACGGGGCTCTGCGCCCGGGGGGCCACGCCGATGCAGGCCGCGGTCTGGGGCGTGTACGTGCACGCCCGCGCGGGCGAAGTCCTGGCCAAGCGCATCGCCCCGCTCGGCGTCCTCGCCCGCGAGCTCCTCGACGAGATTCCGCGCCTCGTGCACGGGGCCGGGGGCACGCGCCGTTGAAGGGGGCGGCGGGCACGCTGCGATGGACGACGTCGGTGCGTCAGCGCAACGTCCCGTTCATCACCGCGATCATCGCGACGGTCCTGGCGGCCGGGCTCGCGGTCTGGAACAGCACCCGCGCCCTGCCCCTCCTCGCGTCGATCGAGGGCTTCACCGTCGATGCGCGGTTCCGGATGCGCGGGCCGCGGAAGCCCGCCACGGACCGGATCGTCATCGTTGGCCTCGATGACGCTACCCGCAAGGAGACCGCCACCCTGCAGTCGCGGCGCGGCTACGCCACGCTCATCGATGCGATCAGCGCGTACCGCCCGAAGCTGATCGCCCTCGACGTGTTCTTCTCGCCCGCGGAGCAGTTCCTGTCGCGCGAGGTGACGGAGCAGGTCCGGGCGGTAACGGCGTCTCCACCGACGAACACCCCCGAGCGCGCGGTCCTCGAGCGGGTGGCCGAGGAGATCCGGGGCGACGAGCTGCTCGCGGAGGCCATCGCGAAGAGCGGCCGGGTCGTGCTCGCCGCCTATGTGATCCCCGGCGTCCCGGACCCGGAGCCTGTCGAGCCGCCGGGCCTCGAACGCGCGCGCCACGGCGAGGTCGCGGATGCGGGGGGCGGCGGGCAGCTGCGACCCCAGAGCGGCGCGGGCGTGATCGCCTCGCTGCCGATGTTGACCGCGGCGCAGCTCGGAGCGGGGCTCGTGAACACGCTGCGCGACGAGGACGGGGTCACGCGCCACATGCCTCTCGACGTCGAGTACGGCGGGCGCCACTACATGCCGCTCGGCCTCGCGGTCGCCCTGATCGAGCAAGGAACACCCGGCAAGACCCGCTACGTCGTCGGGGGCTCGACCCTCACGGCGGGCCGCACGCGCTTGCCGCTCTCCGCCGATGCCTCGCTGCTCCTCGATCCGCTCGGCAAGAAGCAAATCGAGCACATCTCGGCGTACGACGTGCTGACCGGGACGGTGCCCCGCGAGAAGCTCGAGGGGAAGCTCGTCTTCGTCGGGCAGACGTTCGCTGCGTCCGACAAGGTGGCCACGCCCCTCGATCAGGCCGCGGACGGCATCGAGCTGCACGCGACGCTCGCCGAGAACATCCTCACCGGGCGCATCCTCCGGTCGACGGGCACGCTCGCCACCGTCGGGGCCGTGCTCCTCCTCGGCCTCGTGGTCGCGGCCGCTCAGCTCCGACGCATTCGCCGGCGGGCGTGGGTCCCGCCGCTCGTCTCGCTCGCGGCCATCACCGCGTACTGCGCGCTCTCGCTCGCCCTGTTCGCGTCGGGCACGGTGATCGCCGTGGCCTCGCCCGTGTTGTTGACCCTGGGGGTGCTCGTCATCGCCACCGTGAGCGGGCTCGCCACCGAGGGGCGCGAGAAGGCGCACCTGCGCGGCGTGTTCTCCCAGTACGTGTCGCGATCGGTGGTCGATCGCATCCTCGAGAATCCGTCGCGCGCGAAGCTGGGCGGCGAGCGCAAGAACCTGACCGTGCTGTTCTCGGACATCCGCGGCTTCTCGCACGTCGCGGAGCGCATGCAGCCCGAGGAGCTCGCGTCGTTCCTGCACGAGTACCTGACGCCGATGACCGACCTCGTGCTCGCGAGCGGCGGCATGCTCGACAAGTACATCGGTGACGCGATCATGGCGATCTGGGGCGCGCCCGTGGACTCCCCCCATCACGCGACCCAGGCCTGCGACGTCGCGCTGCGCATGCAGGACGCGCTCGTGGAGCTGAACCGCAAGTGGGTCCTGGCGGGCAAGGCGCCCGTCGCGATCGGCATCGGCATCAACACGGGCGCGATGGCCGTCGGCAACATGGGCTCGGAGGCCCGCTTCGAGTACACGGTCCTCGGCGACGCGGTGAATCAGGGCGCGCGGCTCGAAGCCCTGACCAAGGAGTACGGGGTCGGCATCCTCGTCGGCGAGGCGACCGCGCAGGCGGCCGGCGACCGGTTCCTGTTTCGCGAGCTCGATCTGGTCCGCGTGAAGGGACGCGCCACGGCCATCCCCGTGTTCGAGCTCGTCGGCCGCGCCGGCACGAGCGACCCGACGTTCGCCCGCGCCCTCGCCCTCTATCGCAACCGCGAGTTTACCGAGGCCCGCCGTGTCTTCGCGACCCTCCCAGACGATCCCGCCGCGGCCGTGATGGCCTCCCGCTGCGATGACCTCGCCGCCACCCCGCCGCCGAGCGACTGGGACGGCGTGTACGACCAGCGCTCGAAGTAAGATAGGCCGGCGATGCCCACGCTCCTAGTCCTCGACTTCGACGGCACCATGACGGATGCCGAGGCCGAGGGCGCACCATTCCGCGCCGGTTACCTCGATGACCTGTGCATGCTCGTCGGTCGGCCCGCCGGTGATCCGGAGATCCTCGCCATCGCCGACGCTGTCGAGGCCGAGCTCGCTGCCGCCCCGGCCGCGCACCCGTTCCTGTGGATGGGCCGGGCCGTGGCGCCCGCCACCGTCGACCCGTACCTGCGCATGGTGCCCATCGCGCACCGCGTGCTCGACCGCTTCGAGGCCATCCCGAGCGCGCTCGACCGCGGCCGGCTCCTCGGCGGCGTCCTCTACAAGTACAACTACGGCAAGACGCTCGGTCGGCCCGTCTTCCGCGCCAACGCGGGCCTCGCCCTGTCGCAGGTCGCCGCCCGGGCGACGTGGATCGTGACGAACTCCGACACGCATCACGTCGCGGGCAAGGTCATGTCGCTCGCGGCGGCGTATCCAAACGTGCAGCCGCTCGGCGAGCGCGTGCGTGGCATGGCCCGCAAGTTCGATGTCGACGATCGCTGGGAGGGCGTCGCGGCCGAGCTGCCCCTGCCCGGCCTCGATCGGCCCGTGCTGCTCCGGCGTCACGCGTACCACGACATCCTCGCCGCCCTGCTGCGAGACCACGGCGCCACGTGGAGTGACCTCGTCGTCGTCGGTGACATCTTCGAGCTGGATCTCGCGATGCCCCTCGCCCTCGGCGCGCGCGTCGGGCTCGTGGCCTCGACGCGGACGCCCGCGTACGAGCGCGCCTTCGTGGAGGCCCACCCCCGCGCGCGCATCATCGACGACCTCGCCGAGATTCCCGCCTTCGCCTTTGGAGCGCTATAAGATAGCGGCGTGTCCGAAGCCGACTTTGTCATCCTCTCCTGCGCCCTGACCGGCGCCGTCACGACCAAGCAGCACTGCCCGGCGATTCCCTACACCCCGGTCGAGATCGCCGAGGAGGCAAAGCGAGCCTACGACGCCGGCGCCGCCGTCGTGCACATCCACGCGCGCAACGACGACGGCTCACCGACGTGGTCGAAGGACACGTTCGCGGCCATCATGGCGGAGACCAAGGCGCGCTGCCCCGTGCTCATCAACTGGTCGACGGGCGGCGCGGGCCCGATGTCCGAGCGCGTCTCGCACCTCGCGCTCAAGCCGCACATCGCCGCCCTCAACATGGGCTCGATGAACTACGCGAAGTGGAACCACAAGAAGCAGCAGTTCGCGTTCCAGTTCGTGTTCCAGAACTCGTTCGACGACATCATGGCCTTCGCCAAGGCGATGAAGGAGACCGGCGCGAAGCCCGAGATGGAGTGCTTCGACGTCGGTCACACGAACAGCCACAAGGTGCTCGCGGAACTTGGCCTCCTCGAGAAGCCGTATCACTTCTCGTTCATCATGGGCGTCCTCGGCGGCATTCCCGCCACCGCGCGCCACCTCGCGTTCCAGGCCGAGCAGGTCCCGGCCGGGTCGCGCTGGAAGGTCATCGGCATCAGCCGCGAGCAGTGGCCGCTCGCGATGGCCGCGCTGTCCCTTGGCGGCGACGTGCGCGTCGGCCTCGAGGACAACTTCTACCTGCCGACCGGTGAGATGGCGAAGAGCAACGGCGAGCTCGTCACCGCGGCTGCGGAGCTGGTGAAGCTCTCCGGCCGCACCGTCGCCTCCGTCGACGATGCGAAGCGTCTGCTCTGGCCCGCCGGAAATCACAACTGATGTACGAACGCGAGCTCGCGGTCGCGCAGGCCCTCGCCCGGGAGGCGGGCGCGGAGGTCTGGCGCATGCAACGCGGCGAGCTCGGTGTCGAGCTGAAGCCCGGCGACGAGCCGGTCACCATCGCCGACAAACGCGCGTCGGAGCTCATCCTCGCGGGCCTCGCGCGCGAGCTCCCCGCCGATCCGGTCATCTCGGAGGAGGCGCCGGTCACCGTCGACGCGATGACCGCCCCGCGCCTGTGGTTCGTCGATCCGATCGACGGCACGAAGGACTTCATTCGGGGGGAAGACGGCTACTCCGTGATGATCGGCCTGTGCGTGAACGGGCGGCCCGCGGTCGGCGTCGTATATCAGCCGGTGCTCGATCGCCTGTTCTTCGGCACGCCCGACGGCGCCTTCGTCACCGTCGGCACCACGACCGAGCGCCTGGCCGTCTCGTCGACGACGTCTGCTGCCGAGGCCCGCTTCGTCGCGAGCAAGTCGCACCGCGATCCGGTCATCGACGACGTGAAGCACCGGCTCGGCATCGGCAACGAGGTCAACGTCGGCTCGGTCGGCGTGAAGCTTTGCCTGATCGCCGCCGGGGTCCGCGACCTCTACGTGAATCCAGGAGCCAAGACCAAGGCCTGGGATACGTGCGCGCCCGAGGCGATCCTCCTGCGCGCCGGCGGACAGCTCACCGACATGACCGGCGCGCCGATCGACTACCGCAAGGATCTGTTTCGGCATCGCGGCCTCGTCGGTTCCAACGGTGCAGTCCACGCCGAGGTGCTCGCGAAGCTGGCGCCTCTCATCCCGCCCGTCTGATACCATCGGCGCATATGGCCGGGGCTAGCATTCGGGTGCGTGCGCTGTCTGCGTTGCTGGCGAGCCTCCTCGTGGCGAGCCCCGTGCTCGCTCAGCCCGAGCCCTCGGCGGCCGACAAGGCGAAGGCCGGCGACCTGGTGAAGAAGGCGATCGCGAAGAGCCAGGCCGGCGATCACGTCGCCGCGATCGACCTCTACCTCGAGTCGTACAAGGTCATCCCCACCCCGCTGCTCCTCTCGAACATCGGCACCGAGTACCAGTCGGCCCAGCAGCCCGCCCTGGCGCTCAAGTACTTCTGCATGTACCTGAAGGAGGACCCGACCGGTCCCGTCGCGTCGTACGCGACCGCGCAGGCGAAGATCGTGCAGACCCAGCTCGGCAATCCCGTCACCGACGACGCCAAGGTCTGCGAGGCCAAGGTCGAGACGCCGCCGCCCGTCGAGCCCCCGCCCGTCGAGCCACCGCCGCCCGTCGAGCCCCCACCCGAGACCGGGACGCCTGGCAAGGGCCTGAAGTATGCGGGCATTGGCGCCGGCGCGGCCGGTGTGGTCTCGCTCGCCATCGGTGTCGTGTATGGCTACCGCGCGCAGAAGATCAGCGACGAGATCTCCGATCACTGCACAGGTCAGGATCCGTGCCCGTCGTGGCCGGCCGACATCAAGCAGAAGGAGCAGGACGGCCAGAACCTCGAGAACGTCCAGATCGGGACGCTGATCCTCGGCGGGGCGCTCATCGCCGTCG
>JALHPV010000275.1 GCA_022842285.1 Kofleriaceae bacterium
CCGCCTTGAAGGCGCGGGCCTGGAGGGTGAGCGTCGTGTCGAGCGGGACGGTGACACTCGTGCAGGTCGCGGAGGCTGCGGTCGGCGTGGAGCCGTCGGTGGTGCACCGAATCGTCGCTCCGCTCGTCGCGGAGCCGATCGTGACGGTCTGGGCCGTGGTGTACGTCCCCGCGGCCACCGAGAACGTAGGTGTCGCGACGGTGCTCGTGACCACGTAGGTCGCCGTGACCTCGGCGGAGTCGGTGAGTCCCGCCTTGAACGACTTCGCGCGGACCACGGTCGTCGCGTCGAGCGGCACGGTGATCGCGCCGGTGTAGAGCGTCGAGCTCGCGGTCACCGCCGTGTTGTTCGTCGTGTACCGGATCGTCGTGCCGGTAGTGGCGCTCGTGAGCGTGAGCGACTGCGCGGTGGTGTACGTGCCCGCGGCGAGCGAGAACGCCGGGGCCGTAGGTGTCAGCGCCGCCACCGCGCTGCCGATGTTGATGCGCGGTTTCGTGATCGCGGTGCCCGTCCGGGTGTCGGAGACCGCCGTGCCGGTCGCGACGAGGGCGGCGACCCCTTCATCGACCGTCATGTCGTTCTTCGCCGAGCGCATGACGGCGAACGCGCCCGCCACGTGCGGGGCCGCGCCAGACGTGCCATCGGCGGTGGCGGTGGCGGTGGTCGACGTGATGGTGGCCGAGGTGATGCTGCTGCCGGGGGCGTACAGCGTGGTGATGCTGGCGTTGTTGCTATACGACGCGATCCCATCCGCCTTCGTGGTCGCGCCGACGCTGATGATGTTGGAGATACAAGCCGGGCTCGCGATCGCGCTCGTGTAGCCGTCGTTGCCGTTGGCCGCGACGGTGGCGATGCCCGCGGACCGCAAGGCCGCGACGTAGGTCTTGATGATCGATTCGTTGTTGCCCGCGTCGCAGGTCGACGAATACATCCCGCCGCCGAGGCTGAGGTTGACGGCCGCGATCGGGGTGCCGGCCTGCGCCAGCGCGTACACGCGCTCGAGGCCCTGTGCCCAGTCCGAGGTGAACGCGAGCACGCAGGGTGACGAGCCGCCGCAGTAGGTGGTGCTCGTGAACTTGCTGAACACCTGCATCGCGATGACGTTGGCCCCCTTTGCCATCCCGGTGTTCGTGGCGTGGCCCGAGGCCTCGATGCCCGCGACGAAGGTGCCGTGGAAGCAGCCGGCGGCATCGCTGCTCGCGCAGTTCACGCCCGAGCCCGTGGCCGTCGACGCGGTCGCGCCGCCCGGACACACCGAGGTCGCGGAGTACGTCGCGTTCGTCGTCGAGTAGCACGCCTCCGCGACGACGCGGCCCGCGAGGTACGAGTGGGTCTTCATCACGCCCGTGTCGAGAACGGCGACGGCGTAGCCCGCACCGGTGAACCCCGCGTTGTGAGCGGTGGTCGCGCCGACGAGCGTCTTCGTTGTCGCGAGCGCGGGCGGATGCAGGTCGTCGGGCTCGATCCATCGGATCTCGTCGTCGGCCACGAGCACGTCGAGCGCGGCCGCCGAGGGTACGTCGACCACCATGTACGGCACGGTCTCGAACACGCTCGCGCGCGTGATGCCGTGGCGAGCCAGGCGGGCGGTCGCCACGTTCTGCGCGGTGGCGATGGCGCGCCGCTGGAGGAGGCGCTGGTCGGGCGTGAGCTTCGGTTCGACCTCGTAGGGCGTCTCCAGCTTCACGATCGCCCGCAAGCCGCCCTGCGCGGTCAGCGTGGGGAGCAGGCGCTCCGCGACGAGTCGTTTGCTCGCTGATCGGATCGGGACCGGCTCCGACGTGGCCGGTTCCGCGCAGGCCGCGACCCACGTGGCCAGCACGATCACAGCGACTCTCACCCCGGAGTAAGTCGACAAGACCTCCACCCTGTTGAGGCCTCATCGAAGGAACGGGTACCCCTCGGGTACACGACGCGTGGGGGCCTATCGCACACGTGCTACCTTCGGGCCGTGCCCTTCGCACGCCTGCTCGTGTTCGTGCTCGCTCTGACCCACGCGGTAGGGCTCGCCGATCTCGTGCTGGAGGATGCCTGCGCAGAAGCGTGCAGTGACGACGGGTGTGAGGACGATTGCCTCCCGGGGGTGGCCTGTCGCTGCCACTGCCCGAGCGCGCTGCCGATGATCGGCGGCGCGGCGAAGACGGTCGACGCGCCGAGCGTACGTGTCGATGTCGTGGCGGCCTGGGCCGTGGAGCGCGTACACGCGAGCCCGGACCCGCTCGAGATCCTGCACGTTCCGAAGCACAGCGCCTGATCGTTTGACCTGAAACGAATCGGCGATTCACGGCGGACCTGCGTCCGCCGGGGAAGGTGCGTCATGGCTCGAAGTGATCGTGCGCGGCTCGTGTGGGCTGCGCTGGCAATATTGTGTCCGAGCTCCGTCGCGGCGGAGACCCTCAAGCTCGACGTGTCCGCGGCAGTGGCGCGGGCTCGCGAGCGAGCACCAGAGGCCGTCGTGGCGCGCGCGACGATCGGGGAGGCGCGGGCAGGCCGCGTCGGGGCCGACGTGCTGTTCACGGAGAACCCCGAGGTGCAGATCGGGGCCGGCCGACGCTACGGCGAGCCGCAGTCGCTGGCGATCCAGGGCCAGGTGACGCAGCCGCTCGAGCTCGGCCGGCGCAGCGCACGCAAGCAAGCGGTCGATGCGGAGGTCGCACATGCCGAGGCCGCAGGCGAGGCCGCGCTGCGCGAGCTCGCGTACGAGGTCGAGGTCGCGTTCTACGAGGCGCGCCACGCCGAGCTCGTACAGGACCTCGCCCGGCGCACCGAGGGGATCTCGAAATCCGCGGCCGAGGCAGCGGAACGCCGGCGCAAGGCCGGTGACCTGACGGACCTCGACGTGAACCTCGCAAAGCTGGCCGTCGGACGGGCGTACTCCGCCGTGGCGGCGGCCCAGTCAGCGCGCTTCGACGCGTACAGCCGACTCGGCGTGCTCGTCGGCGTGGGCGGTGACGACAGCCTCGAGCTCGTCGGCGACTTGCGACCCAGCAAGGTGACCCTCGACACGCTCCAGCGGTCCGTGGGCACCCGGGCCGATATCAAGGCGGCGACCGCGGAGGTGGCGGAGGCGCGGGCGGAAGGCGCGCTCGCGACCGCGAACGGGCGCCCGGATCTGGGCGTATGGCTCGGCTATCAGATCGACGAGGGCGATTCGATCGTGCTCGCCGGCGTCACGTTCACGCTGCCGGCCTGGAATCGCCAGCAGGGCGCGAAGGCGCAAGCCAAGGCCAAGGAGGTGCGTGCGGCGCAGGAGGGCGCCGTGCTCGCGACCACCGCACAGCGCCAGGTCGCGGACCTCTACGGGGCGCTGTCGGATGCCGAGGCGGCGGTGGTGATCTTCGAGGACCAGATCCTGCCCCTCCTCGACGACAGCGAGGCCCTGCTGCTGAAGAGCGTCGAGGCCGGCCAGATCGCGATCAGCGAGTACCTCGTGGGACGGCAGCAGACACTCGACGCCCGCCGCGAGCACCTCGACCGCTTGCTCCTGTTCGCCAAGGCGGCCGCGAAGGCGCGCTACGTCGCCGGGGTGACGCCGTGAGGGCGGTGATGGTGGCCGCCCTCCTCGTCGCGTGCGGCAGCGACAAGCAAGCAAGCAAGCACGAGGACGAGCACGGCCACGCCGACCACGCGGACAGCGGCTCGGGCGAGCGTCACGACGATGACCACGGCGAGGAAGCGCCCGGCACGGTGCGCATCGCGCCGGAGATGATCCGTGACCTGCGGATCACGACGGCCAAGGCGGAGTCGCGGACTGCTGGCGAGCGCGTGAGCGTGCTGGCCGAGCTGCGCGTGAATCAGGATGCGTACGCTGAGGTCGCGGCGCCGGGCACGGCCCGCGTGACGAAGGTGCTCGTGAAGGCGGGCGACGAGGTGAAGCAGGGCCAACCGCTCGTCGAGCTCGCGAGCGGGGACATGGCGAGGGCGCGCGCCGAGATCGCCGCGGCTGACGCGCGGCTGGCCGCCGCCCGGGCGACGCTCGAGCGAAAGCAGAAGCTCCTCGCGGAGCGGATCATTCCCGAGCGCGAGGTCCTCGAGGCGCAGGCGGTGGTCACCGAGGCCCAGGCGGCGCGCACGGTGGCAGCGGGCGCGATCCAGGCGTTCGCAGGTGCCGCCGGCGGCTCGGGGCTCGTGTTGCGCGCACCCGTCGCGGGCACGGTGATCGACCGCGATGTCGTGCTGGGGCAGCTCGTCGATCCGTCGAAGACGCTGTTTCGCATCGGTGATCTGTCGAAGTTGTGGCTCGTGGCGCACGTGTTCGAGCGCGATGCGGTGCGCGTGCAGCTCGGCGGCACGGGGACGGCGAGCTTCGCCGCGCTGCCGGGGCAGACCGTGGAGGGCATGATCACGTGGACGGGGCGCGTCGTCGAGACCGCGTCGCGCACCGTGCCCGTGCGGCTCGAGATCCCGAACCCGAATGGCGTGCTGCGCCCGGGCATGTCGGCGACGGTCTCGCTCCCCGTCGGCGAGGCGAGCGGACAGGTCGTGGCCGTGCCGATCGCGGCCGTGCAACGCGTCGACGATCGATGGAGCGTGTTCGTCCCGAAGGGACCGGGCGTCTTCGAGTCGAAGGCGGTGGGGCGAGGGCGCGATCTGGGCGGCGAGGTGGAGATTCTGACCGGGCTCGTCCCCGGGACCGAAGTGGTGGTCGACGGCGCCTTCTTGCTCAAGGCGGAGTTCGACAAGGCGCGCGGGGAAGGTGGGGGCCATGACCATCACTAGCGGAGGTGAATCGTGATCCAGCGCTTCATCGTCGCGAGCTTCGGCAAGCCGCTCGTCGCCATCCTGCTCGTCGTCGCGTGCTCGGTGATGGGCGTCATCACGTTTCGTGACCTCCCGCGGGACGTGTTCCCGGATCTGTCCGCGCCGGTGTTCAACGTCATCGTGCAGAACGCGACCATGGGCTCGGAGGAGCTCGAGACGCGCGTGACCATTCCGATCGAGACGGCGCTGTCGGGGCTACCGAACGTGCGCCGCGTGCGCTCGCAGTCGTCGCTCGGCGTGGCGCAGGTGACGATCGAGTTCGAGACCGACGCGGACTACGGAACGAGTCGGCAGCTCGTGGCCGAGCGCCTGTCGCAGGTCGAGCTGCCCCCCGGGACGGGCGAGCCGCTGCTGTCGAGCCTGACGGGGCGCCTGAACGAGATCTACGAGATCACGATCGAGGCGACGCCGGGCTCGGTGGACCTCATGACGCTGCGCGACCTCGCGGAGAACGAGATCAAGAACCGGTTGCTCGCGGTGCCGGGCGTCGCGGCGGTCGAGCGGCTCGGTGGCTACCTGCGCGAGTTCCAGGTGCAGATCGATCCAGATCGCATGGCCGCCCGCGGCGTGACGCTCGACGAGGTCGTGCACGCCACGGAGGGCGCGAACGCGAGCGCGGCCGGCGGCTTCGTGACGCAGGGCCAGATGGAGTGGACGGTGCGGGCCAACGGCCGGGCCGACTCCACCCTCGCGCTGCGCGAGACCGTGGTGGCGATGCGCGGTGACACCCCCGTGCTGATCGGCGACGTCGCCGACGTGCGCGAGGCCCCGGCCGTGCGGCGCGGCCTGGCGCATCGGCTCGCGGGCGAGGTCGTGAGCTGCCGCATCGTGAAGCAGTTCGGCGCGGATACGGTGAAGGTCGCCGAGCGCATTCGCGCTGCCATCGACGAGATCAACCCGAGCCTGCCCGAGGGCGTGAGCATTCGCGTCGTGTACGACCAGTCGCAGCTCGTACAGACGTCGCTCGGCGGCGTGGGGCGCGCGGTGCTGATCGGTGCGGTGCTCGTGGCCTTCGTGCTGTTCGGCCTGCTCGGCAACCTCCGCGCGGCCGTCCTCGTCACGCTCACCCTCCCACTTTCGCTGGCCGTGTCCGGGCTGTTCCTGCGGGTCGCCGACATCGGCATCAACACGATGACCCTCGGCGGCCTCGCGATCGCTGTCGGCCTGCTCGTCGATTCATCGATCATCATGGTCGAGAACGTCCTGCACCGGCTCGCGCAGCACCGCGACGGGAATCGCACGGCGCACGCGCTCGCTGCCGCCGTCGAGGTGGGGCGCCCCATCGCCTTCGCGACGCTCATCGTGTGTGTGGTGTTCGTGCCGCTGTTCGCGATGAGTGGGGTGGAGGGGCGCATGTACCAGCCCCTCGCCGGCGCCGTCATCGCAGCTGTCCTCGCCTCGCTCGTACTGTCGCTGGCGCTCGTCCCGGTGGTGGCGGCCGGCATGCTGCGACCGCGCCGTCCCGGCGAGCACGAGGACGTCTGGTTCGTGCGGGCCCTGAAGCGGGTGTACCGGCCGCTGCTCGACGGTGCGCTGAAGCACGCCGGCGTCATCCGCGTCGCGACCCTCGTCATCACGATTCCCGCCCTCTGGCTCGCCACGCAGATCGGCTCCGACTTCATGCCGGAGCTCGACGAGGGCGCGGTGCTCATGCAGACGTCGCTGCCGGCGGAGGCGTCGCTCGATGAGGTGGATCGCCTCAACCACCGGGTCGAGGACGTGCTGCGCGCGTTTTCCGATGTCGAGGATGTCGTCCGCCGCACCGGTCGCGCCGAGCGAACCGAGGACCCGATGCCGCACGTGGTGTCGGATGTGCTCATCGTCCTCAAGGCCGACCGCGCCAACAGCACCGCCGAGCTCGAGGAGCAGATGCGCGAGGCCGTCGAGAAGGTGCCCGGCGTCTCCGCGTCGTTCACCACGCCGCTCGGCATGCGGATCGACGAGGGGCTCGGCGGCTCCCCGTCGGATCTGTCGGTGCGCATCTTCGGCCCCGAGCCGGCGCAGCTCGCGACGCTCGCGGCCGCGGCGGAAGGGATCATGCGTGCGATCGATGGCGTCGCCGATGTTCGCGCCGAGCGCCTGACGGGCTTGCCCCAGCTCAAGGTCGAGGTGGACCGCGCCGCCTCCGCCCGCGTCGGTCTCACGCCCGGCGATGTCATCGAGGCGATCGAGATCGGCCTCGCCGGCCGCGTCATCTCCGAGGTCTGGCGCGGCCAGCGCCGCTTCGATCTCGTGATTCGACTGGCCGAGGACCATCGGCGCGATGCGGCCTCGCTATCGGCCCTCATGGTCGATGGCCACGACGGCACGCGCATCCCCCTCGGCAAACTGGCGACGATCGAGCAGACGTTTGGCCTCGGCACCATCAAGCGCGAGGCTGGCAGTCGTCGCATCGCCGTCGAAGCGAGCGTCGCCGGTCGTGATCTGGGCTCGACGGCGGCCGAGGTGCGCGAGCAGCTGACGAGGCAGCTGAAGCTACCCGCCGGCTACTTCGTCGATGTCGGCGGCAAGGTGGAGACGCAGGCGAGGGCCCAGCGGTCGCTGTATCTCGCCGTCGGTATCGCGCTCCTCGCGGTGTTCCTGCTGCTCTACATCGCGCTCGGCACCGTCGCCGAGACGCTGGTGATCCTGGCCACGCTGCCCGATGCGTTCGTCGGTGGCATCGTCGCCCTGTGGCTCGCGGGCGAGACCTGGAGCGTGTCGTCCCTGGTGGGCTTGATCGGCCTGTTCGGTATCGCGGTGCAGAACGGCCTCGTCCTCGTGACGCAGACCCGCAGTCTGATCGCCGAGGGCCGCGACTTCGAGACAGCGCTGCGCGAGGCGAGCGTCGGTCGCGTGCGGCCGAAGATCATGACGGCCGGCACAGCGATCCTCGGGCTCCTGCCGCTCCTCGTGCTGGATCTGCACGGCACCGAGATCGAGCGCCCGCTCGCGATCGTGATGATCGGCGGGCTCGTCACCTCGACCTTGTTCACGCTGCTCGCGCTCCCGACGTTCTACGAGCTCGTGCACCGGATGCAGCAGCGGCTCAGGCGAACAGGCCCTTAGAACCGAACCGAAACATCGCACCGCGCCGTTCTCCTTCTCGGTTCCGCACCACCTGGAACCTGAATTTCAGGATCCGTTCTTAGTCGGTACCGGTGATCTCGATGGTAGGCCGCAACTTCGGTGACGTTCGCACAGCATGGTAGTGGTGGACTGGCCAGGCTTGGACAGGCGCCACCCCGTCGTTGCATCACTCTTCGGGGCAGCCCTGCAGCAACCGTGTACGCGGGCAGGCGAGTCGTGCAGGGTGCTGCACGACTCGCGCATAGCGAACCGCGTTGCGCGGCAGCCCGGTGCGCGTTCCGCTAACCTCTGTGCTCCGAAGCTCGATGCCTGCGTCGATCTTGGGCCTGGTCGCTGGTTTGCACACGGGGCAGACATGATGAACGCCTCCGTCGTGCTTGGTTGCGCGCTGTCGCTCTCCCTGGCCTCGCTAACGGCCTCCGCACAGCCGACCAATGCTGGGGCTCAAGCTGACTCCGATTCCTCGGACCGAGCCAGCTCGACGGTCGATCGTCGCGACGCTTCATCGGTGAGCGCGGTCGTGGGAGTTCTCGCCCCGACCGGCTCGATCGGAGTCGAGTATGCACACGCCTTCTCGCCTTACTTCGAGCTCGGAGCCGGCGCAGGGCTCGGGTACGTGGTGGTTGCTGCGCTTGGTGACTCGGATCCAGCGTATTCGGTCGCTCCCCAGCTCGCGGTGATGCCACGACTCCGTGCGCGGCGTGGGCCCGTCAGGGTGACCGCCGGTGCCGGACTCTCGCTCGATCTGGGCTTGCAGGATGGCGGCTCTCCGTTCGAGGGGAGCATGGTTGTCGACCGGTGGGTGGCTCTCCTGGCGAACGCCGAGGTAGGCGTTCAGATCGTGTCGCGCAGCGGTTGGGTTGGCGGGTTGGCGGTCGGCGCCTCGGTGGTGGTCGCCGCAAGCGCGGCGGAGACGCGTCCGGCCCCGAGAGACGGCTATATGCCCGAGAACCCGGTGGGCTGGAGACAGCCGTTCATCGGACTCCGGTTGGGTCGGTCGTTGTAGTCAGCTCGCAACGCCGGCGCTCAGAGGGTGCCCGGATGCTTGATGCCGCAAGTTCGTGTCCCGCCCGACGTACGCTCAACCTCCCGTGATCAGTAGGTCGAGCGCTGCGAGGAGGGCTGGCCGTTGCGCTCGCACGTTGGCGATCGCCGGTCCAAGCGCGGCGGTCGGAACGGCGGCCATCAATGCCGTCATCACGACGTAGTCGGTACCGGCAATCTCGATGGTAGGCAGCAACCGCGTCACGGGGACGGCTCGGTAGCTCCGGCGCGTGGTCAGCGGAATCACGACGCGCGTCGCGAGCTTCTCGTGGAGCTCGGCCTGGACGTCGACGACGAGCGGATACGGCCCGCCACGCGACACCTTGAACACGTCGAACTGCGGCATCAGAACTCGCGGACTCCTCGCCGAAGAGGCCGTGCGTTTCGACGAAGCGGTTGTAGTCGGCGATGGCTTGCTCGTTTTCGGACATCCACTTCGCACGCTCGGCGTCGCGGATTGCCTGCGCGAGGGCGACCTCGACGACCTGCGACAGATTCAGGACGACAGCGCGAGCACGCTGGACGTACTCCGTGCGCAACGAGAGGTCGGTGGCAGTTTTGGGCCGGCGCTTCGGGACTGGGTTGCGGGCCCTGCGCTTGATCATGCGCACAGCGTGTGCGCACAGATCTGCGTACACAAGCTCAGGCGAGCGTCCCCGGGTTCATGATGCCGTGCGGGTCGAGCGCCTGGCGCAGCGTGCGGAGATACGCATCGAGCTTGTCGGCGCGCGCGCCGAGGAGCCAGGCGCCGGCGGCGGCGGCGGCGCGCTCGACCGTGGCCGGGTCGGCGCCGTCGAGGGTCGCGTAGATGATCGCGCCGTCGGCGTCGAAGCGCGAGATGAACGCGCGGGTAGCCCCCGCGGCGATCACGGCGCGATAGACGGCGCGGAGCTTCGACGGCGTGGCCATGACCTGGAGCTCCGGCAAGCCGCCGGGCGTGGACTCGCCGAAGTGCAGCCGGCGCCACCAGAGCTCGGCGAGCTTGCCGTCGGTCGTGCTACCGCCCTCGGCGAGGACGGCGCTGGTGATGAGATCGCGATCGCACGCCGCGAGATCCGAGAGCCCCGCCG
>JALHPV010000276.1 GCA_022842285.1 Kofleriaceae bacterium
CCGGCGCGCTCGCCGCCGCCGTGCTCGCGTTCACCGGAGAAGCCGCGATGTCCGCGGCCCCACGTCCGATCGATGCCGCCATCGCAACGATCGACGCTCGCAGCGTCGATGCCGCGCCCGACCTCCTGGCCACCGCCCAGCTCGCCGAACGTCAGGGGCAGCTCGAGCTCGCCCTCACGACGTATCTCCAGGCCTTCGAAGCGTCGTCGGATCCGAGCCTGCTGTTTCGCGTCGGCGAGCTCAACGAGCGGCTCGATCGCAAGGCTGATGCCGCCGCGGCCTTCGAGCGCTACCTCGCACTGGTGCCCGCCGCGCCCGACGCGGGCACGACGACCGCTCGCATCCAGCGCCTCCGCGGCGGCTCGTCTCCCGACGCCGGCGTCGCGATCGCGAAGCAGCCCAGCACGAAGTCGCCCACGGCGAAGCCGCCCGCGAACGACTGTCGCTGCATCGTCGACAACCAGAAGGTCTGGGGCGGCATCTGGCTGTGCCGCACGCTCGCGCCCACGCCCATGTGCAAGTGCATGGCGAAGGGGCGCCCGCAGGCACTGTGTCCCGCGCCGTTCACCCTGTGCGACGGCTGCACCGGGTACACGGCCCGCCTCAACGGCAACACCTATCAGTGCGCCGCGCAGCCTGATTACAGCAGCTACTGGACGGCGGGGCAGGACCAAGAGCCGTGCGGCGGCTACGACTATCACGACCTGCGCGACCCGAAGCAGCCCGAGGATGCGCCGCGCCTCGAGGGTGCGCTCCAGTGCCAGCACTGCGCGAAGGACTTCGCGTACACCGGCGCCACCGGCGACGCGTGCACCGGCTACGTCCGCACGGGCAAGCAGGAGCCCGGACACCTCGACTGCGATCCGAAGGGGGGCAAGTGGTAGCTCCGGCTCTCGCCGTAGCCTGATTACACCGAGCCGCGTTCGACTTCGTCGAGAAGCTCGACGAGGGTCGTCACGCCGGACGCAGGGAACGCGTTGTAGATCGAGGCGCGGATGCCGCCGACGGAGCGGTGGCCCTTGAGGCCGGAGAGCCCACGCTCCTCGGCGCGCTTCAGGAACGTCGCCTCGAGCTCCTTGGTGGCGCCGCGGAAGGTGACGTTCATGAGCGAGCGCGAGCCCTTCGCCGCATGCGGCTTCCACGCCTTTGATTGGTCGAGGAAATCGTAGAGGACCTTCGCCTTGGCCTCGTTGCGCGTGGCCATGGCCGTGACGCCGCCCTGCGCGAGGATCCAGCGGCAGGTCTCTCCGATGACGAAGATGCCGAAGGTGTTGGGCGTGTTGTGGAGCGAGCGCTCGGCGACGTAGGTCCGGTACTGGTCGAGTGGCGGCAGATCCGTGCGGCCGGTCTCGACGAAGTCCTTGCGCGCGATCACGAGCGAGATGCCCGAGGGGCCGAGGTTCTTCTGCGCGCCGGCGTAGATCAGCGCGTGATTCGCGAGGGGGAGCGGACGGCTGAAGATGTCGCTCGAGGCGTCACAGACGAGCGGGGCAGGGGCGGTCGGCGGGGCGCTCCACTGCGTGCCGTAGATCGTTTCGTTGCTCGTGTAGTGGACGTACCGCGGAGCCGCGGACCACGTACACGCGGTCGGCGTCGTGGTGAAGTCGGGTGCGCCGGAGCAGGCGATATGGACCGTGCCGTAGCGGCGGGCTTCCTCGATCGCCTTGCCGGACCAGACGCCGGTGTGGCAGTAGTCGGCGGTCTGATCGGCCGCGAGGAACTGCTGCGGGATCCAGGCAAAGTGGGGCGTGGCGCCCGCGGTCACGAACAGCACCGCGTACTCGTCGCCGATGCCGCCGACCTCGCGGACGGCAGCCTCGGTGCGCTCGAGCACGGCCATGAACTCCGGGCCGCGGTGGCTGTGCTCGAGGATGCCGATCCCCGAGCCGTCGAGATCGACCAGCGCCTGCTGCGCGCGCTCGAGGACCTCGGGCGGCAGCATCGCGGGACCGGCGGAGAAGTTGAGCTTCTTCAGGGCTCTTCCCAGTAGAAGAGGGTGATCGCGATGCAGTGGAACGCTTCGTCGGACGACTGCGTCACGACGATGTCCGTCACCTTGAGATCCGAGTTGCGCGCCATCCACTCCGAGACCTTCTCTCCGAGCTGGTCGCGGTCGGCGACCATCGTCGCAGAGAACACCTTTACGCCGTTGAACGCGAGGTCGCGCCGCAGCGTGACGCGTCCGGACGTGGTGGCCTGGTTCGCTGACATCACCGCCACCTTACCCAAAAACTACTTACTCGTCATCGTCGAGCGCGCGGTCGAGAGCGTTCGCGAGCTTCTCCGCTTCCTGCGGCGACATCGACGAGGGCGTGAACGCTTTGTCGGCGGTCTCGACGAGCGCGATCATGCGCGCCTGCTCCGGTGACATGCCCGACGAGTCGCTGGTGATCCACTCGTCGAGCTCCTCGGTCAGGCGCTTCTTCGGGGCGCGAGCCTCTTCGCCCCTCGGCGTGATCCCGGCGGCGCCCCCATGGCGGCGGTATGAGATCGAACCGTATGCATTCGCGAGATCCCGGCGGAACTCGCTCATGTTCTGGTAGCGCTTGCCGGGATCCTTTTGCATGGCCTTCAGGATCAGATCCTCGGCCATCTGCGTGATCTCGCGGTGCGGCGCGAACTCGCGCGGCGACGGCGGCTGCTGATGGATGTGCATCGAGAGCACTTCGCTCGACTGCGGCGCCTCGAACGGCGGGCGGCCGCACAGCATGTCGAACAGGATCACGCCGAGCGAGTACACGTCGGCGCGGTGGTCGACGTCCTCGCCGCGCGCGGCCTCGGGCGACATGTACTCGGGCGTGCCGAAGACCGCGCCCTGCACGGTCTCCGCCATCAGCTCGTCCTGGATCATCACCTTCGCGATCCCGAAATCGAGGACCTTCACGAAGTCGTACGACTCCTCGCGCTCGGTGATCCACGTCTGATCCGGCGCCATGCGCACGAGGTCACGACGACCGGGCTTCTTCAGCAGCATGATGTTGTCGGGCTTGAGATCGCGGTGGATCACGCCGACGGCGTGCGCGGCCTCGAGCGCGAGCGCGATCTGGTTCGCGACGTTCAGGGCGCGGTGCAGCTCGACCGCGCCTTCCTTCTCGATCAGATCCTCGAGGCTCTTCCCTTCGAGGTACTCCATGACGAAGTACACCGGTCCGTCGGCGAGGATGCCGAAGTCGGTGACGTCGACGATGTTCGCGTGATTGATCGACGTCGCCGCGCGGGCTTCGCGCAGGAAGCGGTGGATCGCCTCCTGGTACTTCGCGAACTGTGCGTGGAGCACTTTCACCGCCACGCCCTTCTTGATGTAGACGTGCTCGCCCGCGTAGACGGTTCCCATCCCGCCCCGGCCGAGGATGCGATCGAGCCGGTAGTTACCGATCGACGTCCCGAGGCGCGCGATGTCGTCTTCCTCGACGAGGACTGCCGAATCGTGCAGGCAGAAGCGCTCTCCGTCGGGGAAGCGCGTGTAGCACCGAGGACAGACCTTCACTGGTGCGTTACTTCCCGAGCCGCGACTGGATGAAGAGGCTGAGGTACCGATTGTCGATCGGGCTCTGCCCGTCGGGCGGCTTCACGTTCAGCAGCGTGAACTCCATGCCGATATCGAACTTCTGGTTGGGCGAGAACTGCACGCGCCCCGTCACCGGGATCTGGAAGGCGCCCGCCGACGTGTCGAAGTCCGGGATGCGGAGCTGCCCGAAGACGACGATCGAGATGGGCGCGATCGGGTTCGTGGCGAAGCCGACCGAGGGGTTCAGGTCCGGCTTTACGTCGTTGCCGGTGACCTGGCTTCTGAGTGGGGGAATGCCGGAGTCCGGCATCTCGGGGTCGAAGGCCTCGTTGTTGACGACCGTGACGTAGTCCTGGTCGACCGAGTTGAAGTCGATCGTCATCAGGGTCTGCAGCGCGACGATCGCGATCTGGGGGGTGAACGCGTAGCGGAACGGGAAGCCGATGTCGACGCCGAACTTGATCCCACCGCTGTCGAACTGACCCGACGGGAGGAGATCGAGCGACGCGTCGCCGTTGCCGCATTCCATCGCGTTGGTGGCCGTCTCGCCGGGGCGTGAGGGCGGATTGCAGAAGAAGTCGTACTGGGGCAGCGCGTTGCGACGGATGTTCGCCGCGATACGGATGTTCACGACGTCGTACGCGAGGGCGCCCTCGAACCCGAGGTAGGCGCCGAACTGATTGAAGTTGTAGGCGCTCGTGAAGCCGCCGATGATCGAGAAGTTATCGCTATAGCCGTGGATGGCCTCGAGCGAGACACCGAACGACTCGAAGGCGCCCTTCGCCGAGATGTCCGTACCGACCCCGAGGCGGAGCTGGGTCAGCTTTTGCGTCAGGTTCAGCGGGCGCGAGATCTCGCGCTGCGGGTACGTCTCCATCGTGTAGAGACCACCCGCTGTGACCGGAGGCTGGTCCTTGTCGTCCTCCGGGTTCTCCTCCTCCTCCTCTTCCCCACCGTCGTCCTCCTCCTCCTCGTCCTCGTCGTCCTCCTGCGCGTATGCCGCATGCGTGTGGAAGCCGATCCCCAGCATGGCGAGGAACAGCGCCAGCGCGAGCCGCGGCCCGCGCGTTGACTTCGAGAGCATCACCACCTCGGGCGAAATGCTAACCCGAAACGGGGCCATGCAAGCACTTACGCGGCATCCGAAAACACGAACGGCCCGTCGAGTGACGAGCCGTGCGCGCTTCAATGAAAGCTAGTTAGTCAAGAGCGGCCCCACGAGTGCTCGACGAGCGAGCGCTCATGGGAGAAGCGAATCAACGCTTCTTGCCGCCCTTCTTGGCCGGCGCCTTCTTCGCGGGGGCCTTCTTGGCCGGCGCCTTCTTCGCGGGGGCCTTCTTGGCCGGCGCCGCCTTCTTCGCGGGGGCCTTCTTGGCCGGAGCCGCCTTCGCCGTCTTCTTGCGCTTGCTACCGCCGACCTGACGCTCCTTGCGGGCAACGTCGCCGTCGCCGTCGAGGTAGTAGAGGTACTTGCTGTAGTCCATCTCGACGCCAGCCGCGGCGACCTTGGTCGCCTTGCCCTTCGGCTGCCCCGGCTTCTTGCGGGGGGTCGCCCACACGTCGCCAGTCTTGATGTAGTACATCAGGTCGTTGTCGCGCTTGATGCCAGTCTTCGCAATCTTCTCGCCCATAACTTGAAACCCTCCAAATTGGGTTAGTCGGACCCTACTCCGACGCTCTGACAACCCTGCACGAGTCGATCTCGTCGGAAAATAGGCGCGATCACAAAAATCGTCGTCGGAGAGCGCTCCCTCCCCCTCGGAGATCCGATTCCTCGACGGGAAAATGCTGTGGATAAGTGGTTTCTCGACGAGGATCCGCGGTGATCTAAATCCTCGACGGGAATCAGGATTTCCTCGTCGGAGATCGCGGCTCGCACACCAGGACCTGGCTCTCGGCGGCCCCGTCGAGGGGGCCGAAAGAAAAATCGCCGTACCGACCCACCACCCGGAACCCGGCGTGGGCCACGAGGGCCTCCAGCTCCGCGGGGAAGTACTTCCGCTGGGTCAGTTTGACCACCCGCGTGGGACCTCGACCGTCGGCCGGCTCGTAGAAGAGGCGGATCAGCGCGATCTGGTTCACCGGGTCGTAGTCGTGATTCGTCGAGTAGAAGACCTGCTTCTTCGTCGAGGGATCCGTGAACTTGGTCCGCGCCCAGCGCTTGTCCGGATCGCGCGTGAGCCAGGCGAGGTCGGGCATCTGGACGTCGAAGGCGAAGGCGCCGCCGGGAGCCAGATGGGCCGCGACCGCCCGCAGGCAGGCGTCGAGCTCGCCCCGCGTGTAGAGGTGCTCGAGGACATTGAAGGCCGCGATCGCGAGTGGGAACTTTTGCCCCGCGACCCGGAAGCCCCGGAGATCCGCCCGCGCGGTGGTGATCCGCGGTGCGACGGCCGCGGGCAGGGCGGCGACCCGGCTGCGGAGCTTCTTCAGCATCGGCTCGCTGCGGTCGAGGGCGACGACGGTGTGGCCATCGCGCGCGAGCGGGATCGTGACGCGGCCGGACCCGGCGCCCAGCTCGAGGATGCGTCCGGTCCCGAGACGCCGCTTCGCGAGCTCCCGGTAGAAGGTCACATCCGCGCGGCGGCGGCGGTACTCGAAGTCGTAGAGCTCGGCATTGCTGTAGTGCTCGCGCGAGCCGGCGTCGACGAGCTCACCTTCGAGGGAGTCGTCGATCTCGACGACCGCGGCGCGCGGCCGGGGGCCCGAGGTCCGCTTAGCGCCCACGGCCACCGCGGCGGCGGCGACGCCGCTTGCGCGGACCACTACCGTCGGTCGCCTCTTCTTCCTCGCGACCCGCGCCCATGGCGACGGTCGGGGGCGTGCTCGGTTCGCGCCCGGCGGCGCGCTCGGTAAGCTCGAACAGGAGCACGGCGTCGTCGACGAGGTCGCGGCCGCCCGTCAGCTCGGCCTGGCCGCCCTTCTTGCGGGCGAGCTGAAGACGGCGCTGGGCGAGCATCAGATAGCGCATGCGCTCGGCGTCGCGGCGGGTGACGTGGAGCTGCGTGATCATCGGACCAGCGAGCTCGTTGATGGCGCTGTGGAGCTCGGCCCCGCGGAGCTCCTCCGACAGAAACGGCGCGATCATCATCGTGAGTGCGGCTGCATTCGAGACCTCGCGGCCCTCGGCGACGGCGGCGTCGATCTGATCGAGGGCGGCCCAGGCGATCTTGCGGCGAGCCACGACGTCGGTCCCGCTCGCGACGAACGACAGGCGCACCGGAGCGGGCGCCGCGGGCCGCACGGCGGTGGGCTCGTCGGCCCACACGCGATGCCAGGCTTCCTCCTCGGGATCGGCGGCCTCGACGTCATCGTCGGGCTGCGGCGGCCCGCCGACGACGGCCGTCACCTCGTCGTCGTCATCGTCATCGTCATCATCATCTTCTTCGTCGGGATCATCGACATCGGTCTCGGCGGGATCCGACTCCTCGTACTCGATGCGCGCGACGGTCGACTTCGGTGCGACGGCCGCCAGCGGGGGAGCCTTCGTCGGCGCACCCGGGCCTTCGAACAGGCCCGCGATGTACGGGGACAGCACGGCCAGGACGCCGGTCTCGACCATCAGCTCGAACGACCGCCGGGCCGCACCGCCGCGCAGGAGGCGATGGACCTCCTCGAGGAGCCGGGGGGGCGCGCACTTGCTGATCTCGCCGCGCCACCGCAGCAGCGCCTTCCACGTCGCCGGCTCGAAGCCGAAGTCGAGGCGCGCCGCGAACTTGATCGCGCGCAGCATGCGGACCGGATCCTCCTGGAACCGGATGTCGGGGTCCCCGATCGTGCGGATGAGCTTGGCCTCGAGATCGGCCAGCCCGCCCACGTGGTCGATGACCTCCTCGCGCTCCACATCATAGAAGAGGCCGTTGATCGTGAAGTCACGGCGGCGAGCGTCCTCGGTCTCGGTGCCGAAGACGTTGTCGCGCCGGATGAGGAGGTCGTGCTCCTCCTCCTCGCGCGGGTTTGCGCGGAAGGTGGCGGTCTCGATGATCTTCGACCCGAAGAAGACGTGGGCCAGCCGGAACCGGCGCCCGATGATGCGGGAGTTGCGGAACGTCGCCTTCACCTCGTTGGGCGTGGCGCTCGTCGCAACATCGAAGTCCTTCGGCTTCTTGCCGACGAGCAGGTCGCGTACGCAGCCACCGACGAGGTAGGCCTTGTAGCCCGCCTTGTCGAGCTTCCGTACGACCCGGTCGGCGTCGGGATCGATGGCTGCGCGGTCGAGCGAAGGCATCGGGTCGGGGCAAGCCGTACCACGCAAGTCCGCGAACTGACAAGTGATCCCAAGTCTTCTGAGTCGATTTCCCCCATGAAAAAGCGATCGCCCCCGAACGAGCGCTGATAGCGTGGAAGTCGCGATGCGTGTGCTCTCCGTCGACGACCTGTCGCCCCGAACGATCGCCATCACCCGCTCGCTGATCGAGCCCGTCCAGCTCGAGCTCGATCCCCTGGCCCGGGTGGACGACATCCTCGCCCGGGTGATCTTCAACTCGACCATCGACACGCCCGCCGACTACGTCGCTGCCCTCGACGAGGCCCTCGGCTCGAAGGCGCCCCTCGCGAAGCTCCTGCCCGAGTATCACCCCGAGGTGATCCTCCGCCGCTTCCTGGCCGAGCTCCGCCGGCGGATCGTCACGCCCGTCAATTAGCTAGCTGCGGCAGAGCGCGGCGAGCTTGTTCAGCGATGCCCGCCAGCCCGTCTCGTTGTCGAACGGCGACAGGGCACCGGGGAGGTTCTCGTGGAGCGCGATCAGCTCGGTGCCGTTGGGCGCATCGCCGAGCGTGATGGTGACGTTGCTCTCGCCCTGCATCTCGGACGACGGCGTCTCGAACTCGACGGTGTAGGCGACCTTCTCGTCCGGCACGAGCTCGGTGAACGTGCCGTGGAACGAGTCGGAGTTCTCGGTCGTCTTGCCGAGGCTCGTCTCTTCTTTGTATGTGAGCGTCATGCGGTAGGTGCCGCCGACCTTCGCGTCGTACTCGTGGATCTCGCCGGTCATGTCGTCGGGGACCTGCCACTGCGCGACCTGCTTCGGATCGGTCAGGGCCTGGTACACGCGCGTTCGCGGAGCCTTCACCCGAACGACCACGCGTGTTCTGCCCATGCGCGGAGCTTAGCGCGCGCCCCGCACCAGCAGGGATTGCCCGAGGAGAGTCGTCGTCGGGGCGTGGGCGAGATCTGGAGATCGTGTGCCCGTCGAGGTTCATGAAGATCGACGGCGTCGGGGATGATCCAGGCGTGTATGCGAGGGAGTCCCGATTTCACCCCGCAGGGGTGAATCGCGAATCATATTGAACGCTTGGGCGCGCCTTCGGCAGGATGGCGGCGGGCATGGCGATCGATCACTGGATGCGGAAGGCCGCTGGAGGTGCAGCCGCAACCAACCCTGCGAGTGCTGACAGCACCGAGCACACGCAGCCGGTGTCCCCCACGCTGGATTGCCGCATCCCCGGCGTGCGCCCCGATCTGACGGGGCTCCATCACTGGACGGATCCGGCCGCCAAGCCGCCGGCGAAGCAGCTCGACCCGGTCGCACAGGTCCAGGAGAACCTCAAGGAGCTCGAGGCAACGCGCTACGCGCAGACTGGCCGCGCCCGATCAGGCCGCCTTCTACGCGAAGGCCGCGTACAAGAAGTCGCAGGGGGACCCGCGGCCGATCGGCGAGATCCTGAGTGACGTCGCCCGCAGCGAGCTCGACGCGAATCAGCTCCGTCTCGAGCACCTCCGCGAGTACGGCACCAAGGCGGACCGTAGGCCGGACCCGACGGGACGCTGGACGTCGTTCTGCACGAGGAGAAGGAGATCATGCGCGAGGTGGAGGCGTTGACGAAGCGTGTCCACGTCGACCCGGCGACCGGGGACAAGTTCCAGTTCGCGATCGCTACGGGGCCGCAGAAGATTCCGCGAAGCTCGGTAGGCGCGGAAGGCTTTGGAAGGTGGTTACCCAAGTGATCCTGAGAAAGGTGCCAGCCAAATGAGTCGCCTGGCAGAGCTCGTCCTCGGCCTGAGCATGGAGACCAAAACTGCCGCCGAAATGGCGTCCCTCTCACCAGAGGCTGCACTGCATAGGATCGTGGACCCTGAGTTCGCGTTGGACGAGGAGAGCGCAGTGATCGCGGTGCTATGCCACGCGCTGTCACGCTCCGAGGCTCCATTGTCGCGCGAGATCATCCGGCAGGCAGCTCGCTGGCTCTGGCCACGACCGGCGCAGCTGGGCATCGTCACTATCGAGTTGGATCGCACCGACGACGGATGGCGAGCGGTGAATCTGCTCGAGCGGATCGTCGACGAAGCACCAGAACACGTCTCGGTAGCGATCAACGGGGCGATCGTTCTGGCGCCTGAGAAGTACGCTCCGATGATCCTTCGGATCGCGCGCGACCCTCGACCGGAGATTCGTGAGTGTTTGTATACGATCCT
>JALHPV010000277.1 GCA_022842285.1 Kofleriaceae bacterium
GACGACGGCGACGACGGCGACGACGATGACGATGACGATGGCGACGATGACGACGACGAGGATGACGATGACGACGAGTAAGCCGCTCCGGGCTCGCATCGACTCGTCGGTCGCGAACGAGCGCGGCGTCACCGGCGTTCGCGATTCGCGAACCGCGAGCGCTGGCTCCCGCCCGCCGAGAGAGGCTTTCGCATGAGCGACACCCTCGAGATCCAGGTCCGGTTCGGCGCCGCCACGTCGACCGTCGCGTCCGATGGCGGCGTCCGCCTGACCGTGCCGACGGACGGCGAGCGTGGCGACGTCTCGCTCGCGGCACGCTTGCATCGCCCCGGCGTGATGCGCGACGCGTTGCTCGCGATGGGCGACGTGCTGGCGAGCGACCTGCGACGCAAGGCCACCGACCGCGCTGACTACCTCCAGTACCTGATCCAGCGCGGCAAGGGCGTCGGCAAGGCGGTCTGGGACGCCCAGAAGGAGTACCTCGCACTCCAGTACAGCGCGGCGGCGAAGCAGGAGGAGCCGCTCGATCCGGTGCTCTGCATCGAGCGTGGCGCCGTACGCCTCGAAGTGATGTCGCGCGACGAGTCGACCTACGCGCAGCTCGTGCTCCGGCGACCGGCCGCACTCGTCGACGCGGATCATCCGGGCGACGGCGGCCAAGCGACCGGCACCACCCATGTCGACCTCGCAGGAGCGCTGGCCGCGATCGGCAAGCTGCGCACCTACCGCACGACCACGCTCGACTTCACGCCCGCGCCCGTCGAGCCCACCTCGCGACGCGTACCGGTGCGCTGGCTGCGCGCGTTCGGACAGATGCAGGCGGCGACGCTGCTCGCGGCCGATCGCTTCGAGATCGCGCCCATCGACCTGTACAACGTGCTCCTCAACCTCCGCCTCAAGAAGGCGAAGACCTCGCCGCGCGGCCTTCGCTACGAGCTGGTCCCAGGTGAGCGTCCGCGGCTCGTGCTCGAGCCATGGGACACCGTCATCCACGGCACCGGAGGGCCCTACCGCGGCGCCCAGCCTCGCATCGTGCGCACGTGGGGGCGCAACCGGCTGAACGTGCTGGCGCGGGTGCTGCCGCACGCGAAGAAGCTCGAGATCGCGGTCGCTGGTCCGGGGTTGCCGGCCGTGTATCTCGTCGACCTCGGCGATGCCACCTTGGCCCTCGCCCTCTCGGGTTGGACCGACGCGAGCTGGGCCGGCGTCTCGACGTTCGATCTGCTCGCCGCCGACGACGACCAGGCCAAGCTCGACGCCGTGCTCCGGGCGCTCGCGACGCCGATGACCGCCGCCGCGCTCACCGACAAGCTCGGCGTGTCCTCGAGCGACCTGCGCCGCACGCTGCTGGCCGGACTCGCCCAGCTCCGGATCGGCCACGATCTCGCGACCGGCGAGCTCTATGCGCGCGCGCTCACCAAGACGCCGATCGCCCCCTCGCTTCTCAAGTTCGCGAGCGTCCGCGAGGCGGCGGCGCATCGCCTGCTCGCCGAACCTGGCGCCGTCGTCATCACGAAGGCGGCCGATCAAGGCATCGAGGGTTCACGCATCGAGGGCCAGGTCGTCGATCAGAAGGCCCACCGCACCTTCTATCCCGGCTTCACCGTCGATCGCGAAGGCACCACGAGCAGCGCGACGTGTACCTGCACGACATTCCGACGGAGCGGCGTGAAGGAGGGTCCGTGCGAGCACATGATCGCCTTGCGTGTCGCGTACGCGCGTGCGGCGGCGGCACTCGAAGCAGCGCGTACGACCCCCGAAGGTCGCGCGCAGATCACGGCCGAAACGCGCGTGTTGCTCCGCCGGACGCGCTCCGGTGCCGAGACCTTCCGGTTGTCACTCGACGGCCGGGACATGACCTCCAGGTTTGGGATCGGGGACGCGCTGCGCGTGCAGCGACTACGCTTCGATTCGCTGGCAGATGCGCGGACCGCGTACTTCGCGCGGCTCGACGAACTTGCGACGAAAGGATATCTTGATGCGACCCGGGAGTAGCGCCCTGGGTCATGACCCAGGTTTGGAGGAGGAGTCGCATCCGTTAGCCAGCGAGCAATCGCAAGGATGGCGTCGCGCCATCCGGGCAAAATCACAGGCCACTCTCCACAAGGTAGGCTGTTCTTGGCGGGCTCGAGTACCAGGCATCCAATTGCTTGGCTCAGCTGGACCAACCACACCACCGCGGTTCGAGCCAAGCAATTGGATGCCTGGTACTCGGCCCGCCGGTGAGCCTACCGTGTCCCAAGAGGGATGTAGCGGCCGCGACTCCTCCTCCATTTTTTTACGCCGAGGGACTGCCCTCCATGAGTAGTGAACCCGAGCTCACCTGGGCCGACGTCGCCGCGAAGGGCGGCATCCGTGAATGGGTCGACGCCGAGATCGACCGGCTCGGCCTGTCGCATGCGGGCGTGCCGGCGTCGATGTCCGACGCGGAGAAGAAGCTCTTCAAGGCGCGGCGTGACGAAGAGCGCCGCATGCGCCGCGAGCTCTACAAGCGAGCGTGGCTCGCCTACAAGCGCTCGCACATCGTTCACCTCGGTCCGGGCGTGTTCTGGCACGACACCGCCGACGTCGATCGGTTCGATGCGGACGACCCGACGAAAGCGCGCCAGGACAACGCCTTCCCCACGTTCTTCACCGGGGGAGCGGGCGACCTCGAAGCCTTCGCGAAGGCCGTCGAGGCCACGCTTCCGCGGCTGCGCTGGCTCGCCTTTCACCGCGAGGTGGATACCGGCACTCACTACGTCCGCTGGACGGTCCCCAAGCGTGATGGCTCGTCGCGCTTGATCTCGGCGCCCAAGCCCGAGCTCAAGCGTATCCAGCGCTGGATCATGAATCAGATCACCGAGCATCTCCCGGTGCACGGCGCCGCCCACGGCTTCCTCCCCGGGCGCTCGATCCTGACGAACGCCCTCGTCCACGCGGGCGCGAAGACCATCATCAAGTTCGACATCAAGAGCTTCTATCCGACGGTGACGATGCGCCGGGTCAAGGGCCTCCTGCGGCGTGCGGGCCTGGGCGAACAGGTCGCGACCCTGATGGCGCTGCTGGCCACCGAGTCGCCGCGCGAGGAGGTCGATACCCACGGGCGCAAGCACTACGTCGCGGTCGGGCCCCGCTCGTTGCCACAAGGCGCGCCGACGAGCCCGTCGATCACGAACGCGCTGTGCCTGCGCCTCGACTGTCGGTTGTCGGGGCTCGCCCGCAAGCTGGGCTGCCGCTACACGCGCTACGCCGACGACCTCACGTTCTCGTGGCACGGGGACTCCCAGAGCGACATCGGCGCGCTGATGCGCGGCGTCAACGCGATCGTTCGCGCCGAGGGCTTCGAGATCCACATCAAGAAGACGTCGGTGATGCGGCGCGGCGCCCGCCAGAAGGTGACCGGGCTGGTGGTCAACACCGCGCCCTCCGGCGTGCCCTCGGCGCGCGTGCCGCGCGAGACGGTGCGGCAGCTGCGCGCGGCGATCAAGAACCGCGAGCTCGGCCGTCCAGACCGGGTCGAAGAGACCCTGGAGCAGCTCAAGGGGAAGGCGGCCTTCATCATGATGACCGACCTCCACAAGGGCCGCGGCTTCATGGCTCGGATCGACGCGCTGATCGCGAAGCGCGACGCGCACCACGCGAAGGAGCAGACATGAGTGACTGGACGGTGACTCTCGAGTTCGAGGAAGGCACGTCGAGCAAGTTCTGGCGCGCGCGCGTCGAGGGCAAGACGCTCTATGTGAACTACGGCAAGATCGGCGCGAACGGCCAGACGCAGGTGAAGCAGCTCGCCGACGCCGACGCCGCCACGTCCGAGTACGAGAAGCTGGTCCGCGAGAAACGCAAGAAGGGCTACGTCGACGCCGGCACGAAGGCGGCCGGCGGCGGTGACGACGACCAGGACGACGCCGAGGATCAGGACGACGCCGACGACGAAGCGCCGCCGAAGCAGGCCGCACCGGCCGGGTCCAAGCCCGCCGCCGCGAGCCCCGCGGCCAAGCCCGTGGGCGTTCGCTACGTCCTCGAGGCCGGCAAGCGGAGGGTGGAGACCCACCTCTCGATCGACGGCAAGACCGTGCGGATGGAGGCCGTCGAGACCTACGCCGACGCCGACGCCGCGAAGAAGGCCCACGAGCGCCTGAAGAAGACGCTGCTCGGCGAAGGCTATAACCAGGGTTGAGCTGATGTCGGAGGACCAACCCTCCAAGCTCGCCGACGGTAGCTCCGTCGAGGTCCAGGGTTCGAGCAGCACGTATACGCTCACGCGCCGAGGCCGGACTTACACGTGCTCGTGCCCGGCGTGGAGGAACCAGGGCGCACCGCCCGACCTGCGCACGTGCAAGCACCTGCGTGCGTACCTCGGCGACGGCTTCGAGACCGCGCGTCTCGGCGCCGTCCCGTCACGCGCCGCCGCGACGCGGACGAGTGGAGGCGCGGCGAGCAAGAAGGACACCGCGCCGCCGGTGCTCCTCGCTCACAAGTGGGAGGTCGACCAGGATCCCCGCGGCTGGTGGATGAGCGAGAAGCTCGACGGGATCCGCGCCTACTGGGACGGCGAGACCTTCACCTCGCGGCTCGGCAACCGCTTCTTCGCCCCCGACTGGTTCGTCGCCGATCTCCCCGCCGACACCCTCGACGGCGAGCTCTGGGTCGGCCGGAAGATGTTCCAGAAGACGACGAGCATCGTTCGGTCCGGCGCGGCCGATCGAGAGTGGCACACCGTCCAGTTCGTCGTCTTCGACGCGCCGAATGCGAAGGGCACGTTCGAGCAGCGACAGGAGCACGCGCGCAAGGCCCTCGAGCGCGCCGCGGCCCCACACGCTCGATGGCACGAGCACGTCCAGTGCGAGGGGTTCGATCACTTGCGCGACGAGCTCGCGCGCGTCGAGGCGCTGGGCGGCGAAGGGCTGATGCTCCGCCAGCCGGGCAGCACGTACGTCGCCGGCCGGTCGCAGACGCTGCTCAAGGTCAAGACGTTCCACGACGCCGAGGCCATCGTGGTCGGGCACGCGCCGGGCGACGGCAAGCACAAGGGTCGCCTCGGCGCCCTGATCTGCCAGCTCCCCGGAGGTATCCGGTTCAATACCGGCACCGGCTTCTCCGATCACGAGCGCGAACATCCACCGCCGATCGGCGCCGTGATCACCTTCCGCTACCAGGAGCTCTCCGACGACGGCGTGCCGCGCTTCCCGTCGTACGTCGGCCAACGGATCGACGTCGACATCCCCGCGCCGATCGCGACGTCGTCGCGGGCGATCCAGACCGTTCCGCTGGGGCGCCGCGACGTGTCCCCGACGAGTGCAAAGACCTCGGCGCCGGCGAGCCGGGCCGTGACGAAGCCGCCCTCACCCGATGTCGAATCACCGAGGAAGCTGCACGCCGCCCCGACGCTGGCATCCGCGGGCACCGAGCTCGCGCGTGGCAAGAAGTTCATGTTCACCGGCAAGCTGGCCGGCATGCAGCGATCGCAGGCGCAGGCGAAGGTGACCTCGATCGGCGGCATCAATGCGGGATCGGTGACCGCTGATCTCGACTTCCTCGTGGTCGGCGACGAGGGCTCGCCGCTCTTCGGCGGCGGGGCCAAGGGCGACAAGATCCTCAAGGCGGAGCAGCTCATCAACCGGGGCTCGAACCTCAAGGTGATCAGCGAGACCGAGTTCATGGCGATGTGCGACCGCACGCTCACCGCCCCGCGACCGCCCGCGGTGACGAACGTGATGCCCCCCAAGCCGCCGCGGCCTCCGGCGCCAGACGCCGAGCCCACCGCCCCGCCGGACGAGGATCCGGAGGGGCCCTTCGCGACGTACGGCCCACCCACACACCGGATCGCGCTGGTCCACAGCGACGAGAACAAGTTCTGGACCATCGAGGTGCGCGGTCACCACACGATCACGGTGTTCGGGAAGGTCGGCACCGCGGGCCAGACGCGACTCGCCGAGCTCGGCAGCCCGGCGGCCGCGGCTGCCGACGCCGCCAAGCGGGCGGCCGCGAAGCGCAAGGACGGCTACGAGTAAGCGCGGCTACTTCCCGAGGCCGCGCTCGTTCGCGATCGCCTGGTTGCGCGCGTCGGCACGCTGCAGTGCGGGGCGCTGATTCAGGCGCGCGATGTACGAAGCGACCGCCGGGCTGGGCTCGATCAGCTTGAACGTCGTCATGTACCGAAGCGTTCCGCCAAAGACGACGTCCGCCATCGAGAACGTCTCTCCCAGTACGTACGGCCCGGAGGCGAGCGCGAGCTCGATGGCCCTCAACGTATCCGGCAGCGTGCCCCAGCCGACCTGGCCGGGCCTCGCCTCCCACTTGTAGAGGTTGGCCGTGGCGGCCGGCTCGATGACCGAGGGCCCGAAGCAGATCCAGCGGTAGTAGGTGCCACGCTTCGGATCGCCCTGCGCAGGCGCGAGCGTGCCGGGCGCGTAGCGGTCCGCGAGGTACATCGCGATCGCGGCCGACTCGGTGACAACGAGGTCACCATCGACGAGCGTGGGAATCTTCCCCATCGGGTTCTTCGCGAGGAACGCCGCCTGCTTCTGCTCGCCCTTCTGGATGTCCGTCCACGCGAGCTGGTAGCTCACGCCCACTTCTTCGAGGGGCCACACCGAGGCCGCGGCGCGTGAGTACGGGTGGTGATAGAGCGTGATCGCCATGCGCCGGGGTATACCGCGTAGCGTGCGCACGCCGCTGATCTCCGTCGCCGAGCTGACGCAGCTCGATCGTTCGAACGTCGTCCTCTTCGATTGCCGCTTCGATGTCGCGAAGCCTGGCTGGGGCCGCGCGCAGTACGACGCCGGGCACATCGCCGGCGCGTTCTTCGCCGACATCGATACGGACCTCTCGTCGCCCGTCGGGCCGACCACCGGCCGCCATCCGCTCCCCGAGGCGGAACGCTTCGCGCGGTGGCTCGGCGCGCACGGGGTCACCCCGGAGACCAGCCTCATCGTCTACGACCAGGCGCCCGGTGCCTTCGCGGCGCGCCTCTGGTGGCTCCTGCGCGCGGCCGGACACGCCGACGTGCGCGTCCTCGACGGTGGCGTTGCCGCCTGGACCGCCGCCGGTCAACCGGTGACCACGGAGCAGCCCGCCGTCACGCCGGTCGAGGCGTCGCCCCACCCCTTCACCGGCTGGATCACGACCGCCGACGTCGAGCGTGGCCTCGCCGACGATCGCCTCGTCGTCGTCGATGCACGGGCCGCCGATCGCTACGCTGGCCAGAACGAGACGATCGATCCCGTCGCCGGCCACATCGCGGGCGCCGTCTCGCGCCCCTTCATGCAGAACCTCCGCGAGGGCCGCTTCCTGCCGCCCGACGAGCTCCGCGCCCAGTGGACAGCGCTCCTCGGCGACCGCTCCCCGCGCGAGCTCGTCGTGTCGTGCGGCTCGGGCGTCACCGCCTGCCACCACCTCCTGGCCCTCGAGCACGCGGGCCTCGACGGCGCCCGCCTCTACGCCGGCTCCTTCAGCGAGTGGATCCGCGACCCCGCGCGCCCCGTCGCGACCGGCCCCCAGCCACGCTAGTCCGGCTTTCGGACGGGGTCAGACACAACAAACACAAGTTGCACAAGTTGCGGCCCCCAAGTTGTGCAACTTGTGGAACTTGTGTCTGACCCCGTCCGGCCCCGTCTGGATGCCGGACATCAAGGGGGTCAGCCACTCTTGAGCGCCACGCCCGTCGGCGTCGAGGCATCTCCTACCAGGGCCAGCTTGCCGGCGATGAAGTCGAGCCAGACGTGGCCGAGCACCGCGCGGCGCCAGGTGGACAGGGCCGGCAGCGACTCGGCCGCCGTCGGGCCCTGCTCGTCCACGGCGCGCGCGAAGTCGTCCGCATCGGAGCGGGTGGCCAGGAGGCGCGCCGCGACGCCCGTGCGATCGGCGACGAGCTGGACGATGATGAGGAGGAGCTCGGACCAGCGCTGGGCCCGGGGGCTCGGCGGACGGTGAAGGCGCGGGCTCGCGTCGACGGTCGAGGGATCGGCGGCCGCGATCGCCTCGAGGATCTCGGAGGCCCGCTGGCGGGCGGGCTGCGGGAGGCCCTTGATGCGGCGGACATCCTCGGGCTCGTCCGGGCGCGCGCGAGCGAGCTCGAGGAGCTGCTTCTCGTTGAGGATGTGCCCGAGGGGGCGATCGAGCTCCATGGCGGTGCGCTGGCGCCAGGCGGCGAGGGTCTTCACGGTGGCGATGCCCGCCGCATCCAGGCCGCGTGTGCCGACGTTCTGCCACGCCGTCTCGGGGGTGACCTCGGAGGCGGCGATGGCATCGGCGGCCACGACCTCGCTCTCCGCCTTGGCCCACGGGAGGCGCTCGCCGAGCCTGGCGGCGAGGCGCGCGTACATCGCGGGGAGCCAGCGGACGTCGGCCGCGGCGTAGAGGAGCTGCGCGGTTGACAGCGGGCGGCGGGACCAGTCGGTCCATTGCTGGTCCTTGCCGATGGTCGCGCCGACGAGCTCGCCGGCGAGGGTGGCGAGGCCGACCTGATCGCCCAGGCCGGCGAAGGCCGCCATCACCTGGGTGTCGATGATCCCGGGGAAGCGGGCCCCGAAGCGGGTCGCCAGGAGCTGGAGGTCCTGGCGGCCGGCGTGCACGACCACCCGGGGGTGGGCACCGAGGGCGGCGACGAGCGGCGCCACGTCGACGGCCTGCGGGTCGACCAGCGCGAGCTCGGGGACGACATCGGGGCCCATGTCGCTCCAGGCGACCTGGAGGAGGCACAGCGCGGGGACCAGGCGATCGGCGGACAGGAACTCGAGATCGAAGCAGGCGAGCGGCGCCCCGGCCAGGGCGGCGGAAATTCGCGCCACTTCGGCAGGATCTGCGACGAGAGCGCGCGTCTCGGCATCTGACGGTGACACCCCGACAAAGTAACGCACCACCGAGGCCAATCACGACGGCCCTGGTAGATTCGGACCGCGGATGACGGCCAAAACGAATAGCTTCGGAAGCAAAGCCACCCTCGCCATTGGATCGCGCAAGGTCGATCTCTATCGGCTCGACGCCCTCGCCAAAGCGAAGGTTGGCGACGTGACGACCCTGCCCTACTCGCTGCGCATTCTCCTCGAGAACTTGCTGCGCTACGAGGACGGCAAGACGGTGACCCCCGCCGATATCGAGGCGGTCGCCGGCTGGAACCCGAAGCAGCGGGTGGAGCACGAGATCCAGCTCCGCCCCGCCCGCGTGCTGATGCAGGACTTCACCGGCGTCCCCGCCGTGTGCGACCTCGCCGCGATGCGCGATGCCTTCGTCGCGCTCGGCCTGCCCGGCAACGCGATCAACCCGCTCAAGGCGGCCGACCTGGTCATCGATCACTCGGTGCAGATCGACGAGTACGGCACGTCGATCGCGTTCAAGAAGAACGTCGAGCTCGAGTACCAGCGCAACAACGAGCGCTACCTGTTCCTCAAGTGGGGCCAGCAGGCCCTCAACAACATGCGCGTCGTGCCCCCGGGCACGGGCATCTGCCACCAGGTCAACCTCGAGTACCTCGCGCAGGTCGTGTGGACGGAGCAGACCGACGGGAACCTCGTCGCGATGCCCGACTCCCTCGTGGGCACCGACTCGCACACCACGATGATCAACGGCCTCGGCGTGCTGGGCTGGGGCGTCGGCGGTATCGAGGCCGAGGCGGTCATGCTCGGGCAGCCGATGGCGATGCTCATCCCCGAGGTCGTTGGCTTCGAGCTCACCGGCAAGCTGCCGCCGGGGGCGACGGCCACCGACCTCGTGCTCACGGTCACGCAGATGCTCCGCAAGAAGGGCGTCGTCGACAAGTTCGTCGAGTTCTTCGGTACGGGCATGGCCGCGCTCTCGCTCCCCGATCGCGCGACCATCGCGAACATGGCGC
>JALHPV010000278.1 GCA_022842285.1 Kofleriaceae bacterium
ATTCGTCGACGACTTCCTCGCGGAGCTGACGGGAGATACCGAGGCGGCGCGCGTGGGCTTCGAGCGGGTCCTCGCCGCCCCGACGGCCGAGGGCGCGCTGACGGGGCGCGCCGCGCTGCACCTCGCGCAGATGGAGTCGCATGCGGGCCGGAGTCGCAAGTCACTCGACTACGTGGCACGCGCGGCCGCGCTCGCTCCCGCAGATGTCGCCATCGAGGAGCGCATCGCGCAGCTCCGGGCGGAGATCGTGGCCGCATCGGGCACGGGCGATCTGCGAGGCCCGCGTGTTGGCACCGCCCTCGTCGGGGTCACGCCGGAGGTGGCGGCCAGGTTCGCGGCCGCCGAGAAAGACCTCGCCGCCGTCCGGAAGCTCCGGCCGCGCGCGTTGATCGAAGCGCTCTCCACCTCGATCCGCGCGAAGGAAGCCGCCACCGAAGGTGCGGTCGAGACATATCGTGCGATCGCGGATACGGGCGGGGTCGCCGAGGTCGCGGGGCACTACCGCGCCGGCAGCCTCTATCACGACCTCGCGATCGGCCTCCTCTTCGAGCTACCGAGCGAGCTCGATCCCGCCGTGGCCGCCGGGCTGCGGCGCTCGCTGCGTGGCCGGGCGCTCGCGTACATGCGGAAAGCCGTCGGCGAGTACCGCGCCGCGCTGTCGGGACCAAGCCTCCCGGAGGCCGAGCTGTGGCGTCTGGCCGCAGAGACGGATCTCCGGCGCGCGCTGGCTGTCCTCGGCGAATCGTGATTCCGTAGAGCCGTGGTCATCTCGCTCGACGGCGTGCTCGTTCCGCCCGAGGCCGCGCGCATCTCCGTCCTCGATCGCGGGCTGCTCTACGGGGATGGCTGCTTCGAGGTGCTACGTACCTTCGGCGGTGTGGCGCGCGAGCTGGAGGCGCACCTCGACCGCCTGTTCGAGACCGTGGTGTTCCTGAAGCTCCAGACGATCGGCCGGGGCGAGCTCACCTCCCACGTTCATGGGGCGCTCGCGGCAGCCGGCGCGGGCGAGCACCGCGTGCGCGTCATGCTCACGCGCGGGCCGGGCCCGCTGTCGGCGCGGACACAGGCGCTGGGGCCGGGCCATGCGATCGTCGTCGTCGAGCCGCTGCCCGAGCTGCCGCCCGAGACATCGCTCGCGCTGATCGACCTGCCGTTGCCGGCGCGGCGGTCCCGCGGACACAAGCTGCTCGCGTACGCCGACCACGTGGTGGGGCGCGAGCTGGCCCAGGAGCGCGGTGCGGGTGACGGGATCCGCCTCGACGCGTGGGGCTGCGTCGCCGAATGCGCGACCGCGAACATCTTCATCGTGACCGGCGGCGCGCTGGTTACCCCACCGGTCGACCGGGGAATTCTCCCCGGTATCGTGCGGGCGCGCGTGCTCGGACTCGCGCCAGGCCTCGGAATCGCGGCGCAGGAGGCCCCGATCGCGCTCGAGGCGCTCTACGCGGCGGAGGAGGTCTTCACGACCAGCGCTCTGCGCGGCGTGGTGCCGGTCACTCGGCTCGATGGCGAGCCACGCCCCGCCGGCCCCATCACGCAGCGCCTCGCGCACGCATACCTGAGCGGCCCTCTAGGGTTATAGTCCGCGTCGGCGATGGCCAAGGATCCGCGGGCACTGCGCGAGGAAGCCGCCGAGGCGACCTCCGCGGGCAAGTACAAAAAGGCGCTGGCCGCGTACCTCGAGCTCGAGCGCATCGAGCCGCGCGATGCCCAGTGGGCCAAGCGCGCGGGCGAGACCTACAAGCGGCTCGGCAACAACAAGAACGCGATCGAGGCCTTCGAGCGCTCCGCGGAGCGGTACGCGCAGAACGGCTTCCTCGTGCAGGCCATCGCGGTCTGCAAGCTGATCCTCCAGATCGATCCGCAGCACGCCGACACGCTGCGCCGCCTGTCGACGATGAGTGAACAGGTCGGCGCCGGCCCCACGCGCGCGGCGGGCATGGCCGACAACAACCCCGCGCTCCACGAAGATCCCAACGTCCAGGCGCTGCGTCGCGCGAGCACCGAAGCCGGCCGCGACAGTGTGCCGCCGCCTCTGCGGAGCCGGGGGCCGAGCCTCGCGGGCGTGCCGCAGCTGCTCCCGTCGGGCACGTCGACCCGGATGCCGGTCGCGGCCGTTCCCGAGCCTGTCGGCGGCCCGAGCGATCGCTCGCAAGGCTTCCCGCGGGCGGGGACCGCGCCCCCCGTGCGTCCCGCCACCGTCGTCCGGCCCGCCGGCCCCCCTCCCGTGACGGGACCTATCGACTTCGTCTCGCCGCCGATGCAGCCGGCCGCGGGCCTCGAGGCGCCGTTACCGCGCCCGACCCCCGTGCCCCAGCGCCCGACGCCCGTACCGCAGCGCGCGAAACACAGCACGCCGCCGCCCGTCGCCACCCCGCGCACCAAGAGCCGTCCCATCGAGCTCCCGCCGGGCGCCGCCCTCGACGAGATCGATCTCAACACGCAGGTGCCGAACTCGCGTCGCCGCGAGGAGAGCGTCGCCGGCGTGCACATCATCCCGCTCGACGACGAGGACCTGCCGCCGCTGCCGCTCGACGGCGGGGCGAGCGACGATCTCTCGTCGTTCTCCAGCTCGATCGAGATCGAGATCGATACCGGAACTCAGCCGCGGATCGAGATCGAGGATCCCGATGCGGTCGAGCCCGAGCTCGACGAGATCGCGGAGCTCGACCTCGAGGACCTCGAGGAAGTTCCGATGGCGCAGCCGCGCAACATCGGCCTCGCCGCCGCGCGGGCGCTCGCCGCGACGCCGCTCTTCGCCGGCCTGCCGAGCGAGGCGCTCGAGGCGCTCGTCGCGAACCTCTCGCTCGTCCACCTCGAGGCGGGCGGCATCCTCTTCCGCGAAGGCGAGCCCGGCGACGCGCTCTACGTGATCGCCGAGGGCGAGGTCTCGGTGCAGGCCGAGGGGCCGCCGCGCGTCGAGATGGCGCGCCTGGGGCCGAGCTCCTTCATCGGCGAGGTCGCCCTCATGACCGACCAGCCGCGCTCGGCGACGGTGGCGGCGCTCGTCGACAGCGAGCTCCTGCGCATCGATCGCCACACGCTCGCACGCGTCCTCGGCCAGCACGGTGACGTCCTCCGCGCCGTCCTGCGCTTCGTCCGCGATCGCCTCGTCGACCGCTGGATCCGGACGAGCCCGCTCTTCCGCCCGTTCGACGAGTCGCAGCGCGAGGAGCTCGCGGAGCGCTTCTCGTTCCTCGAGATCGACGCGAACACGAAGCTCATCCCCGCGGGGGCGCGCCCCGACGGCCTCTACATCGTCCTCGCCGGCCACTTCAACGTGGTGCGCGGCGGCCAGATCGTGATCACGCTCGGCCCAGGCGACCTCATCGGTGAGACGGCGCTGCTCTCGGGCGGCGCGTTTCGCAGCGACGTCGTCGCCGTCGGCAAGTCACTCGCGCTGTGCCTGCCGGCCCCGGTCTTCCGCGAGGTCATCATGACCCACCCGCACATCCTCGAGTACATCGGCGAGCACGCCGAGAACGCGCGCCGCCTGCAGATCCTCTGACGGATTCGCAGCGTCCTTCGTGCCATGGGGCGTTTTGCCCAGCCCCCTGCGACACTTGCCGGACAAAAGGGGTCGGACCCCTGCGACAGGGGGCCGACAGCCGGACACACCCTTGGCGTCCTCGGCGCCTTGGCGGTGGAACGCTGGAACACGTGTGGACCGCGTGCGGAACCACCGATCGGCGCGGAGCGCCACCGATCCCTTGGCGTCGTTGGCGTTGAAACTCCGGGAGCGACCGGCGGCGCTACTGCTTGTCGATGCCGTCGGGCGGGACGGCCTTCGAGGGCGCGGTGTCCTTGGTCGGCGTGATCGTGTCGGGGCCGACGGCGTCCGCGAAGGGATTGAAGCCGAGGGAGGTGGCGATGAGGCCGGCGGCGAGCAGCATGTAGACGACGCCGATGGCGAGGTGCGTCTTCTTGCTCATGCCGTAGAAGCCCTTGCGGCGCCGGCCTGACCGTTCGTCCTGGTCCGCGTCGGGCTGCGTGCGGGTGGCCAACCAGAGCCGGTAACCGCCGAAGATCATGACGATGACGGCGATGGCGAAGGTCAGCCACTGAGGGACGCGCATGGGGCAATCCGTATCATTGACAGAGCGGCTTCGCCCGCGCCAATGTGCCCCCTCGAAAGCTCACTCCCGGCATGCACGAGCAGCACAAGTACAAGCATTCCGCGGCGTTCTATGACGTCGACGGCACGCTCATCAGCACGAACATCGTGCACTCGTTCGCGTTTTACGCGTCGCGGCAGCCGTCCCTTGCCGAGAGCGCGCGGCGCACGGTGAAGACGGCCCTCTCGATCCCCGTGTTCTGGGCGGCCGACAAGCTGTCCCGGAAGTGGTTCAACGAGATCTTCTATCGGTCGTACGAAGGCGCCTCCGAGGATCGGCTGGTCGTCCTCGCGGAGGAGCTCTTCGAGGACGTCATCAAGCCGAACATCTACCCGCGCGCGAAGGACCTCATCGAGGAGTCGAAGCGGGCAGGGTGCCGGCAGGTGCTCATCAGCGGCGCGCTCGACTTCACGATGAAGCCGCTCGCCAAGTACCTCGGCGTCGACGATCTGATCGCGAACAAGCTCGAGTTCGTCGACAACTACGCGACGGGCAAGCTCGCGAAGCCGTTTGTCGCCGGCGCGACCAAGGCCGACATCATGCGGCAGTACGCGAAGGCCCACGACATCGATCTGGCCAACAGCTGGGCGTACACCGACAGCTTCTCCGACTACCCCATGCTCGCGATCGTCGGTCATCCGACGGCGTGCAACCCGGACTTCCGGCTGAGGACGCTGGCGCGTTCGTACGACTGGCCCATCCTCGACCTGGCCGAGGATGTGGAGCGGTCCGTCGCGCGCCGGCCGCAGGGCCTGGCCAAGCCACCGTCTGACTTGAAAGCTCCGCGTCGTTTGCGAAGCAAGCCCATTCACTGAGGAAACGAGATGCGCGCGATCCGCCCCAAGACCCGCACCCATCCGCGCGAGCACGTGGTCACCATCGACACGGACTCCGCCCCGCGCATCATGTTCTACGGCGAGAACCTCATGATCGAGGATCTGCCGATCGGGACGCGCGTCATCTACCCGAAGCGCCCGATGACGGGCATCGCGAACCCCAAGGCCGCGATCCGCTACGCGCTGAACAACCCCGACAACTCCGAGCCGCTGCACGCGCTCCTGAAGCCGGGCATGAAGGTCTCGATCGCCGTCGACGACATCTCGATGCCCCTGCCGATCATGCGCACGCCGGACGTGCGCCAGCTCGTGCTCGAGATCGTGTGCGAGATGCTCGCCGATCACGGCGTCGACGACGTGCACATCATCATCGCGCTGGGCCTCCACCGTCGGATGCACGACTGGGAGATCAAGCGGATGGTGGGCGAGAAGGTCTGGAACGAGTACTGGCCGGACCGCCTGTACAACCACGACGGGTGCGATCCGGACGGGATGGTCGTCCTCGGCCACACGCCGCACAAGGAGCTCGTCGAGATGAACCGTCGCGTCGCGGAGAGCGACCTGACGATCTACGTGAACCTGAACTTCGTGCCGATGAACGGCGGCAACAAGTCGATGGCCGTCGGCCTGTGCGGCTACGAGAGCCTGAAGGCGCACCACACGCCGGCCGGCATCGTGAAGTCGAACTCGTTCATGGATCCGCCGAAGAGCTACCTGTCGCACTCGTTCAAGCGGCAGGGTGACCTGATCGAGAAGACGCTCAAGGTCTTCCACATCGAGACGGTCCTCAACAACCGCTGCTTCGACGGTCCACTCTCGTTCCTCACCAAGAACGAGGACGAGTTCACCGAGGCCGATCGCCTGAAGTTCTCGGCGATGAAGTGGTCGCTCGACAAGCTGCCGTTCGCCGCGCGCCGCGAGATCTTCATGCGCACGCCGGCCGCCTACGAGCTCATCGGTTGCTACGCGGGTGGCGTCGAGTGCCACGACAAGACCCTCGCCAAGCAGAACGAGCAGAACTGCGTCGAGGTCGATGGTCCCGCGGATGTCCTCATCATGGGCATCCCGTACATCTCGCCGTACAACGTGAACAGCAAGGCGCTCAATCCGCTGCTCGTGCAGGTGATGGCGCTCGGCTACTTCTATCACATGTACCGGAACCAGCCGATCCTGCGGGACGGCGGGGTCCTGATCCTCACGCATCCGTGCAGTGACCGGTTCGATCCGGTGCACCACCCGAGCTACATCGAGTTCTTCAATCGCGTGCTGACGGAGACGACCGACAGCTACACGATCGAGCAGAAGTACCAGGACGAGCTCGCTTACAACCCGAGCTACATCGAGATGTACCGGCGCGGCAACGCGTACCACGGCGCCCACCCGTGCTTCATGTGGTACTGGGGCCAGCGCGGCCGCGAGAAGACGAGTCGCGTGATCGTCGTCGGGGCCGACAACGCGACGGTGCCGGCCATCATGGGCTGGGAGACCGCGGGGTCGATCGCCGAGGCCGTCGCGATGGCGCGCGGCACGATGGGGCGCAGCGCGCAGATCTCGATGCTGCACCACCCGCCGTACATGATCAGCGACGTGATGTGACCCCGGAGATGCGATGACGGAAGGCAACGGTCACAGCAACGGCAACGGGCACCGCCGGTCCGGGTACCACCTCGACACCGAGCTCGCCTACGACGCGAACGGCAAGCTGCCGTGGCCGGATGCGCGCATGGCCCCGCTGCCCCCGCTTCGTGCGGGCGTGACGGGCAAGGCGCGCCTCGACGTCGCCCAGATCTTCGAAGGCAAGTCGATCCTCATCATCGGCACCACCGGCTTCGTCGGGAAGGTCGCGCTGTCGATGCTGCTCGATCGCTACCCGGGCGTGGGCAAGGTCTACTGCCTCGTGCGCCCCGGCGCCGGCAACACCGCCGACGAGCGCTTCTTCAAGAAGGTCGCACCCTCGGAGGCATTCCAGCCGCTCAAGGACAAGTACGGCGCGGGCTACGAGGCCTTCATGCGCAGCAAGATCACCGCCGTCGCCGGTGATATCGGTCGCGCGCTGTGCAACTTCACCGACGAGATGTTCGCGGAGATCGCCGCCGCGGGCGGCATCGACGTCATCATCAACAGCGCCGGTCTCGTGTCGTTCACGCCGCCGCTCGAGAGCGGGTTGCGCATCAACGCGCTCGGCGCGAAGAACGTGCTCGAGACGGCGAAGAAGCTGGGCGCGCGCCTGGTGCACGTGTCGACCTGCTACGTGGCGGGGCGGCGCGATGGCGACGTATGGGAGGACGAGCCCGTCGTCGGCTACTTCCCCCGCTCGAGCACGCTCTCCGACGAGCAGCGTGGTGCCGAGGAGCTCCTGGATCGCGACTTCGATCCGATCGCCGAGGTCGCCGACTGTCAGAAGCTGATCGATCAGGCGCGCGAGCAGTCGAACGACCGCAAGCACATCTCGCAGTTCCGCGAGGCCGCGCACGACTACCTGAAGGGGCAGCGCCGCGACCCCGACGACGAGAACGACCTCAAGCTCGCCGTCGCCCGCGAGCGCAAGATCTGGCTCAACAAGGTGCTGACCGACGTCGGCATGGAGCGCGCCGCCCACTGGGGCTGGACCAACACGTACACGTACACGAAGTCGCTCGGCGAACAGATCATCCTGTCGGACACGAGCGTCATGTCGACGATCGTCCGTCCCGCCATCGTCGAGAGCTCGGTGCGGTACCCGTTCCCGGGCTGGAACGAGGGTTTCAACACGACGGCGCCGCTCATGTATCTGATGCTGAAGGGGCACCGGAGCGTGCCCAACGGCCCGGATACCGCGCTCGACATCATCCCGGTCGACTTCATCGCGTCCGGCATGCTCCTCGCGACCGCGGCGATCCTCGCCGGCGAGCACGAGCCCGTCTACCAGCTCGGCACCAGCGACGCGAACCGCATCAGCAGCAAGCGCCTGACGGAGCTCACCGCGCTGGCCGTGCGGCGGCACTTCCTCGACAAGGCCGACCGCGGCGAGGACGAGCTGCGATCGCGCCTCCGGGCCCGCCTCGAAGGCAAGGCCGTCACGTTCGAGGAGTTCCAGCGGCGCTCGACGCCCATGCTGAAGCGGATCGCCGACCGGCTCTTGACCGAGATCGACGACCGCATGCCGAAGTGGGGCACGCCGCGCCTCGAGGCGTTCGCGGAGCGCGCGCGCGAGGAGCTGCAGAAGGTCTCGACCTTCACCGGTCAGGTGAACGAGCTCGTCCAGCTGTTCAAGCCGTTCACGACCGACCACGACATCGCCTTCCGTTGCGACAACATGCGTGCGCTGTGGGCCCGCGTGTCGCCCGAGGATCAGGATCGCCTGCTGTGGGCCCCGCACCTCATCGACTGGCGTCGGTACTGGCTCGACACGCACTTCCCCGGCCTCCAGAAGTGGACGTTCGACAAGCTCGACGAGGAGTTCGGCGCGAAGCCGAAGACCGTCTACACGTACAAGTCGCTACTCGAGCTGTTCGAGGCGACGACGAAGCTGCACAAGAACCGGGTCGCGTTCCGGCTCCTGCCGAAGGACGAGGACGCGGAGCCCATCACGTACACCTACGCGCAGTTCGAGGACTGTGCGTGGCGAGGCGCGGCGTGGCTGCGGCAGCACGGCGTCGGCGCGGGCGACCGCGTGATGATCATGGGCGAGAACTCGCCCGACTGGGTCATCGGCTACTTCTCGATCATCCTCGCGGGGGCGATCGCGGTGCCGCTCGACAAGGAGCTGACGACGCCCGAGGTCGTGAACCTCGCGAATGCGTCGCAGGCGAAGGTCGCGCTGCTCTCGCCGAAGGTGGCGGCGCGCGTCACCGCCGAGGGCGGGCTGCCGATCACGATCATCGAGCTCTTCGATCTGCAGGCCGAGCCCGATGTGGCGGTCGGGGCCGTGCAGCCGGACGTGAAGGGCGATCAGCTCGCCTCGATCATCTTCACGTCGGGCACCACGGGCACGCCGAAGGGCGTGATGCTCACGCACAAGAACCTGACCGCGATGACGAGCAAGCTGTCGTCGCTGTTCACGCTCTACAAGCACGACACGCTGCTGTCGGTCCTGCCGCTCCATCACACGCTCGAGTTCTCGGCCGGCTTCCTGATGCCGCTCATGCACGGCGCGTCGATCGACTACCTCGAAGAGATCGAGGCCGAGTCGCTCCAGCGTGCGCTGCAGGACGAGGGCATCACCGGCATGGTCGGCGTGCCGGCGCTGTGGCAGCTCCTCGAGCGCAAGATCTACAAGAACGTCAGTGACGCGGGCGTCATCGTCGAGAAGGTGTTCGACACCATCGTCGATCTGAACCGGACGCTGCGCGACAAGCTGCCGTGGGATATCGGCGCGGGCAAGGTCCTGTTCTTCCCCGTGCATCGCAAGCTGGGCGGGCGCATGCGCCTGCTGATCAGCGGCGCCTCCGCGCTCCCGACCGACACGCTCAAGGCCTTCCGCGGCCTCGGCTTCAACCTGTTCGAGGGCTACGGCATGACCGAGTCCTCGCCGGTCCTGACCGTGATGCGCCCCGGCGACAAGCCCGTGTTCGGGTCGGTCGGCCGGCCGCTGCCGGGCATCGACGTCCGGATCGATCAGCCGGATGCCGCAGGCATCGGCGAGATCGTGGCCAAGGGCCCGAACGTCATGCAGGGCTACTACCAGAACGCCGAGGCCACGGCCGCGACGCTCAAGGACGGCTGGCTCCACACCGGTGACCTCGGCCGCATCGACGGCGACGGCAACGTGTTCATCGTCGGTCGCAAGAAGGAGATGATCCTCGGCGCGAGCGGCGAGAACATCTACCCCGACGAGCTCGAGGAGGCGTTCCGCGACTCGAAGTACGTGAAGGAGCTGT